>DATLSD010000027.1:0-2697 GCA_035534315.1 Elusimicrobiota bacterium
GCCATGATGCGCCCGCCGTGGGCTCCCGCGCCCGGGCCCAAATCGATAATCCAATCCGCGCTGCGCATGGTCTCTTCGTCATGCTCGACGATGACCAGAGTGTTGCCCAAGTCGCGCAAGGTTTTAAGCGTGGCGATAAGGCGCGTGTTGTCGCGCGGGTGAAGCCCGATGGAAGGCTCGTCAAGCACGTAGAGAACGCCGGTCAAGCCCGAGCCGATTTGCGTGGCCAGGTTGATGCGCTGGGCCTCCCCGCCGGCCAAGGTCTCCGAGGCGCGATCCAAAGTCAGATAGTTCAAGCCCACGCTGTTGAGGAAGGTCAGGCGCGAGACGATTTCCTTCAAGATGGGGCGGGCGATGATTTTCTCGCTCTGGCCCAGGGATAAGCCCGAGAAAAACTCGGCGGATTTGCCGACCGAAAGGGCCGTGAGCTCGGTGATGTTCTTGCCCGAAATTTTGACGGCCAGGGGTTCGACTTTAAGCCGGGCGCCTTTGCACGCCGGGCAGGTCTTCTTGCGCATGAAGCGCTCGGCGATGGATTCCTTAACGAACTCGGACTCGGTCTCCGAAATGCGCCGCTCCAGATTGCGGATGACGCCCTCGAATTCCTGGTCGTTCTTGGCCCAACTCGGCTTGTAAGTCCCGCCGCCGTGCATGATGATGTCCTTGTGCTTGGGGGGCAGAGATTTCCAAGACGCGCGCGGATTGATGCCGTGCTGGCGGCAGATTTGCTCCAAAATTTCCGCGTAGTAGCCCGACCACGAGCGTTTCCAGCGGTTGGTGCGGGTCGTGACCGGGTCGGCCCAAGCCGCCACCGCGCCTTCTTCGATGGACAGGGACTCATCCGGCACGACCAAGTCCATATCGATTTCGCTTTTGATGCCCAGGCCGCCGCAGTCCGGGCAGGCGCCGTAAGGGGAATTAAAGGAGAAAAGACGAGGCTCAAGCTCGGGCAGGCTGATGCCGCAGTCCGGGCAGGCGTGGTGTTCGCTCATCAGCGCGCCGGCCGATGGCGAGGCCGAGGGCTCGATGCGGACAAGGCCCTGGGCCTGCTTGACCGCGATTTCGACCGAGTCGGCCAGCCGCTCTTTTTCGTCCGGTTCCGCTTTGAGTTTGTCGACGAAGAGGTCGATGCTGTGCTTCTGGTAGCGGCTGAGCGTAGGAATTTTGTCCAGCTCCAAAGGCTTGCCGTCCACGCGGACGCGCGCGAACCCTTCGCGCTTTAAACGCTTGAAGAGCTCCTCGTAGGTGCCTTGCCGGCTGCGGATAATCGGGGCGTACACGGAGATGGACTCTCCGGCGTATTGGCGCAGCGCTTCGTTGACGATAGATTGCTGGGACTGCTTGCGCACGCGCTTGCCGCACTTGGGGCAGTGCGGAACGCCGACCCGCGCGAAGAGCAGGCGCAGATAGTCGTAGATTTCCGTCGAGGTCGCCACGGTCGAGCGGGGGTTGCGCGAGGGATTTCTCTGCTCGATGGCGATGGCCGGGGACAGCCCGTCGATGGAGTCCACGTCGGGCTTGTCCATCATCTCCAGGAACTGACGCGCGTAGGCCGAGAGGCTCTCCACGTAGCGGCGTTGGCCCTCGGCGTAGAGCGTGTCGAAGGCGAGAGAGGACTTGCCCGAGCCGGAGAGGCCCGTGACGACGACCAATTTGCCGCGGGGAATCTCCAGGCTGATGTTCTTGAGGTTATGCTGCCTAGCTCCGCGGATGACGATCTTGTCCATAAACGTCGATTTTAGTATTTTTAGGGCATCCTCATGAAGAAAGCCGCTGCCTATTTGTGGCGCGCCGCTGCCGTCGCCGTGGCACTTTTTCTCATCGCTGCGGCGCTCGCGCCGTTTATTCTCGGGCGATTGTTTCCACCCGCGAGAATCCGCGCCTTGATCGCTTCGGAGGCCAAGCAGAAAATAAACCGGGACGTTAAAATCGGAAGCGTCGGCTGGAGCCTCATTCACGGCGCGACCATTAAGGATTTCGCGATCTCCGAGAGGCCCGATTTTTCGGCCGGCACCTTTCTCTCGCTCGGCTCCCTGAGCGTGCGGGTGCGGCTTTTCCCGCTGCTTCATCGCCGTTTGGTGGTGGCAAGCTTAACGGCTCAAAACCCGGAAATCAGCATCGTCGCGCGTAAAAACGGAACTTTTAACTTCTCCGATATGTTTTCGACCAAAACGGCCCGGCCTGGGAGCGCCGCGGCGTCGGAAAGTTCCACGGCGTCTCCGTTTAGCTATGCGGCCGGAAAAATTCTCATCTCCGGCGGCCGGCTTCAGTATCGGAACGA
Organism: Elusimicrobiota bacterium; assembly: GCA_035534315.1. GTDB lineage: Bacteria > Elusimicrobiota > Elusimicrobia > UBA1565 > UBA9628 > JAGWJU01. The sequence continues at coordinate 2,282 of DATLSD010000027.1, forward strand.
AGCGACGGGCGAGACGATGGAAATCTCCGGGCTTGACGCCGATATCCGTCATTTTCAAATCGTCCGGCCTTTCACGGCTTCGCTGTCCGCCGCGTTTTCGATGAACAAAAACGGCCAGACCCGGCAGGGAACGGTTTCTTTTGACGGGAATGTCGGCTTGGGCGGCGGGAACCTTGGTCAAATGGATTTTAAGTTCCGGAAAGTAGCCGCGGCCTTTTCGGGATGGAACGCGACGCTGTCCGGGGATGTCCAGGATTTGGAGTCGTCGAAATTCGACATCCAGGCGGATGTGGCGCACGACGGCGCGGAAATCGCGGACGGTCATCTTTCCGGCGCGGCTGTTTTGTCGGAGGAGCATGAAGTAAAGCAGGTTCAAGCCGACGTCGATCTTAAAAGCCCCGGTTTTAAAGCGGCTG
>DATLSD010000028.1:0-44684 GCA_035534315.1 Elusimicrobiota bacterium
AGGGCTCGACGCAGGCGTGGAGCTACAATTTCGGGACGCCGCCGTGGGCCAACGTGAACACCTACGTGGCGTACTCTTCGGCGACGGACCTGGCGGGCAACGCGCAGGCCGCGGTGGCCAGCTCGTCGTTCACGTATGACGCGGGCGTCTCTTCCGCGGGCCTGACCACGCCGGCCTACATCAACGCCAGCGTGACCGCTATTTCCGGAACGGCCCTAGACAGCCCTGCCGGCGTTTCCAGCTTTGCCGTCGCGATTTCATCTTCGGGCGGCGCGGGCGGGTGGCTGACCGGGCTGTCTGGTACGTTCACCGCGGGCGCGCCGGTGTATTTGAGCACGAAGACGTATGCCTACGGAAATCCGGACAACTGGACCTTTGATCTTAGCGGGGGTTTGACGTTGGTCGATGGGACACAGTACACCGTCCAGGTCCAGATGATCAACAACGCGCAGAACACGCGGGTTGAGAACATCGGAACGTTCACCTACGACGTGACCAACCCGACCGTGGGCATTTCGACGCCGGCCGACAATTCCTATTACAACAGTCCCATCAGCCTCGCGGGGACCGCCAATGACACGCCGCCGGGCGTGGTCAACGAGGTGGACGTGAGCATTTCCACCCAAACCCAGGTGTGGACCGGCACGTCCTGGATCAACGGCAGCCCGCCCAATTGGATTCCCGTCAGCGGCGGCCTGAGTTCCTGGGTTTACTCCTCGACCCCGGCGTGGACGAGCGGAACGGAATATATCGTTCAAGTCCGCTCCATCGACGCGGCGACCAACGTCTCCGTCACCAAGCAATCGTCGTTTACCTACACGACGGCACGGCCCACCACGAAGATCACGCAGCCGGCTCTTCTCTCCTCCGATCAGAACAGCTTGGCGGCAATCACGGGCACCGCGGCCGCCGCGGTGGCGCCGCTGGCGCTGGTCCAGGAGCGGATTTACGATCAAAGCTTGACCAATTACTGCACCCAGAGCGGCAACTGCAGCGGCGGCCTGACGGCCGATAACGCGTGGTTCTCCGCCACGACCACCGCCAATTGGAGCGTTTGGAGCGCGACATTTAATTTCACGGATCAGCACACCTACCAAGTCAACGCTCGGGCGGAGGACGTGGCGGGTAATTTCGACCAGACCTACGACACGAAGACCTTCCTTTACGACACCGAGGCGCCGCAGAGCTACGTTTCCAACCCCGCCAACGACACGTTCGTCAATTCCCTGTCCCAGATCACGGGAACGGAGCAAGATCCGAACTACCCTAGCGGCGGTTCCGGCGTCAAGACCATTTCCATCGCCATCCGGAACAACAATACCGGGAATTGGTGGGACGGCGCCGCGGGCTTTTCCATCGCAAGCTTCGGCCCGTCCGCGCAATTCAGCGCGAATCTTTGGCCTTCGTCCTGGACTTACACGAGCCTGCAGAGCAACAAGTTGACGAGCGGATCCTCCTATTACATCACCACGCAGGGCACCGACAACGCCGGAAACGTGGAAGCGTGGTTCAATGCCCGCGGTTCGACGTTCAGTTTCGACAACGTGGCGCCGGTGGCGGGCATCGCGGAGCCCGGCTACGTGGGCAACCCCACGGAGGTCTCGACCCTGCAGGAACTCTCCGGCACGGCGACGGACGACTTTTCCGGCGTGGGAACGGTGCAGGTGGCTTTGCACGACGAGACGCAGAGTTCGGGCGCCGGATGGTGGAACGGGACGAGCTTCAACGGGTCGGCGGCGGACTTCGTGGCGGCGTCGACCGCGGCGGCGGGCGTGACGTCGGCGTCGTGGACCTACACCGGCTCCGGCGCCCTGGGCGGTGACGTCATCAGCGGGCACACCTACTTAATTTTGGCGCAGGGCACGGACAAGGCCTTGAACACCCAATCAACGTACGGGGTGGGCGTCTCGTCGATGGAGGTTTTGGTGGATACTGAGGTTCCGACCTCCGCGATTACCACGCCGGCCAACGGACTGGCTTACAGCAGCCTGCCGAAAATCACCGGAACGGCGGGAGCCGGGGCCAGCGGCGTCTCGGCGGTGTATTTGAAGATCATAAACTGCGGCGTGGACGCGGCGTGCGCGACGCCCGGGGACTATACGTACTGGAACGGCTCGTCGTTCGTGGCGGGAGTAACGACGGTGACGGCGTCCGGGACCTTGGGGTGGAACTATACGACGGTGCCGGCGTGGCAGACGCAGCAGGCCTACGCGGTGGTGTCGGTGGCGGAGAACGGGGCGGGGGCGTTCCAGGTTCCGGCGACGACCAACACCTTCGTGTTCGACAGTTCCGCCCCGGTGACGGATATTTTATATCCGCTCCAAGGCAAGGGCTACGGCGGCGCGACGACTCCGACGCAGATATCGGGAACGGCGCAAGACCAGACGCCCGGAGCGGGTTTGGGGGCGTTTTATATCTCTCTTCAAGATGCGGCTTCGAGCAAATGGTGGGACTGGGTCAACGGCGGATTCAACTTATCTTCGGAAGGGGCGCCCGCGGGGTCGAACGCGTGGCTTTCCACCGGGACTTGGTCCGGCCAGACGGCTTCGACGCCATGGGCGGTGTATTTCAGTTCGACCAATTTCTCCTCGGCCCATTACATCGTGCATACCATCGCGGCGGATAAGGCTCAACCAAGCGCAAACCAGGAAAATCCCGGGCATTACGTGAATTTCTCGGTGGACGTGGTGCCGCCCAAGAGTTACGTGAAGATTCCGTCCAATGGCGGGGCGTACCGGACCCTGCCGCTTATTTCCGGAACGGCGCAGGACGACGTGTCGGGCGTCAACGAAATATTGGTATGCATCAAGAAATTCGGAGGAGCCGGCGGCACGGAGGCGGGGCCCGGGTGCGTCGCCAACGGATCGGATTTGTTCTGGAACGGCTCGGTGTTCCAGGTCAATCCCGCGACTTTCGTGGTGTCCAACACGACGGAAACCTTCGATAATTCCGTGACGACGTGGACGTATTCCGGGGTGAACTGGGGGGCGACGGGCGTATTCCGGGTGATGACGGAAGGCGTCGACCAGGCCGGGAATACGGAGAGCGCGGGAGCCAACGGGAACGCGGTGTTTTCCATCGACAACTCGCCGCCGGTGGCCGGAATTGCCACGCCGCAAAACGGAAATTACTACAAGAGCTTGGCGAGCCTAAGTGGAACGGCGTCGGACATGGGCTGCGTGGGCACGACATGCGGCAGCCCGAGCCCGGCCGATTCCGGGGTGAGCCAGGTGGCGGTGGCGATTAGTTCCGGTCCCGGCTTTACCACGTGGTGGAACGGATCGTCCTGGTCAAGCGGAGCCCCGCTTTGGAATACGGCGAACGTGACCTATAGCGGGGCAGACTCGGGGACATGGGTGTGGTCGGCGGGCCTGCCGGCATGGCAGTCGGGAGCGCAATACCTGGCTTTATCCTCGGCGACGGACATCGCCGGAAACGTGCAGTCCTCGACCGCCGCGGGCGTGACGGACAACGTTTTCGGATTCGACAGCGTGGCGCCCCTGGCCGGGGTGGCCTCGCCGACGGACGGGAGCGAGGTCAACAGTTTGGCGGCGGTGTCCGGCACGGCGTCGGATGACTACTCTGGCGTCGCGTCGCTGAACGTGGAGATCGGATACATCCTGGCCGGGACGACCTATTATTGGACGGGCACGGTCAACTCGCCCAACCACACGTTCCAGGCGTCGGTGACGAATTTGGCGGGATCTTACAGTGGAGGAACGGGGCCGGGATACAGCTCAGGCACCTGGAGCTACGCGGACGCCAATTTAAACTCCAAGCTGCAATCAGGAACGACATATTTCGTGGCGGTGCAAGGGCTGGACAACGCGGGCAACCAGGCGGTGACGTTCTCGTCCGTCACGTTCCTTTTCGACAATCAGGCGTCTTCACCCACGATTCTGGCCCCCTCCGATTTCTATTACGGCCCGAGCAATCTGCTGGCGTCCATTTCGGGCACGGCCGCGGCGCAGCCCGCGGGCAATCCTTACGCGCAGCTTTCTCAGGTGCAAGTGAGGATCGAGAACACGAACAACTCAACCTACTGGACCGGATCGTCATGGACGCTGACCGCTGAGACGTGGAATGTGGCGACCGGCACGGGGACATGGAGTTATCCAGAGCCCGGTTCCGGATGGCAAAACGGCACGCTATACCAGATCAATGCTCGAGATATAGACGAAGCGCAGAACACGTCGTCCAACACGACCACGACGTTCGTGTGGGACTCGACCGCGCCGACGGTGCAGCTGCTGGTCCCGAATCAAGCCTACGAGCCCGCGTCCTTGTCCGCCAGCGGCCTCTCGGGCACGGCCAATGACGCGGGAAGCGGGGTTTATTTCTCGGGATTGTCCAATATCGGGGTGTCCATTGAAAACCTGAGCCTGGGCGAGTTTTGGTATGGCGGGACGTTCAGCGGAAACTTGACGGAGGAGTTCCTGCCGGTAACTTCCGCGTTCACGCAGGGAACCAGGAACACCCAAGGCCAGCAGACCGTCGACTGGAGCTTGACGGGTTCGACGCCGACCTGGGTTTCCGGCACGCAATACCGCATCAATGTGCAGGCGACGGACGCCGCGGGCAACACAAACGTCATCGTCAGCTCCTTCGTCTTTACCTTCAACTCGATTCCGCCGACCGTCGCGATCACCCAGCCGGCGAACAATAATCCGGAAAATAGCCTGGCGGCGATTACGGGCACGGCGGCCGTTGGTTCTGGCAGCAATACGCCTCTGACTCAAGTGCAGGTGCGCTATTACAACGGCTCGAATTATTGGGATAACTCGGGAGACGTTTTCGATCTGCCTCCGTCCGACGCGGGCATCGCATGGTTCGCGTCGTCCGGAACGGTGCCCGACTGGAGCGTGTGGAACTCGACTTTCGGCTTCCAGAGCAGAACGACGTACACGATCAACGCCCGCGCGCAGGATGCCGCCGGCAATATTTCGGTGCAGTACTCGACCGTCAGCTTTCTTTACGACAACGAGGCGCCGCAAAGCGGGGTGAGCCAGCCCGCCAACGGCGCTTTTGTCAATAGCCTCGGGTCCATTACCGGCACGGCTGCGGACAACTTGTTCGGATCGGGCGTGCAGCAGGTGCTGCTGGCGGTCAAGGATGTGGCGACCAATCAGTGGTGGAACGGCACCAACGCTTTCCAACCCGCGTTTCAGTCGTTGACGGGAACGCTTTACACGTCGTCATGGACTTATACCCCGGGCAATTTAAGCTTGTCGCTGCAAAGCGGTTCCTCGTACTACATCACGACCAACGCGACGGACAACGCGGGCAACGTGGAGGGGTACTTCAACGCCCGGGGCTCGACGTTTAGCTTCGACAACGTGGCGCCGGTTGCGGGCATCGCGGAGCCGGGCTACGTGGGCAATCCCACGGAGGTCTCGACCCTGCAGGAACTCTCCGGCACGGCGACGGACGACTTTTCGGGCGTGGGAACGGTGCAGGTGGCTCTGCACGACGAGACGCAGGCCACAAATGCGGGGTGGTGGAACGGGACGAGCTTCAACGGGTCGGCGGTGGACTTCGTGGCGGTCTCGACTGGAGCGACTGGGGTGACGTCGGCGACGTGGACTTACACTGGGAGCGGCGCCTTGGGCGGTGACGTCATCAGCGGGCACACATACTTAATTTTGGCGCAGGGCACGGACAAGGCCTTGAACACGCAGTCCTCCTACGCGGTCGGGATTTCGTCGATGGAGGTGCTGGTGGACACGACGGTGCCGACCTCTGGGATCACTGCCCCGGTCAACGGGTCGGCTTACAACAGCTTGGCGAAGATCACGGGGACGGCAGGAGCCGGATCCAGCGGGGTCTCGGCGGTGTATTTAAAGATCATCAACTGCGGAGCGGACGCGAACTGCGCGACGCCGGGAGACTACACTTACTGGGACGGCTCGTCGTTCGTGGCGGGGATAACGACGGTGACGGCGTCGGGGACGCTGGGGTGGAACTACACCTCGGTGCCGGCGTGGCAGACGCAGCAGAGCTACGCGGTGGTGTCGGTGGCGGAAAATGGGGCCGGGGCGTTCCAGGTCCCGGCGGCCACGAACACCTTTGTCTTCGACAGCTCGGCGCCCATCACCGCCGTCACTTATCCGGTGCAGGGCAAGGGCTACGGCGGTCCGACGACGCCCACGCAAATTTCCGGGACGGCGCAGGACCAGAGCCCGGGCGCAGGACTGGGCGCGTTCTACTTGTCGCTGCAGGAAGGGGCGGGAAACTTCTGGGACTGGGTCAACGGCGGGTTTACCTTGGCCTCGGAGGGGACGCCGGGCAGTTCGAACGCGTGGCTTTCCACCGGAACGTGGACGGGACAGCGGAGCTCGACGCCGTGGACCGTGTATTTCGCGTCGACGAACTACGTGAGCGCGCACTATACCGTGCACACCATCGCGGCGGACAAGGCTCTGCCGACGCCCAACCAGGAAAACCCCGGGCACTACTTGACCTTCGCGGTGGACGTGGTTCCGCCCAAGAGCTACGTGAAGATTCCGTCCAACGGCGGAGCGTACCGGACCCTGCCGGTCATTTCCGGAACCGCGCAGGACGACGTGTCCGGAGTCAACGCGGTGCAGGTGTGCGTCAAGAAATTCGGCGCGGCTAACGACACGGAGGCGGGGCCCGGCTGCGCGGCCAACGGCTCGGACTTGTTCTGGAACGGCTCGGTATTCCAGGTCAACCCCACGACCTTCGTGGTGTCCAACACGACGGAAACCTTCGATAATTCAGTGACGACGTGGACGTATTCCGGGGTGAACTGGGGACCGACGGGCGTGTTCCGGGTGATGACGCAGGGCATCGACCAGGCCGGAAACACGGAAGCGTTCGGAGCCAACGGCAACGCGGTGTTCTCCATCGACAATTCGCCGCCGGTGGCGGGGATTTCCAAGCCGGTCAACGGGAATTACTATAAGAGCCTTTCGGCCTTGTCCGGCACGGCGTCGGACATGGGCTGCGTGGGGACGACGTGCAGCAGCCCGAGTCCGGCGGATTCGGGGGTGAATCAGGTGGCGGTGGCGATTAGTTCCGGCCCCGGCTTTACCACGTGGTGGAACGGATCGTCATGGTCTCCGGGCCAGCCGGTATGGAATAGCGCGAATGTGACCTACACCGGAGCGGACTCGGGGACGTGGGTGTGGTCCGCGGGCTTGCCCAGCTTCCAATCCGGATATCAATACGTGGTCTTGTCCTCGGCGACGGACGTCGCCGGGAACGTGCAAGATTCGACCGCCACTGGAGTGACCGGAAACGTTTTTGGCTTCGACAACGTGGCGCCCTTGGCCGGGGTGACGCAGCCGGGCAACGGCAGGGAGGTCAACACTTTAGCATCGGTGTCGGGGACGGCGTCGGACGACTACTCGGGCGTGGCCTCGGTGCAGGTGGAAATCGGCTATCTGCAGGGCGGAACGACTTATTACTGGACGGGGACGGTCAACGCGCCCAACGACACGTTCCAAACGGCGGTGACGAATTTGGCGGGATCTTACAGCGGAGGAGCGGGCCCCGGGTTTAGCTCTGGGACGTGGAGCTACGCGGACGCGAACCTGAATTCCAAGCTGGCGTCGGGGACGACATACTTTGTGGCGGTGGGCGGGATAGACAACGCGGGGAACCAGGCCGCGCCGCAGGTCTCCTCGACCTTCCTTTACGACACTCAGTCCTCCTCGCCGACCATTATTGCGCCGGTCAACGGGAACTTCTACGGCCCGGCGACGCCCTTGGCCGCGATCTCTGGAACGGCGCAGGCCCAGCCCGCGGGCAATCCTTACGCGGAGCTTGCCCAGGTGCAGGTGAGAATCGAGGATACGAACGATACCGTCTATTGGACGGGGTCGTCATGGACGGCGACGGCGGAGACCTGGAACACCTCGGCGACGACGGCGTCGTGGAGCGTGGCCGAGCCCGCGCCGGGCTGGAGCAACGGCATCCAGTACGAAGTCAACGCTCGGGACATAGATTCAGCGCAGAACGTGTCGGCGTACTCGACGGCGACGTTCGTGTGGGACTCGACCGCGCCTTTCGTGGGGCTGCAGGTGCCGGACCAGGCTTACGAGCCGGCGCCCCTCTCGACGCTCTCGGGAACTGCCTCCGACCCTGGGGCTTTGGGGCTTTACTCGGGCTTAAAGAGCATCGGGGTGTCCATCGAGATTAATCCGCCCACGGGCAATTACTTCGATCCGACGACGGGCAAGTTTGACATCGTGGGGGAGAACTTCAATCCGGTGACGACGGCCGTTCCTAGTCTGCCGTCGCAGAGCGCCAACACGGTGGCGTGGACTCTGACCGGAGTATCCACGCCCACGTGGGTCTCGGGCACGCAGTACCGCGTCAGCGTCCAGGCATACGACGTCGCTGACAACGTCAGCGCCCCCATCAATATCAGTTCCTTCGTGTTCACTTACGACGCGAGCATACCCGAGGTGGCCGTCGACACGCCGGCGGACCAAAGCCGCTGGAACGAGTTTGACGTCATTTCCGGCACGTCCTCCGAAGCCTCGCCGGGCGCGATTTCGCTGGTCCAAGTGCGGGTCCAAGTCGACAACCCGATTCCGGCGAATTATCTTGATCCTTCGAACTTGACTTTCGACTGCCCCAACTTCGAGGACTGCCCGCCCGGAACCGGGCGTGAGGGCTGGATCAACGCGACGACCTCGAACGGCTGGCTGAACTGGTCCCTGTCGAGCGCGGTGGTTTACCAAAGCGGGAACCAATACTCATTCCAGGCGCGCGCGGAGGACTCGGCGGGCAACTTCTCCATCCATTATTCGACGGCGCTCTCGACATTCGACAACACGCCGCCCCTGGTGCAGGTCGGCACCTCGAGCACGGCGGGCTGGCCGGTGGCGTTTAGCTCCGTGTCCTCCTTAACCTCGGGGCTTTCCACCGGCGCTGTCTTCGGCCTGTCCTGGGATCAAACCGGCAATGGACACAATGTCGGCGCGGTGTCCCAGGTCAACGCGGTTCTGGAGCGATTGGACCTGCACCAGTATTGGACCGGCAGCGCCTGGAACTCTTCCTTCGCCCAGATCACGCCGGGAAATCCCGGAGTGGAGATTTGGTCCTCGAGCTGGGACCTGACTTCCAGCGCCCTGCCGACCCCGGCGCAGCTTAATTCCGGGACTTCCTATTATTTGAGCGTGGAGGGCTATGACAACGCCCTGCCCGCGCCGGGCAACCAGCAGCCTTACGGCCAGCAGTCGTCGACCTTCACCGCGGACATGGACGCTCCGGCGGCCGGCGTCGTGGCGCCTTCCAGCGGATCCGTGGTCGCGTCCTTGTCCCAGATTCGGGGCACGGCCATGGACGCGCTCTCCGGCATCGCCGCGGCGTCGCAGGTGCAGGTGGCGATGGAGGACTTGACCACGGGCGGCTGCTGGAACGGCTTGGGCGGCGCGGGAGGCACGTTCACCGCGGTCGGTTGCCCGATTTTCTATTCGATTAACTGGGATCCGAGCCTCGGCGGCGTCTTCGTGGGCGCGGCGCCGGGCGTCACGCAGAACTGGAGCATCACGGCCCCTACGCTCACGGAGGCCAAGAACACCTTCGTCATTTGGGTGCGCGCCAAGGACAACGCCGTGCCGGTCGGCAACGAATTCGCGGCCGCGGATCCGCGCATCTCATCGACCACGTTCGTCTTCGATCCGACCCAGCCCCAGGCCAGCATCACCCAGCCGCCCGCTCTGCCCTCGGCGGGCGCCTACTTGAAGGCCTCGCCTTTCCCGACGGCCGGCACGGCCCACGACGAGTACGGCATAGCCTTCGCCTCGGTCGCTTTTCAGGAGGCCAACACCGGGATGTACTACGACTGGGCCGCGTCCACCTTCTCATCGGCGGTTCCCGTTTGGACGGACGCGCCGTTCGCGGGCACGGCGCCAAACTTTACTTTCTCAGTTTTGGGCGCGACGCTGGCGGTCACCACCGGCCGCAACTACAACATCTACGCCCAGGTCGGCAGCCTGGCCGGCATCCAGTATGAATCGGCGGCGAGCCCCTTCAACTACGACACCACCGCGCCCTCGGCGGCGACCGCCTACCCGGCTAATAGCGGATTCTTCAATGACGTGAGTTCCGTGACGGGAAGCGCCCTGGATCCGGGCGCCGGCGGGTCCGGCGTGGCAGGCGTGCAGGTGGAAATCCAGAATCCGTCGAGCCTCTGCTGGGACGGGGGCTCCTGGGGAAGCTGCGGAGGCTCCAGTTGGATGACGGCGACCTTGACCTCGCCCAATCAGCTCTCCACTAACTGGAGTCTGACCGCTGGCCTTCCGCCCTCCAACAATACCACCAGCGGCTTCCAGCAGGGCGACAAATACAACGTGCTTTCCCGAGCGTATGACGTGGCCGGCAACACCCAGACGGTGGCCACGTCCAATTTATTCACCTTCGACATCTCGTCCCCCGTGGTTTCGATCCAGGCTCCGGCGAATAACGGCTATTTGAGCGCGCTTCCGGCGATCAGCGGCACGGCCCAGGATGATCCGGCCCTGTTGCCCCAAGTCAACGTCAACTACCCGCTGGTGCGCGTCGAGGACACGGCCTTGAACGTCTACTACGACACGGCGACCAACGCCTTCGACATTCCCGACGCGAACCGGGACACCGCCTGGATCGTGACGCCCGACTCCTCATCCACGGGCGGACTTTTCTCCTGGGCCTTGAACACTCCCGCCATCAATTGGCAGGACGGCAGCCAGCGCTACCGCGTCGACGTGAAGGCCCAAGACTTGGCCGGGAACTACACCGTGGACTCCGCGACGTTTACCTTCACCCACCAGACGCCCTATTCCGCGGTGAGCTATCCGTCTCCCAGCGGCACGACGTTCTCCTCGATGAGCGCGATTATAGGCGTTTCCTCGGACAGCTTCGCGCCCATCACGCAAGTTTCCATTTTGATGTGGTACGTTTCGGGCGGCACGCCTTATTACTGGTCTCCCGTGGCGCCGCACTGGGCGGGCAGCAACCCCTATAAGTTTTACAACATCGCCAACTCCAACGGGCCCGCGGGCGCCGTCAATAATTGGACCTATACGAACTCGGACTTCGTGGATCCGAGTTCCGCGACGTTCGCCTGGTACGGCAACGATGGCGCGGACGGCCATCTCTTCAACATCATCACTCAGGCGCAGGATCAGGCGGGCCTGACGCAGACCGCGTATTCGACGGTCACGTTCCGCTTCGACAACGTGCCGCCCACCTCCGGTCCCTCCGTGCCCGTTCCTAACAGCGCCTACGCCGCCTCGGCGCTCACGACTCTTTCGGGCACGGCCGCGGACGACGTCAGCGGCGTCAACACGATATTAACCGCGATTCTCAATAAAGAGACCACCACTTACTTCAACGGCACTTCGTGGGACAGTTCCGTGCATTGGATTAACACGTCGCAGTGCGTCGGCTGCGTCCTTTCCAGCACGTGGAGCTTCTCCAACGGCAATTTGACTTGGATCAACGGGAACCATTACGTGGTGTTCTCCTCGGCGACCGACAACGTCGGCAACGTGCAGAGCATCGTGGGCGAGAGCGAGGTCCTCATCGACACCGTTCCGCCGACTTCCAGCGTGACGAACATCGGCAACCAAGTCACCTACAACGACAACCAGTCCGTCTCCGGCGCGGCCTCGGATCCGGACTTTACCTCGGGAATTTCCGGGGCGGGTTCGGGCGTCTATCCCGGGGCGTCCCCGACGTGGCAGAAAGGCGCCATTGAAGTCGCGGTGTTTCAGGACACGGGCGCGTCCCTGGGAGCCGGGCCGCTGACCTTCGGCGGCTGGGGCAGCGCCGGGTATTTCTGGAACGGCTCGACTTGGGTGGCCGGATCGGGCGGCGTCCAGTGGGTCAACGCGACCTACGGCTCGGACGGCTTGGGCGATTGGCAGTATACGGGGCTTGAATGCCCGAGCCCGAACCCGACCGGGCAGCCGTGCTGGGTCGACGGTCAGCAGTACGCCATTTGGACGCGCGCCATCGACAACGCCGGAAACGTCCAATCCATCATCAACGCCGGCCCGATCTTCTACATCGCCGCGCCGGCCCAGAGCTTCCTGGTCACGGTGAGCTCCAACCCGGTTCTCGCCGGCACGGCCCAGTCGGTGACGGTTGAGGCGGTTTCCGGCTTGAACGGCACGGGCAGCTTGGCGTCAAGCTACCAGGGCATCGTCAAATTCTACGCGGACCCGCCGGCCGATGGGCCGGAAACCATGGCCAACACGCTGTTGCCCTCCTCTTACACCTTTACCGTCGGACCGGGAGGTGATAACGGCGTTCACACCTTCAATAATCTCAAGCTCACCAAGGCGGGCGGGCGCACGCTGGAGGTTCAAGACAGCGTCAACACAGGCATTTTCGGCCAAGCCAGCGTGACCGTCCAGCCCGCGGCGGCTTATCAGATCCAGGTCGTGGATCCCGGCCAAAGCGCGGATCCGGGCAACCTGGCCGACAACGGCATTTCGGGCGCGCCCAGCATCTCCACGGCCGGCGTGGTCAACAGCTTCCTGGTCCGGGTGACGGACCAGTACTGGAACCTGGTTCCATCCTCGACCGTCGTGGTCAACGTGCAGGACTCCGATCCGAACAACAACTATCTGGGTTATGAAGGGCCGCAGACCATCACCGGATCGAAGACCATCTCGGATGAGTTCACGACCGCCGGCAGCCAGACGCTTTCCATCGTGGGCGCGGGCGTCTATCCGAACGTGGACAATCCATCCGCGGCCATCACGGTCAACCCCGGCTCGGCCACGCAGCTCGTCGTCGCGATGCCAGGAGAAGCTTTGGACCAAGGCAAGGCCGGCGTGGCTCCCTTTGGATTGTCCGGCTCCTCGGGCCCGCTGGAGGCGGGCTTGGCTTTTAGCGCCACGGTTTACGCGGTCGACCCCTACTTCAACCTTGATTCCTCGGCCACCTTCAGCGTGACGGCCGGGATTTTTAACGATCCCTATTCCCTGGGCGGCGGCGCGCAGACCTTGAGCTCGGGCGCGACCGAATTCACCTTCACGCCCATCATCGCGCAGCCCTCGCAAGTGGAGGCGCAAAGCGGGTCTCTGCCCCCCGCGACCTCGGTCTACTATACTTTGCCCGCGACCGTCTGGTGGAACGTTCCCGTGAAACTCCAGCTGCTGGCCCAAGGCCAGACCGCCGCTCCCGGCAAGCCTCCTTACACCGCGAACCCGACCGCGGGCGGCCGCGGCGTGAGCGTGCCCGCGACCTTGACCGCCGGGGTCACGACGTCTTTGACCGTGAACGTGGTCGACAACTACTATAACGTGGTCAAGGGCACGACGCCCTTTTTAAGCCAGTTCGTTTTGCCCTCGTCGTCCTATGATCCGGTGGCGCAGATGAATTTCCCGAGCGACTCCGGCAGCCAGCTGCGCGGCTACGAGCCGACGCCCGATCAACTCGCGTTGGCCAACGGGACCACGGCGTTTTCTTATCTGCCGGTGACGGCGAACCTGAGCCCCGGCGCCACCGTCCAGATCGTGGACACGGGCGCGACGGCGTTTAGCGCGGATCAAGTCTCCGGCATTCCCATCAATCCCGGCGCGGCCGTCGCCCTGCAGCTGCTCGTGCCCGCGGAGCAGGCCGCGCCCGGCTCTCTGGCGCCGGGCAAGACCGGGACGGCCGGGCCGCTTACCGCGGGCGACTCCTATTCCATCGGCGTGCGCGCGGTGGACCAGTACTGGAACTTGGCCAACTCGGGTGACAGGGTCGGGCTCATGGACAACGACGTGTACTCGACCGCGCCCGCCTCACAAATCCTGAGCGCGGGCCAGACCACGTTCTCCGGATTTATTCCCAGCGCGTCGACCGGAAATCTGACGGTGACGGCTTACGACGTAAGCGCTAATTTGTCCTCGCAGACTGATTCAGGCATCACGGTCGAGCCCAACACGCCCACGCGCGTGGTCTTTGTCTTTCCCGGCCAAACCCGCGTCAACGGAAAGACGTCCTGGCCTTACGGCGTGACGGGCTCGGTCTCGACCCAGACGGCCGGCGCCGCATTCAACGCGTCCATCTACGCCACGGACGCCAACTACAACTGGGTGAGCTACTCCACCATCACGACCACGTTGAACCTGGCTTCCGACGACTCGAACGCGCCCAATCCCTGGAACGGCCTGGGCTCCAACTTGTTCACGCTGGCCGACGGCAGCGCCACGGTGGCGGTTCCGGCCACCAGCCCGGCTTCCACCGGCCCCAACGGCGTGCGGACCGTGGATTCTTATCCGGACGCGACGCGGGCCCTGACGGCGACCACGGCATCCGGCAGCCCTTTGCTGCAGTCCTCTTCTGGTTCGTTCACGCTTCAGCCGGGCACGCCGTATAATCTCCTGGTACTCATGCCTTCTGAGGTCGCCGCGCCCGGGACGACCAACGGAACCGGCCGCACGGGCTCCGCTTACACCGTGCCGGCCGGACAGCAGTTCCCCGTGACCGTGGACATCACCGATCCTTATTGGAACCTGGAGCCGGGCACGTCCCAGCAGGTGAGCCTCTATTCCGACGATCCCAAGGCAGTCATCTCGCCGTTAAGCCAGCTCATCGTCAGCTCCGGCACGTTCCTGGTGACTTTGCAGAAAGCGGGGACGACGAAGATTTGGGCGGAGGCGTCGGCGCCGATTGATTACAGCCTCGCGCTCGACTCGTCAAGCGCCATCAACGTCACCGCCGGCACTCCGTATCAAGTGCTGGTGGCCCTGCCGGGCCAGAGCTTCGATCAGAGCGCTCCTGGCTTCATCACCGGCGAGCCGGCAAGCATAGCGGCCGGGCAGCCTTATGACGTCACCGCGGCCATCGCGGACCAGTACGGGAACGTGGTGAACAACAGCGGGAGCCCGGATAATATTCAAATCCAGACGCCGACGGATCCTTATGCCCCCGCCGTTTCCCCTGCCGCCGTCAATCTGGCCTCGGGAGAAACCAACCCCATCCCCGTCTATCTTCACACGGCCGCGCCCACGGCCATCTCCACGGCTCCGGCATATTTAGTAGGGGAAGACACCAACGGGCATCAAAACGGCGTTTCCTCCACGTTCACCGTGACCGCGGCTCCGGCCGTGGGCTTCCAGCTCGTGTTGGGCGGGCAAAACGCCGTTCCCGGCTCCGGCGATTATCTGGGTAAATCGGGCCCCGTGTCTTACGGAATGAGCGGCGCCGTGTCCACGCCCACCGCGGGGGTGCCCTTTGGCATGAGCGCTAATTTGGTCGATAATTACATGAACATCGTGCCCGTGAGCACGTCGGTTTACATCTACACCAACGACGTCTACGCGCCGGCGCCGGGCACGGTGACGCTCAACTTCGGCGCGTTCTCATCGAGCATGACCTTGGTCACCAAGACGTCCATGGCCGGCGTGGCGGTGAGCAGCCCGGCGAGCAGCGTGTGCTCGGGCAATGCCCCCACCAACCAATGTCTTCTGGGCGCGGCGCAGTCGTCCGCCTTCAAGGTGTTCGCCTCCACGGCGGCCTACTTGGAGGTCGTCCTGCCCGGCGAGACCCAGGTCAACGGCAAGTACGACGTTTTGCCCTACGGCCGCAGCGGGACGCCCACGCCGGACGTGGTGCCGGCCAGCATGAACGCCGACGTCTACTTGGTCGACTCCTACTACAACGTCGTGACGGGCTTAACGGGCGCCAACCAGGACAGCAATCCGCCGCAGGCCTCCATGCCCACGGTGCAGCTCTCCATGCCCACTGATTCCCAGGCCCTGCCGCCCTCGGCCCAGCAGCTGACCGCGTCGGGCTTCTTTACCTTCGCCGTCCAACCCTTGACCGCGGACATCTCGACCTACACCATCGTGGCCTCGACCACGCCGGCGTCCGCGGTCTCGTTCTCATCGGCGTCGTCGAGCGATTTCTGGGTCCTGCCCGGCCCCGCGTACTATATGCAATTTATCAACGTTCCCAGCACCGCGACCGCGGGCGTGGCCTTTCCCGTGGGTCTGACGGTCTACGATCAATACAAGAACATCGTCTCGACCGGACCCAACAACTACACCGGAATCGTGGATTTCAGCGCGCAGTATTACGCGCCGCCCCAAGGCTACAGCTTCGTGCCGCCCAACGTGACGTTTTCCTCCGCGGCCAACCATGGCGTCATGCCCAGCGCCACGTTGGTGACTTTGGACAAAGCCGGATCGCAGTACATCCACGCGTTCGACGCCTTGAACTCGGCGGTCAACACCAACGTCTCGCCCTACGTGGCCGATCCCATCATCGCGGTCCAAGCGGCGCCTCTTAACCGCGTCATCGTCAACCCGACCGATTACGCCCAGGTGCCGGCCGGATCCTCGGGAAACCCGGGCTGCATCGAGCTCTCGGCGCAATTGACCGACGCCTACAACAACCCCTTGACCGGCGGCCAGGCGATTGTGGTGTCGACCGCGCTAGTCTCAGGGACGAGCGGATATCTCGCCGTCAACTACGGCCAGAGCCTGGGCAGCCTTGGCTCTCAAAACGGCACCTGCGCGGCGGGCAGCGGCTGGGTCGACGTGGGCGGATCCACGGTGGTCTATTCGGACGCCAGCGGCGAGGTGGGCGTGAGCACTCCAGCCATCGCCTATGTCGTCTCTTCACATGCCGGCCCCAACGGCAATCCCGGCGATTCCGCGCGGGTCTGGATTGACACCGCGGCGCCGCCCGCCAATTTGGTCTATGGCGGGCCCTACATCGGGCTTGACGGCAGCGAAACCAAGGATATTTCCGGCCAGCTCTCGACCATCGGCGGGCCCGCGTCGAGCCTCATCTTCGTCTCCTCGCAAAGCGAGGCTTACGTGGGCATCACCGCGCCCGCGGGCGCGGGCGCCGCCTACACAATCGAGCGCATCGACGACTTCGGCAACGTCACTTGCGACGGGAGCAACAGCATCCTGCTCACGCTTTCGGATCCGGGCAACGTCCATGCCGCCGACGGTTATGGGAATATACAAACCACGGGCAATCCGGGTAACTATCCTTACTATGGTTTCCGCACCGCGGATAACTCCTTGTTTACATCGGGCGGGTCCATGGCCAACGGGAATCTGACCAGCAACCCGCCCTGCACCGGCGCGGCCCTGTCCTATTCATTCCGCTATCATGACACCCTGTCGTCCTATTCAGGAGTGAGCCCTTCCTCCAATACGGCGGAGGGCGGCAGGCCCGGCTACTGGACTATCCAGGTGACCTTGGCCGGCAATGGTTCGCCCAGCCTGCAGCCGACCCTGCGGATGGATCCCTATCTTCCCAATCAATTGGGCTTCAACAACCCCATCAATTCACAGATCGCCGGAGAAGACGCTAATTCCTTAGGCACGCCGCAGGTGTTCCGGGCCGAACTGCAGGACGAATTCTTCAACCCGACCATCGCGACCGCGACGCTCTCCGTGTCCTTGTCCACCGCGGTACGGACTCCCTCGGCGCTCAACGACTACGTGGGCTTCTCCGTTTCGACCGCGCAGGTCTTCGGCAGCCGGTTTTCAGCGCCGTCGTTCGTCTCCTCGACCAACACCATAACCATTCCGCTGGACGCCTACCAGACCACGTTCTATTACTTGGACACCAATGCTTCGGAGAACTACGCCTCCACCGCGCCGGTGGTCCAGATTACGGCTTTCGTGCCCGCCGTCGGCCTGGTCGAGACCCAGCAGTCGGTGACCGTGACGCCCGGAGACATCGACAACATCTCTCTTTCCCAGAACGGCGGAGGCGGCGCGCTTCTGGCCGGCGCCACGTCCCAGCCCTTCGTCTTTGATTTGCGCGACTACTACGGCAACCCTTCGCCGCTGTTAAACGGCGAAATCTCCTCGCCGCCGGCCATTTTCCAGCTGACCTCCGATTCCATCGGCCAGGTGCAGTTCTCATCGGGAACTCCGGGGAACTTCACTCTGCAGCCGGGCACGGCGAGCATCGCCGTCGGGCAATCCTCGGCCACGTTCTACATGATCGACACGTTGCTCTCCGCGCCCACGCACCAACTCTCCATCACGGACTGGAATCACCTTGATCCCATTACGCACTTGCCCGGGCCGGCCAGCTGGGAGCTGGCCGTGGCGACCTATACGGTGAGCCCCGGGCCGCCCGCGCAAATCGGCTGGGTGACGCCGGCGCGCCGGCTCATCGCGGGAACCACCGTCCAGTATTACCCCAATTACCTGGTCGGCGCGACCACGCCCACCGTGGTCGCGGCCGCGCTGCTGGATCAGTTCGGCAACGTGACGACTTCCACCAATACGTACTCTATTTTCTACACTTCGAGCAAGGACACGACATGGATGGGCTTGAGCCAGAATTGCGTCATCCTGGCCACGGCTCCGGCCAGCTGTTGGAACAACGTGGGCCCGAGCACCAGCTTCCAGCAGAATATCGTGGGCGGCTCCGGGTATTCCGACGCGCCCGTCTACTTCTGGGACACCATCGCCGGCACCACGACCTTGACCGCGCAAGCCCAGCTCGTTGGATTCGGGAACGTGTTCAACCCGGTTTCGCAGGATGAGTACATCACGCCGGCCCAGCCCTATTACCTCACCATCACGCATCCCTACACGGTCAATAATCCGCTCCCGGTGCGCACGATAGGGCTGCTGAGCATCGAGGCGCGGGACCTCTTCGGCAATATCGTCAGCGGGGATTCCATCAACGGCGGGTATTTCACCGATCCGGTTGATTTTTCGGATTCGGGATCCTCGGCCACCGTCATTCTGCAGACCGTGGGCGGGGCGACTTATTACCAGTTCGTTCCCTCGGATGCCGGCGTTTATACCGACCTTGAAGTCGAGGACTCCGTGGTGCAGAATCTGCAGATTAACGCGACCGACTACGCCAATGCCGGCATTTACGGCTTCACCAACGACACCAGCCGCGCGGGCTTGCCCGGCGCCTTCGTCGATCGCTCAAGCGGAGACGTCGTCTTGGCCGGCGTGGTCATGCAGCCCCTGGATTTGGCGCCGCAAACCCCGCCGCCGGGAGACGGGCAGAACGCCGAGGATATTTATCAAGGCGACGGGCTTGGAGCTGCGGGATCAAGCCAGCAGTATCCCGACGTCATGATGAGGCTTGACTTGACCGTGGAGCCGAACGCGGGACCGGCCTACGCCGCGGCGCTTTCGGCGATCAAAGTCCAGAACAATCCCGCGGACAACCTTAATCCCGATCACGTGGCGGCGCTCACGCTTTACAAGAGCCCCGGCGGCGGCGGCTATGATCCGGCGAACGACGTCGCCATCGCCACGGGGGCGTTCAACTCGTCGGACAATTCCTGGCATTTCGGCGACACGTCCATGGGCGAGACGCCGCTTAATTTGGCGAGCCCGGGCAATACCCAGATTACGCAGAGCGACAATTTCTACTTCATCGGGGTGAGCATCGCCTCTTCCGGCTACAGCGCGGGCGAACTGCCCGCGACTTTCGGGCTGGATTTCCCCAACCCCTCCGACATCCAGCTTTCAACCGCGAGCCCCGTCAGCCAAGTCCAAGTGGCCCAGAACAACTTCCCGTTCTTCACATCGACGGCGACCGTGCTGCAGTCCCCGGCGACCATCGATGTGGCCGAACAGAGCATCAACGCCTTCTGGGATCCCGGGACAGGCCTTTCCACCTACACCTACGTGAATCAGGGGACGCCCAATGTCGGCGTCTTGAAGCTCGAGCTTTGGACCGACCTCTACACCGGCGTCATTCAAAGCATCCGCGTCAGCGACAACGGCGGCGGAACGCCCTCCAACGACATCACCGCCGTGAAGATTTGGCTGTGCACCAACGGCGCCAAGGATCCCAACGGCTGCGACGGAGTCTTCGACGCGACCGTGGACAGCATGGTGGCCGAGGGCGTGTTCCCGAACGGGAGCAACAGCACGATCCTGCCCATTTCCAATCCGACGGGCGTTGACGGCACCATCACGACCTCGACGCACACCTATTTCCTCACTTACGACTTCTCCTATTCGGCCACGTCCGGGGCCTATCATGACGGGGAAATAGGGCCCTTGGGCGACATCCAACCCCTGCCCGGCAACGGCAATATGGATACCCTCTGGGCCAGCACCCACACGGCCGTGGTCGTCGAGCCGACGCCCAACGTCGTGATCCTCGGGCCCATCAATCAGAGCGCCGTCGCCTGCCCGACCTGCCCGGTCATCGCTTCGAACTTGGTGCAAAGCGAGCTCAACCAGCCGGTGGCCAAGCTCACGCTGCAGACCAACTCGGGTGCGGCGGCGTGGACGGGCTTGAAGCTTGACCGGTGGATGCTCTCCAAATATTACGATCAGGAGGGGATTGACGATCCGTCCTTCGCGCTGGTCAACATCGCGACGGACGTGGCCAATATACGGGTCTGGCTTGACGCCAATAATGACGGAGTGCTGGAGAACTGCGCCGGCGGGCCGCCGCAATGCGACCAAATCATCAATGCCCAGGGCCAGGTTCACTCGTTCCCAGTCACGACGCTGACGCAGTCGCTGGGCGCCGCGGACCCGAGCCCCGAGGACATCCATGTCACCAACGCCCAAGCCCTTTACCCGACCGACACGGTTTTCAATCCGGCGACCGACGTGGAAAGGCTGGTTCTTAACGACAACCAAACGGATGAGACGCAGAAGGAGGTCGTCGTGTGCACCGGCGGCGCGAATTTGACCAGCAATGTGATCCACAATTGCTATCGGGGGCAGGAGGACACGCCCGAATTGGCCTTCGCCACCGGCACCGTGGTCTCCGGCTCGGCGCGCGTTCCCATCGTTGGGACGCAGGGAACATTCAACCAAGTCGTCTCGACGACGCCCATGAACGTCTTCGTGACCTACGACTTGACTGACTTCGCGACGGTTTCCAACAACGCCAAGCTGGGCCTGATCATCCCCGATACGTCGTATTTCCAAATTACGACGCCCAAGACCATGGCGCCGAACAACATCGGAATCAACAAAAGCCAATCCTTCGTCGGCACGACCGAGCATTATCCGGATCTCATGATCGTCACCTCCACGGACGCCCCCAACAGCGTATACTCGAAGAACAATAGGCCCTATTTGGTGGAAGGCGACACGAACTCCGTGGCTTCTTTTACGCTCAACACCTCCACCTCGGACGGCATCTGGCGCTGGATGGTCGTTTTCGCCACGGGCACCGCGACCCAGGACGAGCAGCCCTCCAATGACGTGGATCAGGTCTCCATCTGGTACGACGCCAACAGCAACGGCTCTCTAGACGTGCCCGGCAGCGGCTGCGGAGCCAACTGCGACGTGCTGGTGGGCACGGGAACCTTCGGCGACTACGGCGGCCAGCCGGACGAGGCGCAGGTGGTCCTGAATAATCCCATCGACATCTTCCCGACCGCGGACGTCAGCCAGCCGCAGAGGTATTTGGTCGCCTATCATATCACCCCCAACGCCCTGCCCACGGATCCGAGCACCTTTCAGCCGCGGACTTTGGGCATCCAGTTGTTCTCCTCAAGCGGCAACGTCGGCTCGTTCCCGACCGGAGATCCCGGCGGCCAGAACATCGTGCTCAACGCCATCGACTATCCCGATCAGTTCAATAACCAGAAGTCGAACCTGCCCTTTACCTCCATTGATCGGCCCATTGAGGCCGCGCCGCAGACCGTTTACATGCAGGCCACGCCCTACTTAAGCACCTCCAGCGGCACCTTCCCGGCGCCGCTTCTGGCCAACACCATTCCCAACGAGCCCGCCGGCACGCCGGACTCGCAATGGGTGGTGACCTCCACGGCGGGCTTGCCCGTTCCGTTGGCGGGCACCACGGCTTACGCCATGGTGGACAGCGAAATCGTGAGCTACGACGGCTTCGGCGTGGGGCCCGCGCTGTTGAACGTCACCCGCGGCGTGCTCAACAGCATCACCTCCGCTCACTCGACCGGCACGGTCGTGGGTCCCATGATCCAACAGGGCGTCAACAACGAGGCATTTTTAAGGATAGACGCTTGGGCGACGGGGTCTGAAGTCCAGTGGAGCGAGTTGGACTTAAACCGCGTCCTGCCTCCAGGCCTCAATGGGCAGGATCAGGACGTCAACGACATTAAGATGTGGAAATCCATAACACTGGATCGTTCTTTCCATCGCGATCCTACGACCGGGCAGGACTCCGGGGACCTTTTGCTGGGCTCTTCCCAGGTGGGCGTGCCGCCGTTGAACACGACGCAGGCCAAGATCTACATTTACGATCCGACGCTCAACGGCCAGAACTACACTCTCATCACGCCCACCACGTCGACGTTCTATCTCTCGATGGACGTCTCGCCGTCCGCGAAGTTCTCCTATCCGACGCTGTCGCCGCCCAACGAAATCACGGGCTTCTCCGTATCCTCGGCCGTTTTCACGCCGACGACGGACGGGCATACCGGCCAATTCTTGGATGAAACCGGCCAGCCGGAGCACACCGTTCCCGGCGAAGGCTTCGTGCTCACGCCCACCATCAATACCATCACCATCGATCCGGGCCAAGTCTCGGGCCAGACCGTGGTGCAGAACTCGACCGACGTGGCCATGGTGCGCCTGCAGATGGTGACCAACAACAATACCGCCATCATCCAAAAGATAAAACTCGACCACCTTATGGCCGACGGAGCCTTGGACAGCGATATTACCGCCGTCAAGATATGGTACGACGCGGACGGCGGCGGATCTTTCGACGCTTCAGTATCCACGCGCGCGTCGGACGGCACCTATCCCAACTTGATGTCGTTCGGCAACGACACGTTTAGCTCGGGAACGGTCAACATCGTCTTGAAGAATCCCATCGTGGTGAGCACGGTGCCCGCGTATTATTTCGTCACCTACGACTACTCGCAGTTCGCGGCCATCGGCTCCGAGGACGGCGTGCAAATCGCGAGCGCGGCCTACTTCACGGTCCAGGCTCCCAATCAAGTCGTCATGACGACCAACTCATTCGTCACCAATCCTTTGATGCAGGTCCAGAAGGTGATTTCGCACGTCACCATGGGCGTGGACGACATGGCCTCCAGCTTGGGCACGGTGGGCCAGGCCCAGCAGAACGTCGCCTTCCTGCGCTTTAACCTGGTCACGGACCAAGGCTTGGCGCCCTGGCGCAGCCTGCGCGTGGAACGCGGCGGCGGATCGCAAAATCCCGCGACGCCCTTGGGCCAGAACACGGACGTCAAGTTCGTCCGCGTCTATAAGGACATCAACCAGAACGACACCTTGGACTCGGCCGACCTGGATATTTCCGACGCCTACGCGAGTCTGGTCACCGCCATTTCCAGCAACACCGGCGTGGCCTACTCCACCTCCGGAGCGGTGGTGAGCTACTCGACCTTCGACATGGTGGTGACCTCCACGCAGGGCTTCCCCGTGGACAATTCCGGCGCGCCCATCGGCGGCGACATCTACGTGGGCGGGGCCGAACTCATGACCTTCTCCGGGCCGGGCTGCCAGAGCGCGCCCACGCCCGGCATTGACCCGGCGACGGGCAAGCCCTGCATCCAGATCACGGCGCGCGGCGACGTGCTGGGCCAGGGCGTCACCCCGATTTTGAGCTGGCCGGCGGGAACCTCGGTCGAGAAAACGGACGTCTTCGACCAGACCAACAACAACGACAACCAGACGGTCGTGACCTTGACCGCGGACCAGCTCATCGGCCCGACCGCGTCGACGTTCTTCGTCTCCTACGACGTGGGCGACGCGGCCGTGCCCAACGATCTCATCGGCGTCAACATCCGCGACGGCTCGTGGATAGGCCTTCCCGCGGACGACGTGGCCAACGAGCAGGTCTACCTCAACGAGACCAAGACCCAGCCGCTGGGCACGGGGACGACCGGCTATCCCTACGTGGGCACCATCGTGGCCATCTCGCCGATTAGCCTCTCCGCCTCTGGATTTACCATCGCGCCGTCGGGCGCCTCGGTGGGCCAGCAAAACGTGCCGCTCTTCGAGATGCAGCTTCATACCAGCCAGAACTTCGTCAACATCGCGGGCCTGCAGTTAAAGCAACTGGGCACCATTCAAACCTCGACCACGACCGGCGGCGGCGACGGCGATTTGAGCGACGTCTCCATATGGCTTGACAACGGAAGCGGGGTCTTTTTGCCCACGGTTGACAAGGAGCTCGGCTTCGCTCTGCACGGCTCGTCCTTCGCGGCCGGCGCGGCCTACGTGCCTTTGACCGACAACGGGATTCCCTACCTCACGGTGTCGACCGCGCCGACCACCATCTACATCGCCGGCAATGTCGGCACGACGGACGCCGCCGGGCAGAGCACGCTGGGACACTCGGTCGGCATGGAGATTCCGGCCTTCGCCAACATCATCGCGCCCAACCTCGAGCCCATCGCGGCCTCGGCCAACCCCGCCGAGCAGCCGCCGGTCCAGTCGGCGCTGGTGCCCGTGGTGCCCCTGACCGTGCCCTCCGTGATGATCAGCTCCTCCCTGCCGCCCATCATCGTGACCAAGGGCACGACCGGGGCGCCGCAAAACACCGTCGGCTATCCCGCCTACGCCAAGGTCGACGCGGTCAACTGCAACAACGGCAAGGACGCGACCAACCCGCGCAACAACATCTGCCGGGATCAAAACGGCGATCCCATCCCCGACGAGAGCAAGTGGATCTGCGCGGACGGCACGGCGTGGCTGACCAACTGCTCCAACATGCCGCCCTTAATCGACATCAACGGCGACGGCGTGCCCGACAACTTCGCCTTCGGGAGCAGCACCGAGCCCACGTCCATCTCGCTTTTGGGCGACGGCATCCCCAGCCGCGACATGACCGGCACGGGAATTCTGGACGCCGACTACAACAACGACGGCATCGTGGACATGGTGTTCAACAACGGCTTCGGCGGCTTCCAGATACTCCTGGGCGAGAACCCCGCCGACCAGGGCGACACGGCCCAGGCCCTGCCCGTGCCGGATCAAGGCTTTACGCCCAACGGCTGGAGCAACACCATCGACAAGCTCTCGGCGCTGCTGCCGGTGATTTCGACCGGAGGCATCTATCAGGTCGCGGTGGGCGCCTATTACGATAACCCGACCAGCTACAGCCAGGTCTGGTCCTCGGTGACCGCGACGGTCGTGGCCCAATCCATCCGCGGCATGGGGCTTGAAGCCTACCACGTGATGGCGTCCAACCCCAACGAGTCCCTGACCAACGCCTCGGTTTCCGGCTTGGCCCTGCCGGTGCCGCACATCACGACCTTGACCATGGCCTTGACGCCCAACACCACGTCGTTTACCGTGGCCGACAACAGCCAGCTGAACCTCCCCGGCCTCATCTACGTGGGCAGCGAAATCGTGCGCGTCCAGAAAGGCTCGGACAGCCACACCTTAAACGTGATCTATCAAAGCGGCGATCCGGCGCCCTACACCGGCCGCGGGCTGCGCGGCTCATCGCCCATCTCGCACCTCTCCGGCGAGCCGGTTTCGGACGGCGCCGCGATCTTCTTCGCCCGGTTCGTCACCTCCAACGGCATCGTTTCCTCGCAGCGGCCCATGCTGGTCTACCGCGTGGACCCGTCGGCTCCTTCTCCGCCGGGGGCCGCCACGCCCTTGGAGCAGAACGCGCAGAGCTACGCCGTCACCTGGACCGCGCCCACGGCCGTGCCGTCCTCGGGACTCTCGCTCTATGAAATCCAGGAGCGCGGCGGCGATCCAAACGACTTGTCCGCCACGGTCATCTGGCACACGCTCAATTTCCTCTCCGCGACGCAAAATACGTCGCCCGATCTGACCTACATCGTGGGCGATCCCTTCTATCCCGGAGAGACGCCGCGGTCCGCCGGGGAGTTCTTCAGCTACCGCGTGCGCGCCATTTCCAATTCGGGCGTCTACTCGGCGTGGTCGCCCCTGGGCATCAACGTCAACACGGGCGGCTCCGAGTCCGTCATCAGCGGCGTGAGCAACTACCCCAATCCCTTCGACACGCGCAAGGGCGGGCCCGCCGGAGCCACGACCATCGTCTACACCTTGGGCGCCAACTCCAACGTGACGATTTCCATCTACGACCTGCTGGGCTATTTGGTCAAGACCATGAACTACTCCGCGGGGAGTTCCGGCGGCTTGGAAGGCCCCAACTACGTCCCCTGGGACGGAAAGAACGGCCAAGGGCGCTACGTTTCCAAGGGCGGCTACATCGCCCGCATCCAGGTGAGCTCGCCCGCCGGTTCGGCCACCGCCATCCGGAAAATCGGCGTCATTCACTAAGCGCCGGCCCCAAAAATTCTATTCTTGACTATTTTAGTCAACTATGTTATCTTCCTTATATATGGCACAGTCTCCCGACGTTTTAAACGATCTGGCGAACCAGGACTACCGCTACGGGTTTTCCTCGGACATCGCCGCGGATCAGGTGCCCAAAGGCCTGAGCGAAGACGTCGTGCGCATGATTTCCGCCAAGAAAAAAGAGCCGGAATTCATGCTGGAATTTCGCTTGAAGGCCTACCGGCACTGGCTGTCCATGAAGGAGCCCGCCTGGCAGAACGTCCATTACCCGCCCATTGATTACCAGGACGTCATTTACTACTCAGCGCCCAAGCCGAAAAAAGAGCTTAAAAGCATGGACGAGGTGGACCCGGAGGTAAGGGCGACTTTCGAGAAATTGGGCATTCCGCTCGAGGAGCAAAAGATGCTCTCCGGCGTGGCCGTGGACGCGGTCTTGGACAGCGTCTCGGTCGCCACGACTTTCAAAAAGGTGTTGGCCGACGCCGGCGTGATTTTCTGCTCTTTCTCCGAGGCCGTGCGCGAGCACCCCGAGCTGGTCAAGAAGTACCTGGGCTCCGTCGTTCCCTACACGGACAATTTTTTCGCGACGCTGAACTCGGCGGTCTTCTCGGACGGGTCGTTCTGCTACGTGCCCAAGGGCGTGCGCTGCCCCATGGAGCTCTCCACGTATTTCCGCATCAACGCGGCCGACACCGGCCAGTTCGAGCGCACGCTCATCATCGCCGACGAGGGCGCCTACGTGAGCTATCTGGAGGGCTGCACCGCGCCCATGCGCGACAAGAACCAGCTCCACGCGGCCGTGGTCGAGTTGGTGGCCCTGGACAACGCGCAGATCAAGTACTCCACCGTGCAGAACTGGTACCCGGGCGACAAGAACGGCAAGGGCGGCATCTACAACTTCGTGACCAAGCGCGGCAAGTGCAAGGGCGTCAACTCCAAGATTTCCTGGACCCAGGTGGAGACCGGCTCGGCGATTACCTGGAAGTATCCCAGCTGCATTTTGCAGGGCGACAACTCGGTGGGCGAATTTTACTCCGTGGCGCTGACCAACAACTACCAGCAGGCCGACACCGGCACCAAGATGATTCACCTGGGCAAGAACACGCGCAGCACGATTATCTCCAAGGGCATCTCGGCCGGGCACGGGCAGAACACCTACCGGGGCCTGGTCCGAATAGCCAAGGACGCCGCGGGCAGCCGCAACTACTCGCAGTGCGACTCCTTGCTCATGGGAGACCTCTGCGGCGCGCACACCTTCCCGACCCTGGAGGTCAACAACACCACCTCGCAGGTCGAGCACGAGGCCACGACGTCCAAGATCAGCGAGGACCAGCTTTTCTACTGCCGCTCCCGGGGCTTGAAGCCCGAGGACGCGGTGGGCCTCATCATCAACGGATTCTGCAAGGAAGTCTTCAAGGAGCTCCCCATCGAGTTCGCCGTCGAGGCGCACAAGCTCATGAGCATCAGCCTCGAGGGCGCGGTGGGATAGGCGGGGGAAAAGGCATGCTTCAAATCAAGGATCTGCACGCGAACGCCGGGGAAAAGCCGATTTTAAAGGGCGTCAACTTGTCGGTCAAGGCCGGCGAGGTCCACGCCATCATGGGGCCCAACGGCTCGGGCAAGAGCACGCTCTCCCACATCCTGGCGGGCCGGGAGGGCTACACGGTGACGCGCGGCAAGGCCGTTTATCAGGGCAAGGACCTGCTGGCCCTGACGCCCGAGGAGCGCTCCTGGGAAGGGGTGTTTTTGGCCTTCCAGTATCCGGTCGAGATTCCCGGCGTGAGCAACAAGTATTTCTTGAAGGCCTGCTACAACGCGGCGCGCAAGCACAACGGCCTGCCGGAAATCAGCTCCGGCGAGTTCTTAAAGCGCATCAAGGAAAAAGCCAAGCTCGTGGAGATGAACCCGGCGCTGCTCGACCGCTTCGTCAACGCGGGATTTTCCGGCGGCGAGAAAAAGCGGAACGAAATCCTGCAGATGGCCGTCCTGGAGCCCAAGCTCGCCGTCTTGGACGAGACCGATTCGGGCTTGGACATCGACGCGCTCAAGGCCGTGGCCGCCGGCATCAACAAGATGCGCGGCCCGGAGCGCGCCCTCATTTTGGTGACCCATTACCAGCGGCTCCTGGACTACGTGTCCCCGGACTTCGTGCACGTCATGGTGGACGGCCGCATCGTAAAATCCGGCGGCAAGAGCCTGGCCCTGGAGCTGGAGAAAGAAGGCTACGGCTGGGCCAAAGAGGCGCAAGCGGCGGCGGCATGAGCCAAATTTTGGAGCGGCGCGGCGGACTGCTCGCGTCCTTGGATCGCGTCAAGGACGCCGGGCTGCCGAGCCTCGGTTCGGGCGGGCCGGACGCCCTGCGCAGAGAAGCGCTGGAGGGTTTTCTCAAAACCGGGCTGCCTGGCGCCAAGGACGAGGCGTGGCGGCTCACCAATCTCGCGCCCATCGCGGAGGAGCCCTTTTCGCTTCCGGAAAAGCCCGCGCCGGTGTTGGAGGCGCAGGCCCGCGCCGCCCTTTCGGTTTGGCTGCCCAGCCGGATTGTCTTCGTGGACGGGTTCTTTTCGGCCGAACTCTCGGCGCTTCCCAAGGAAAAGGGCGTGGAGGCCGGGGCGTGGGCGCCGCGGCTTTCCGGCGGCGCGGACCTTCTGGAAAAATCCCTGCGGCTCGCGGCCGAGGGGCGCTGCGGGCTTTCGCGCCTGGGCGCCGCGCTCTTCCAAGCCGGGGCCTATCTGAAAACGGAGCCGCGGGCGTCCTTGAGCGGGCCCGTGCAAATCGCTTTTTTATGGAGCGCTTCCCCGGCCGCGCGCATGAGCCATCCGCTCATCGCCGTCGAGCTGGGCGCGCTCTCCCAAGCCGCCGTCGTCGAGGAGTCCGCGGTCCTGGGCGGCGCGGGGGCCTCTTGGCGCAACCGCGGCGCCGTCATCAGCCTGGCGGAGGGCGCCCAACTGGACTACTGCCAAGTGCAAGCCGGCGGCGCCGCGCGCGCCTTCGAGACCACGTCCGGGCTGCTGCGGCAGGCGCGGGACAGCCGCTTTCATTCCCACGTCCTCACCTTCGGCGGCGAGCTCGTGCGCAACGATTTTGACGCCGTGCTGGAAGGCGAGGGCGCCCAATGCGTCCTGGACGGGCTCTACGTCGCCCATGGGCAAGAGCACGTCGACAACCACACGCTCATCCGGCACGCCGCGCCCCGCGGCATAAGCCGAGAGCTCTACAAAGGCGTGCTGGGCGGCCAGGCCCAGGCCGCGTTTCGCGGCATCATCGAGGTCGCTCCCGCGGCGCAAAAGACCGACGCCATGGTCTACAACAAGAATCTTTTGCTCTCCGAAAAGGGCTGGGTCAACACCAAGCCTGAGTTCCGGATTTTCGCCAACGACGTGCAGTGCAAGCACGGCTCGACCATCGGGCGCCTTTCCGAGGACGCGCTGTTCTACCTGCGCTCGCGCGGCATTGTGGCGGAGCGGGCGCGGGAGTTCTTGATCCGCGCCTTCGCCCAGGAGATGCTCGATTCCGTCAAGCCGGAGGCCCTGCGCCTGGCCTTGTCGCGGCGCCTCGGGGCGCCGGCGGAGGACGACTGAGATGCTCGACGTCCGCAAAATCCGCGAGGATTTCCCGATTCTGGGCCGCGCCATCCGCGGCAAGCCCCTGGTTTACCTCGACAACGCGGCCACGACCCAGAAGCCCAGGCAGGTCATCGCGGCCATGACGGATTTCTACGAGAAGCACAACGCCAACGTGCACCGCGGCGTGCATACGCTTTCGGACGAGGCCACGGCCCTGATGGACGCCGCCCGCGGGAAGACGGCGCAATTCGTGGGCGCGCCCAAGCCCGAGACCGTCATCTTCACGCGCAACGCCACGGAGGCCATCAACTTGGTCGCCCATTCCTGGGGCCGCAAATTTATTTCCGCCGGGGACGAGATCGTGCTCACGGAGATGGAGCACCACTCCAACCTGGTGCCCTGGCAGATGCTGGCCAAGGAAAAAGGCGCGCGCCTGCGCTTTATTCCCGTCACCGAGGACGGCCGCCTGGACATGGCGGCCGCGCCCGCGCTCTTCACGCCCAAGACCAAGCTGCTGGCCTTCACGGCCGCCTCCAACGCCCTGGGGACTCTTAATCCCGTTCCCGAGCTCATCGCCTTGGCCAAGAGCCGCGGCGCCAAGACCTTGGTGGACGCGGCCCAGTGGGTTCCGCACTACCCCACCGACGTCGCGCGCTGGGACTGCGATTTTCTGGCTTTTTCCGCGCACAAGATGCTGGGCCCCACGGGCCTGGGCGTGCTCTACGCCAAGGAAGAGCTCCTTGAGTCCATGGATCCGTTTCTGGGCGGCGGGGACATGATCGAGCGCGTGTTCTGGGAGGGCTTTACGCCCAACGTCATCCCCTATAAATTCGAGGCCGGAACGCCCAACATCGCGGGCGCGGCGGCCTTCGGCGCGGCCCTGGATTATCTGCGCGGCGTGGGCTTTTCTGCCCTGCGCGAGCATGAGGCGGCCCTGACCAAGCGGGCCCTGGAAATTTTCGCCGAGTTCCCATCGGCCGCGGTCTACGGCCCCAAGGACCCGGCCGCGCGCGGCGGCATCGTGTCCTTCAACATCGACGGCGTGCACCCGCACGACGTGGGCACCGCCTTCGACTTGGAAGGGGTGGCCATTCGAGCCGGGCACCACTGCTGCCAGCCGCTCATGAGCCGGATGAAAGTCGGCGGCACGGCGCGGGCCAGCTTTTATCTCTACAATACGCTCGAGGAAGTCGAGGCCCTGGGGCGGGCGCTGGCCAAGACCGCGGCGTTTTTCAGGAAGCCCGCGGGGGTGAGGTAGGCCATGGAAGGCGACGCCGAGCTGCGGGACCTCTACCAGGAGGCGCTTCTCGATTACTACCAGAGCGGCGCGCATAAGGGGAAAATCCCCGCCAGCGATTTTTACTCGCACGGCATCAATCCGGTCTGCGGCGACGAGCTGGAAATCACCATGAAGAAAGACGGCGCGGGCGCCATCGGGCAAATCCGCTACGCGGGCCACGGCTGCGTCATCAGCCAGGCCTCCTCCGCCATCATGGCCGAGGCGCTGGAGGGCAAGAGCGTGAAGGACGCCCTGTCCTTGGTCGCCGCCTTCAAGGACATGATGCTTTCCAAGGCCGCGCCGGAGAGCCTGCCCGGAGACTTGGAGGCGGCCAAGGCGTTGGAGGGCGTCCGCCGGTTTCCCACGCGCATCAAGTGCGCGACCTTGGCCTGGAACACCGTGGCGCAGGGCTTGGCCGCGCGGGGCCAGGCCGAGTTCAAGGAGGGTTCCTGATGGCCGAGCAAACGCCTTCTAAAGCGTCCGCGCCTTCCGCGCCGGCGGCCGCAATCAGCTTTAAGCAGGTGGGCGAGGCCCTGCAGCCGGTTTTTGATCCGGAAATCCACATGAGCATCGTCGATTTGGGGCTCGTCTACGGGGCCGAAATCAAGGATTCGGAAAAAGACGGCGCCTCGGTCGTGGTGCGCATGAGCCTGACCTCGCCGGCCTGCCCCTACGGCCCGATGCTGCTGGCCATGGTGCACGGGGCGGTGGCCAAGATTCCCGGCGTGCGCGACGTGGACGTGGATTTGAGCTTCGAGCCGCCGTGGGACCCGCGCGTGATGGCCAGCGAAGAGGCCAAAGATCAGATGGGAATCTTCTAAGGCAAGCCCATGAAAATCAGCAGCTCGACCGAATACGCGGCCAGGCTCATGGCGGTGCTGGCCCGCTCGCAGTCCGAGGCCTCCGTGTCCGCCGAGCGCCTCTCCGCGCTTGAGAACATCCCCGCGGACTACGTCAACCAGATTCTGCTCAAGCTCAAGCGCGCGGGCCTGGTGGAAAGCCGCCGCGGGCAGGGCGGGGGCTACGCCCTGGCCCGGCCGCCGCAAAGCGTGACGCTGGGCCAAATCATGCGCGCGGTGGAGGGCCGGGTTTTCGAGGACGTCTGCGAGAAATACGAGAGCGGCGAGCGCGACTGCCGCCATCAAAGCCGCTGCGCCATTTCGCCGGTCTGGCGCAAGCTCGCCGCGCTGGTCGAATCCTATTTGGACGGGGTGAGCCTG
Source organism: Elusimicrobiota bacterium (assembly GCA_035534315.1). Lineage (GTDB taxonomy): Bacteria > Elusimicrobiota > Elusimicrobia > UBA1565 > UBA9628 > JAGWJU01. The sequence continues at coordinate 32,225 of DATLSD010000028.1, forward strand.
GAGCAAATCATGGAGGAGAAACCCGCCGCCTGCGGCGCCGCCGCGGCCGGGACCTCGGGAGGCATGCAATGGACGACGCGCCCGCACTGACGATCAAGGAAAGGGTGGAGAAGGCGATTTCCCGCGTGCGCCCCTACATCCAGTCGGACGGAGGGGACATTTCGCTCGTGGCGATTCACGAGGACACGGGCATCGTGGAGGTTTCCCTGCACGGCGCCTGCGGCAGCTGCCCCAGCTCGCTGGTGACCTTGAAGGGCGGGGTCGAGCGCGCGGTGCGCGCCGAGGCTCCGGAAATAAAGGAAGTCGTCACCGTCTAGCCCTGAAAACCTTCGACCTGCACACCCACTCGGTCTATTCGGACGGGACGTCCTCCCCGGCCGACGTCGCGCGCCGGGCCAAGGACGCCGGCGTGGATTTTGTCTGGCTCATGGATCACGACACCGTCGCCGGCGCGGCGCCCTTCGCCGAGGCCTCCGGGGCGCTGGGCGTGCGCGCCGCCTGCGGCGTGGAAATAAACACCCGAGAGCGCGATCAGGTGCATATCCTGGGCTACGGCCTGCGCCATCAAGATCCGGCCTTTGCCGCGCGCCTGGCCGAGTGGCGCGAGCGCCGCGTGCTGCGGGCCCGCGAAATCGTCGAGCGGCTGCGCGGCCTGGGGCTGGACATCTCCTGGGCGGACGTGGAATCCCAGGCCAAGGAGACCGTGGGCCGTCCGCACGTCGCGGACGCCTTGAGGCGCAAGGGCGTCGTGAAAAGCCGCAGCGAGGCCTTCGAGCGGTTTTTATCCAGCGGCAAGCCCGGCTACGTGGAGCCGCGGGGCCCCGGCGTGGAAGACGCCATCGGCCTCATCCGGGAGTTCGGCGGCTTCGCCGTCCTGGCCCACCCGCGGACGGTTTCCGACTGCGCGGCGCGGATTTCGGAGTGGATTAAAATGGGCCTGGAGGGCCTGGAGGTTTTTTATGCCGCGCACCGGACTTCGGAGATTAACCGTCTTTCGGACATGGCCAAAACGCTGGGCTTAATCGCCACGGGCGGCACGGATTTTCACGGGCCGGGCAGCGGCCGGGACGCCGCGCTGGGCGTCCAAGTTCCGGACGAGGTCTACGGCGCGTTCTTGGAGCGGCTCTCCCGATGCTGATGATCGCCCACCGGGGCTACAGCGGCAAGGCGCCCGAGAACACCATGGCGGCCTTCAAGATGGCGCTCGCGGCCGGCGCCAAGGCCCTGGAGCTGGACGTCCACCAGACCAAGGACGGGCGCCTGGCCGTCATCCACGACGGAGATTTAAAGCGCTTGGCCGGAATGCGCCGAAAAATCGCGCGCATGACTTGGCGCGAGCTTGGGGCGGCGGACGTGGGCGCCTGGTTTTCCCCGCGCTTTTCGGGCGAGCGGGTTCCGCTGCTCGAAGAGGTCCTCGATTTTGTCCGCGGCCGGGCCCAGGTCCACGTGGAATTAAAGGCCGGCAGCGGCGCGTATCCCGGCATCGAGGAGCGCCTGGCGGAAATTTTGGAGAAGCGCGGCGCCTGGGCGTGGGCCGCGGTCTCGAGCTTTGATCACCGCGCCCTGCGGCGCCTGCGGGAGATTTGCCCGCAGGCCCGCTTGGGCTACCTCCTGGGGCCGACGCGCCTTTCCCGGGCCTGGAAGGAAACGGCGCTTCTGGGCGCGGAGAGCCTCAATGTGAGCGCGCGCCAGGCCACCGCGCGCCGCGTGCGCGAGGGCCACAAGCGCAGGCTCAAGATTTTTGTCTATACTGTGAACGACTCCAAAACGCTGGCCCGGATGAAGCGCCTGGGCGCTGACGGGGTCTACACCAATTTCCCGGAGATGACGGCGCCTTGAACCCATGGCTTTGACCGCGACCGCAGCCGGTTCCCCCAGCCAGGCGGAGTTGGCCGCCGAGGCCGAGAGGCTTTTCGAGACAGGACTCCCGGACCTGGGCTACGGCGATGAGGAGATTGAGCGCGCCGCCGGGCTCTCCTGGAAAATCAACCGGCTCAAGAAAATCAAAAACGCGGTGATTCCCGCGCACGTCTACCAGCGCGCCGAGGTCATCCACGGCGTGGCCGACTTCGTGGGCGACTCCTACAAGCTTTCCCGGCTCTGCGCCGAGTCCAAGGCCGAGAGCGTGGTTTTCTGCGGCGTGCGCTTCATGGCCGAGACCGCCAAGATTTTAAGCCCCGAGAAGCGGGTCCTTCTCCCCGCGCCCGAGGCCGGCTGCTCCCTGGCCGAGAGCATCACGCCGGCGCAGGTGCGCGCCTTGAAAAAGGAGCACCCCGGCGCGCCGGTCGCGACCTACATCAACACCTCGGCCGCGGTCAAGGCGGAGACCGACGTGGTGGTGACCAGCGCCAACGCCGAGCGCATCCTCTCCCGGCTTTTCGCGGAGCATCCCAAGGTCGTCTTCATCCCGGACGAGCTCATGGGCCGCAACCTGGCCAAGGCTTTGGGCAAGAAGCTCGGCTCCGAGCTCGTCGTTTGGAAGGGGCGCTGCATCGTGCACGAGAATTTCGACGCGGCCTCCGTGGCCGTTTACCGGCGCATGTATCCGGGGGTCAAGATTCTGGCCCACGCGGAGTGCAGCCCGGGCTTGGTCGAGGCGGTGGATTTTACGGGCGGCACGGGCGGCATGATGGATTACGTCTCGCGCAGCAAGGCCCGCTCCTACATGCTGGTGACCGAGTGCGGCTTCGGCGATTTGGCGCGCTCGCGCTTTCCCGAGAAAAAATTCATCCCCATGTGCCGGCTGTGCCCCTACATGAAGGCGACGGGACTGCCGGAAATCCTGCGCGCCCTGGAAAGCCCGACGGCGTCCCAAATCGTCGATCTTCCCGCCGAGCTCGCGCGGCGCGCCAAGCGGCCGCTGGACAGGATGTTCGAGCTGACCGAATCGGCCAAGGGGAAGTGAGCGTGCCTGCTTCGGACGGGGTCTGGACCGGCGCGGTCGGCGAGAAAAATTTCGCGGAAGTTCCCGAGTCCTGGGCCAGGGACTCGGCCCGAGAGCTACTCAAAGAGAAAAATTCCGGCCCGCCGTCCCTGGACGGCCTTGAGCTTCTGCTCTACGCCCGGGCGGAGTGGGGGGACAAAAACGCCGGCGCCGCGGCGGAAGAGGCGCTGAGAAATCTGCCGCGCGGCAATCCGGCGGGGCTGCCGTCTTTTGAGCCCGGCAAGCCGCCGTCGCCCGAAGACGCCGCGCGCCTGGCGCCGGTTTTCTGGGACGCCGCGGCCGCCGGGGCGGAAGATCTTCTGGCTCCGGCCCAGGCGTTGACGGAATTTTTGGCTTCCTCAAGCTCCGGGACGCCCTCGGTTTTCGGCGCCGCGGCTTTTCTGCGCGCCGCCGCCGCGTCCGGAAAAGCGTCTTGGCTTGAGAAAGCCCGCGCCGCGCTCGGCGCTCAAGGCGCCCTGCCCGCTTCCTTGGGCGAGGCCGCGGCCAAGATTTCCGCGCTCTGCGAGCTTTTCCAGATCACGGCCGACCCTAATTTCCGCCGCGCGGCGGACGATTTGACGCGCGGGCTCTTCCAGGAGCTCTGGGACAGGGAGCGCGGCGGATTTTTGTCCCGGCCGCCGCGAAACGGCGCGGCTGCTCCGCCCGTCGTCCCGGAGGAAAACGCCGCGGCCTTCGAGGCGGTGTGGCGCGCGCACCACGTCACCGGCAATCCCAATTACCGCAAATGGCTCGTCTGGGGCATGAAGGGCTTGGCCGCGGACGCCCGGACCCTAAGCGCGGCGCGGCAGGCGGGCTTGGCGCGCGCGGCGGACATGCTGGCGCGCGGTCGGCTTTATTTGGAGCTGGTGGGGCGGCCCGAGGACGAGCAGTCCCGGGCGCTGGCCTTGGCCGCGCTGGCCCGCTACGCGCCGCGCCGCGTCGTGTCCTGGATTTCCCCGGAGGACAGGGACTACGTCATGGCGCACAAGCTCTCGGCGCCAAGCTACCCCGCGCTTTTTGCCTGCGCGGACTTAAGGCCCGTGGCCTTCGCGCAAAAGCCCGAGGACGTGCCGGCTCTTTTCGGCGCGCTGGCCTCGGCGGCGCGGGCTTAAGGCGCGATGCTCGTGCGCGGACGGAAAATCTTCTGGCCGGACGGGCGGCTGAGCCTGCTCTTGGCGGCGGCTTCCGCCGCTTTTCTCGCTTTCGCGTTGGCGGGATTGGCCTGGCGCCGGCTCTCGCCCGACGAAGCGCTGCTCATCGTCCTCCTGTGCGCCTATTCCGTCTTTTGGCATTTGAGCGGCCGCGTCGTCGTGGACGGCGATTACGTGGAGGGTTTTTTGGATCCGCAGTCCTACATGCGCCGCGGGGCCTCCGTTCCCTTGGCGAGCGCGCCCCTGCGCATCAAAATTCCGCTGCGAGACGCGGCCGTTTATTCCGAAACGGCGCCGTCGCCCTCGGACAGGCCGCGCGTCAAGATTAAAAACCTCAGGGAGCCGAAGTTCCCCAAAATCGCCGCGAGATTTTTAAGCGAACGCGAGGCCCGGAAGCTTCAAGCCGAAATAGAGGAGCGCCAAAGGGCCCTTCTCGCGTCGGGCGCCGCTCCGGCCGGAGCCGCTCAGGCGTAGGAGCCGCGGCGCAGCGCCTCGATGCGCGCGTCGAGCGGCGGGTGGGTCGAGAAGAACAGCGACCAGACCCCGTGGCCGTGGCCGTTTATCTTGAAGGACGAGAGGGCGGGCCCGCGCTTGTCCTCCATCCCCAGGCAGCGCTTCAGGGAGTCCAGCGCGTAAATCATGGTGTCGGCGCCCGAGAGCTTGGCCGAGCCCGCGTCCGCGCGGTATTCGCGCCGGCGCGAGACCCAGTAGATGATGGGCGAGGTCAAAAACATCAGGACGCTCTCCAGGGTCATGACCAGGAAGAACTGGGCGAAGAAGCCCAAGCCCCCGCCCTCGCTGTCGCGCTCCACGGCCTGCTCGATGGCGAAGGCGATGATCTGGGAGAGAAAGATGACGAAGGTGTTGACCAGGCCCTGGACCAAGGTCATGGTGACCATGTCGCCGTTGGCGATGTGGGAAATCTCGTGGCCCAGCACGCCCTCCACGGCCCGGCCGTCCATTTGATTGAGCAGCGAGCTGGAAATCGCCAGGAGCGCGCGCTTCTTGCTCGGGCCGGTGGCGAAGGCGTTGACCTCGGGGCTCTGGTAGACGCCGATTTCCGGCAGGGTCGTCAGGCCCGCCCGCTGGCAAAGAGACTTAATCCGCTCGACCAAGTCCGCCTCGGAGCGGCCCTGCGGGTTCTGCGGGTCGATGAGCTGGATGCGCATCATGCGCTTGGCGCTCCAGCGCGAAATCTGCAGCGAGATAAACGCGCCCACGAAGCCGTAGAGCGCGCAGATGAGCAGCAGCGGGCCGTAGCTCATCCCGCTGGCCGCGAGATAGTGGTTTAAGCCCAGGACCTGGACCAGGATGCCGATGGTGAAGATGACCAGCAGGTTCAACAGCAGGAACAGGAAAATTCGTTTTATCATGATGGCGCCTCTCTGTCCTTATTTTATATCATGAACCACGCGCTTTCAACGGGAAAAAGGAGGCTTTTTTGAACGCCCGATTCGCCGTCCCGACGCCTAAAAACGAGCCCGTCCTGGGCTACGCGCCGCGAAGCCCGGAGCGCGCGGAGCTTAAATCCCGATTGGCCGAGTTGAAATCCCGCAAGGCCGACATCCCGCTCTATATAGGAAGCAAGGAAATCCGCACCGGCAAGACCCGCGAGTGCCGTCCGCCCCACGAGCGGGCCTTTCTCCTGGGCCGCTGCCACGAGGGCGGCGCCAAGGAAGCCGCGGCCGCGGCCAAGGCCGCCTTGTCCGCGCGCCAGGAGTGGTCCCGAACCCCGTTCGCCGACCGGGCCGCCGTTTTCCTGCGCGCGGCCGAGCTTCTGGCCGGGGAGTTCCGCCAGACCTTGAACGCGGCCACCATGCTGGCCCAGTCCAAGAACGCCTACCAGGCCGAAATCGACGCGGCCTGCGAGCTCATCGATTTTCTGCGCTTCAACGTCCGCTTCGCCGAGCAGATCTACGCCGAGCAGCCCTTCTCGCCGCCGGGCGCGTGGAACCGCATGGACTACCGGGGCTTGGAGGGCTTCGTGTTCGCGGTCACGCCCTTTAATTTTACCTCCATCGCGGGCAACCTGCCCGCCGCGCCCGCGCTCATGGGCAACACGGTGGTCTGGAAGCCGGCCGCGGCGGCGGCCTACACCGCGTCCTTCATCATGGAGCTCTTCAAGAAGGCCGGGCTTCCCGACGGCGTCGTCAACATGGTGAGCGGCCCGGCCGCTGAGATTTCGCAGGCGCTTTTGGCCTCGCCCGACTTGGCCGGGGTTCATTTCACCGGCAGCACGGGCGTGTTCCAGGGGATGTGGTCCGCGGTGGGGACAAACATCAAGAATTACAAGACCTACCCGCGCCTGGTGGGGGAAACCGGCGGTAAGGATTTCGTGGTGGTCCACGCCAGCGCGGACCCCGACGCCGTGGCCGCGGCGCTTATCCGCGGCGCCTTCGAGTACCAGGGCCAGAAATGCTCGGCCGCCTCGCGGGCCTATGTCCCGGACGCGCTGTGGCCCCAAATCAAGAAGCGCCTGCGCGAGATGGCCGCGGAAATCACCTTGGGCTCGCCCGAGGATTTCTCCCACTTCATGAACGCGGTCATCGACGAGAAGGCCTTTGAGAAAATAAAGGGCTACATCGCCCGCGCCAAGAAAAACCCCGAGTGCCGACTGGTCTCGGGCGGGCGCTGCCGCGGCGAGGATGGCTTCTTCATCGAGCCCACGATTTTCGAGGCCGGCGACCCGCGGGCGGAGTCCATGGTCGAGGAGATTTTCGGGCCCGTTTTGAGCGTCCACGTCTACAAGGAGAAAAAATACGCCGAGACCCTCTCGCTGTGCGACAAGACCTCGCCCTACGCCTTGACCGGCGCGGTCTTCGCCCGGGACCGCCAAGCCGTGGCCTTGGCCCAGAGGGTCCTGGAGCACGCGGCCGGCAATTTCTACGTCAACGACAAGCCCACCGGCGCGGTGGTGGGCCAGCAGCCTTTCGGCGGGGCGCGGGCGTCCGGGACCAACGACAAGGCCGGCAGCCGCTTGAACCTGCTGCGCTGGGCCTCGCCGCGCACCATCAAGGAAAATTTAAATCCGCCCCGGGACTACCGCTACCCGTTTCTGGCTCCCGACCCCAAATAAAACAGGAGAAATTCCATGTCTAAAATCGCCGCCGTCAAAGCCCGCGAAATCATCGATTCCCGGGGCAACCCGACCGTCGAGGTCGAGGTGGCCTTGGCCGACGGCTCGACGGGCCGCGCGGCGGTGCCCTCGGGAGCGTCCACGGGCGCGCACGAGGCCGTGGAGCTGCGCGACGGCGACGCCAAGCGCTATTTGGGCAAGGGGGTCTTGAAGGCCGTCGCCAACGCGCGCGAGAAAATCGGCCCCAAGATCGTCGGGATGGAAGCCTCCGAGCAGAAAAAAATCGACGGCGTGATGATCGAGTTGGACGGCACGGAGTCCAAAAAAAACCTGGGCGCCAACGCGATTTTGGGCGTGTCCATGGCCTGCGCGCGCGCCGCGGCGGCCTCGGCCAAGGTTCCGCTCTACCGCTATTTGGGCGGCCCCGAGGCCCGCACGCTGCCCTTGACCGGCTTTAACATCTTAAACGGCGGCAAGCACGCGGACAACCGGGTCGATTTCCAGGAGTTCATGATAGCGCCCTGCGGCGCCAAGACCTTCTCCGAGAGCCTGCGCATGGCCTGCGAGGTCTACCACAACCTGAAAAAAGTCCTGCACGACAAGGGCTTGGGCACGGCCGTGGGCGACGAGGGCGGCTTCGCGCCGGATTTGTCCTCCAACGAGGAGGCGCTTGCAGTCATCGCATTGGCCGTGGAAAAAGCGGGCTACCGCCTGGGCGAGGACGTCGCCGTCTACATGGACCCGGCGGCCAGCGAGTTCTACGAGAACGGCAAGTACCGCTTGAAGGCCGACGGCAAGACGCTCGACTCCGCCGGCATGGTGGATCTCTACGAGTCGCTCGCGGACAAATACCCCATCCTCAGCATCGAGGACGGCCTGGCCGAGGACGATTGGGAGGGCTGGAAGCTCATGACCAAGCGCCTGGGCGCCAAGCTCCAGCTCATCGGCGACGACTTGTTCGTGACCAACCCCAAGCGCCTGGAGCGCGGCGTCAAGGAAGGCGCGGCCAACGGAATTCTCATCAAGCTCAACCAGATCGGCACGGTCACGGAGACCTTTGAGACCATCGCCTTGGCGCGCAAGTCCGGCTACGCCTGCTTTTTCTCCCACCGCTCGGGCGAGACCGAGGACGCGTTTTTGGCCGACATCACCGTGGCGGCGGGGATGGGGCAGTTAAAGAGCGGCGCGCCGGCCCGCTCGGAGCGCCTGGCCAAGTACAACCAGTTGGTGCGCATCGAGGAAGAGCTGGGGTCCCGCGCCCGGTTCCCGGGCCGCGACATCCTGCGCCCGGCCGTGGCGAGTGGACGCTAAGGCTCCTTTAGCCCAAGACGCCCGTTCCTTTTCCTGGCTCAACCGCTCGGTGCTCGGCATCGGGCTGGCGAGCCTGCTTGCCGACGCCGGCCACGAGATGGCCACGGCCGCTTTGCCGGCGCTCCTGGCCTCCCTGGGCGCGGGCTCGGCCGCGCTGGGGCTCATCGAGGGATTTTCCGACGCCCTGGCGGGCTTCGCCAAGCTGTTCTCGGGCTTCTACTCGGACGGGCTGCGCCGCCGCAAGCCCCTGGCCGTCGCCGGCTACGCGCTCACGGCCGCGTGCATGGGCGGCTTGGCCTGGGCGCAAAGCGCGGGGCAGGCGTTTTTTCTGCGCTCCACCGGGTGGCTTGGCCGCGGCGCGCGGGGCCCCGCGCGCAAGGCGATTTTAAGCGAGACGGCCCCGAGCGGCGCGGTGGGGCGCGCCTTCGGCTTCGAGCGGGCCATGGACAATTTGGGCGCGGTGCTGGGCCCGCTTTTGGCCCTCTGCTTCATCGCGCGCCTGGGCCTGCGCCCGGCGCTGGCCTTCACCTTCGTGCCGGGCATTTTGGCCGCCGCGGTTTTTTGGTTCTGGGTGAAGGAGCCGCCGCGCGCGCGTCCCGTCCCGCGCGGCCTGCCCGAGGGCTGGCGCGCGCTGCCCCGGCGCTTTAAGCGCCTCTTGGCCGCCTCCGCCGCGGCCGGGGCCGGGGATTTTTCCAAGACCTTGCTCATCCTCTGGGCCGAGGAAGCCTGGCGCGGCCGCCTGGGCTTTGCCCGCGCCGCCTTTTGGGCCATGCTCTTTTACGCCGGGTACAACGCGGTCCAGGTGGTTTCCAGCTACGCCTGCGGGCACTTGGCGGACAAATTTTCCGGGACCAGGATTTTATCCCTGGGCTACGCCGCCGCCGTGGCGCCGGCGGCGCTCCTGCTGCTTCCCGGAAGCGCGCCGCTCAAGTTCGCCGCCGCTTTCGGGCTCTTCGGGCTTTGCTCGGGCGCGTGGGAGACCTTGGAGAGCGCCGCGGCGGCCGGGCTTTTGCCGGAGAATCTGCGCGGGGCCGGCTTCGGGGCCCTGGCCGCGGTCAACGGCGCCGGGGATTTTGTCTCCAGCGCCGCGGTCGGCCTTTTGTGGGCCGTTTCTCCGGCCGCGGCCATGGGCTACGCCATGGCCGGCGCCGGCGCGGGGGCGCTGTTGGCCGCGCGGATTTAAGGGCGGCCGCTAGTCGGCCCAGGCCTCTTTGCCGGGCGCCTCGGCCGCCGCCTTAAGCGGCTGCTGTTGCGTCTCCAGCGAAGGAATGGAGAGCACCGGCACGGGCGAGTGGCGGATGACGCGCTCGGCCGTGGTTCCCATGATGAGGCTCTCCCAGAACGGCTTGCGGTGGGCCGCCAGCACGACCAAATCGTAGCGCTCCCGCTCGACCGCGCGCAGCACGGCCTCGGCCGCCTGGCCCGTCGCGATAATCCGGCCCAGGCCCGCGTAGCGTTCCCGGCCCAAGAGGCGGCTCAAGTGCTCCTCGACGGGCGCAAAGGACGCCGACTCTTGGGCGACGTTTTCCGCGACGTAAAGGAGGGTGGTCCGCGCGCCGAAGAGCTCCGCGAGCGCCAGGGCGTGGAGCAGGGATTTGTCGGCGTAGTCGGCGAGCTTCATGGGCACCAGGATGCGGCTCGGCCAATCGTCCGCGGGCTTGCGGTGCACGGTCAAGAGCGGCGTGCGCGACACGCGCGCGACCGCTTCGGCGGTCGAGCCCAAAAAGAGGCGCTCAAGGCCGCCCCGGCCGCGCGTTCCCATGACCAGCAGATCGGCCTGGCCCGATTCGGCCAGGTCCGCCAGGGCCGACTTGGCGTAGCCGTCCTCCACCCGCAGGCCGGCGCCGGCATAGCCCTCGGCCAGGGCGCGCAGCCGGGCGCGCAGGCCGTCGTAATACTGCCGGTCCTTGTCTTGGCCCGGGGCGACGTACATGTCCCCCAGCAGGCTTTCCGGCGAGGGCTCGTTGACGTGCACCAGGTCCAGGCGCGCGCCGCAGAGCCGCCCGATTTTCTTGGCGGCGGCCAGCGCGGCCTCGGAGGCCTCGGAAAAATCCACGGCCACCGATATCTTTTTGGGAAGAAATGGCGGTTTTTGCTGGGGCATAAAACCTCCGCATCTTTAATGTGTAGCAACGATTATGCCGCCTGGAACCGCGTTCTTTGAGACGGAGCGTTGCGTCATTGAGAGAGACGGGCGGGGGCGCTCAATTCGCGCGGACGGCGGGGGAATTATGCGGGCGAGAAGAAGGGATTTTCGGACGTGGCGGGGGCGGGCCGGGCCTCACGGCGCAAGCCATGCCGGAACGCGCCGGGAGGTTCCGGGCAGCGAGCTGCGCGCCGAGATTCTGCGCCGGCGCATGCTGGCAAGTTTAGGGATCGCTTCTTAAGCGGAAGGCCGCAGGCGCCGGAAAACGCCGGGCTCCATTTCCGCCAATTGAAGCAGCCGCCGCGCCGCGCCCGAGGGCGACTTCTGGCCCTGTTCCCAGGCCCGCACCGTGGACGCGGTGACGCTGAGCAGCGCCGCGAACACGGGCTGGCTCACGCCAAAGCGCTCTTTGCGCAGTTGGGCGATGCGCTCCTTGCGCCACGGCTTGGCCGGCGCGGGAATCTCCCAGACCGATTGGCGCAGCTTCTTAGCGCCCTTGGCGTGCATGACGGCCTCGCCCAGGCCCGCGATCAGCTCTTGCCCCGCCTTTGTTTTCCTCATTTCGCCGTTCCTTTTAATTCGCTCGAGAGCAGTCTTAGAATCTTCTTTTCCTCGCTCGAAATGTCATCCTTCTCGCCCTTGTCGTAGAGCGCGAGAAGATAAGTCCGCTCAATCCGGGGCAAATCCAGGTAAATCACCCGGTAGCCGCCGCGCGCGCCTTTGTTCCGGCCCGCATCGGCGATCCGGAGCTTGCGCAGCCCGCCCGTCCCCGGAATGACCCGGCCGGACTCCAGGCGCTTAAGCAGCTCCGCCTGAATCTCGCGCAGCGCGTCAGGACCTTCCTGGTCGGCGCGCCGCGCGAACGAGGAGGTTTCGACGAACGTCCTCCTCATGCTACTTAGTATTATATACCACAAAGTGGTATATTTCAAGGGCTTGGGGCGGCATGCTCTTTATACGATTGACCCCGCGAAAAAGTTCCGCCGCCGGGGCTTGAAATCGGGGCAATCGCCGGGCATAATGGGGAACCCTATGCCCCAGGCTCCCAACCCGCCGCCTAAGCCAGAGCTCGTCGAGCGGGTGCTGGCGTTCTGCCGCGCGCGCGGGTCGTTTATCTTCCGCGAGGTGCAGACCCACTTTAACTTTGGCCGCGACGAGCTCATCGACGTCATGAACGTGCTCTACCGCGCGAACTTCATCGAGAAGCACGGCCCGGTGCGCGACGGCCAGCCCGAGTGGCGCATGAAGCCGGGCGCTCCGGGCACTTATGCGCTATTCCTTAGCGCGCCCCCGGCCGCGAGCGCCGCGCCCGAAATCGCCCGGCCCAAGCCGCCGGATAATAAGCGCTACAGCGTGAAAGATTCCTCGCACCCCGACGTCCAGTATTGGGCGGGCATCAACAGCAAGCTCTATTGGCTCGCGGCCGTCTTGGGCGTGGCGTGCATGATTGACACGCTGCGCCAGAGCACGAGCTTCGGCCTGTGGCCGCCCTTTGAGCCGCTCTATTATTTCTACTACCCAGTCTTGACGGCCTACGCGGCCGCGCGCGACAAGGAAAAACGGGTGCGCCGCGCCCAGGCCTACGAGAAGCGCATGGGCGACCTCTTTTTGTGGGGCTGGGTGGGCGTCATGTTTTTTATCTGGGGCTACGACGCGGCCAACCACAGCGTGTTCGTGCCGCACACGCTTTATGCGACGGTCGTGGCCGTTTTCGGCGTCTACGCGGGCGTGAGGGCCGCCGCTTGGAAGTGGCCGATTGTGCCCTTTAATCCGGACGACCCGAACGACCCGGACGCGGCGCCGCAGCCTGGGCAGGGACCGCAGCCTTTGCCCGGGCCCAATCCCGCGCCGGG
>DATLSD010000029.1:0-3021 GCA_035534315.1 Elusimicrobiota bacterium
TGATGCGCCCGGAGGTGGCCGGGAAGCGGCGCGGGATATGATACTTGAAAAAGGCCACCCAATGGTGCGCGGGAGACGGCGGAGCTGCCTTGGAGCGCTCGCGCCGGAGCTTGGAAAAGTAGGCGGCGACGTCGACGGCGAGCTTCTGGGCGTTGCCCCAGCGCAGCGGTCCAAACCACGCCCGCAGATAGATGCGGTCCGGCTGCGCCATGTTTTGGATGCTGCCGCTGGCAATCGCGCGGGTCCCTTCCCAATCGAAAGCCAGCCGCCGGACCGCGAGCCGGTTGCGGGCCAGGCTCGCCTGCAGGGACGCGCCGGTCAAGGAATGGCCCAGGGCGCGCAGGGAGCCCCGCTCGGCCGAGAGCGAGAACGCCGCGAAATTCTTCGTGGCGGAGACCGAGATCAGGCCGGCTGAAATGGAGAGGGGCTTGAAGTTCGCCGAGAAATTTTCCAGCCGCATGTCCGCCTGGTCCGCGCGCAGGTGGTTCCAGGGGCCGCTGATGCGCGCGTCGGCCTGCATCTGGCCGGATTTGATCGCGGGAAATGCCCGAAGCCAGGAACGAGAAGTTCTGCAGGGGCGCGGAGGAGACGCGGACCTGAGCCTGCAGGCTAAAGGGCGCGGAGGAGAAGTCGACCGTGCCCGAGGCCTGTGTGGAGAAGGCCTGGGCGGTCATGTCCAGTTCGGGCACGCGCATCAAGCGCGCCGAGGGGAACTCCAGCGCGAAGCTCCAGCGGCTCTGCGGCCACGGGAATGTCGCGGGCCGGCCGGTCTGGGCCGAGAGCCAGGACTGGCTCAAGGCCGGGGCGAGAAAATTTCCCCGGACGGAAGGATGCAGGAAATCGCGCAAGGACAGGGTGCCGTTGAAGACCGCGCCGTCGACCTTGACCGAGGCCGCGTAGGCGTTCGCCGTGGCCGAGGCGAGATGGAGCCCGGCCAGGGAGGCGGTTCCCGCGAGCGTGCAGTCGGCCGTGATTTTGCGGTTCTTGAACTGGAAGGAGTTGGCAAACGACGCCGTGAAGGGGAAAGGCGTTCGGGCGTCCGGCTTTCTAATCGTCATGTCCAGGTCGCTGAAAGTGATGGTGCGCTTACGGTAGCGGTCGTCGATGATGACGTCCGCGTTATGGATGACGGTTTTCTCCGCGTAGAGCGAGATCGGCATGGAGAAAAAAAGCGGGTTGGGCGCGCGCGCCGCGGCCGTGGAATGGAAAACGTCCGAGAAGCTCCAGCTCCCGTCTTTCTCGCGCACCAGGCGGATGACGGGATGGAAGATGCTGATGGTCTTTATTTCCAGGCGGCGGCGCAACAGCGGCAGCAGCTTGATGGTCACGATCGCGCTCTCGCCGTCCAAGAGGTCGCCCTCGCCGGGAAGCTCGTTGGCGATTTTTACGGTGGAAATCTTGATGCCCTGGGGCGCGATGACCACCCGGCCGATGGAGGCCGGGCGGTGCAGGGTGTCCTCCAGGCGCTGGGCCAGCATCGCCCGGACCTGGGAGGAGCCCGCCACGCGGGGAAAGACTACGTAGGCCGTGGCCGCGAGCAGCAGGAGCAGGGCCAGGAAGATGAGGCCCAGGCCGTTGGCCAGCAGGATGGCGACGCGCCAGGCGAAACGAAAATTTCGTCTCTCGCCGGGCTCCCGCATGATGGGGATTTTAGCTATTTTCGCAGCGCTAGTTGGAGCGCTCCGGCGGCGACCAGCGGCATCCAGAGGTTGTCGTTGAACCAGGACGTGACCGGGGCGTACTCGACCAAAGTGGCCGCGGCAGCGGCTAAAAGCGAAGGCGCCCAGTCCAGACCCAGGAACAGGCCCACGCCCAGGCAGGCGGCCAGGCAAGAGAGGCTTCCCTCCAGGGTCTTGCCCGGGCCGATGGAGTGCCGACCCAGGGCCTTGCCCCCCAGCGCCGCGGCCGCGTCGCCCAAGGCCGCGCAACCGAGCGCGAAGGCCACGGCCTTGGGATTTTTTCCGAAGACGACGAAGAGCAGAAAGCTTCCCATGGTCGTGTGGAAGAGCCCGCTGATGCGGTTTTTTTCCTCGGGACGGGCGATGCCGGAAAAGGGGCCCAGGATGAGGCGGTTCCACGCCGGGAAAAAGAGCCGCGCGGCCTCGGCCGCGCCGACCGCCAGCGTCCAGAGCGCCATACAGAAAATCGTGCGCTTCAAGCCGAGCGCGCGGTAGAGGACGTAATAGAGCAGCGACAGGACGTGGAAGATTTTGCGCGGCAGCTCGCGCAGGACCGCGGCGGTTCTCATGCGCGCAGCGCCCTACAGACCCGGCGCCCCAGCGCCGCGGCGCCGAGCCAGAAGCGCGCTTCCCATGACCAGGACGAACGCACGGCCGCGAGGAAAAACACCGAGCGCGGGAACAGGGCCCCGGCCAGGCCCAGGATGACCAGGCCGTTGGCCGCGGCGATGGCGGAGAGCGAAAAGACCACGCCGCCCGCGGCTTTCAAGTCCGGCTGGGACAAGTCCCAGACGTATTCCAAAGTCTTGGTGAGGTGGAAGGCCAGGGTGAGGCCCAAGAACGCCAGAAAGGGCGCGGCGGGAAGGCCGGGCTTAAAGGCGAGCGCGACGCGCCAGGCCAGCAGGCCCGCGGCGGTGTAGACCGGCAGGCAGTAGGGCGCCAGGGCGATGAGCGCGTTGCTCTTGTCCAAATCGACGTGGCCGGAGCGCCGGCCGACGTGGAAGGAAAAGATGCTGGCCCCGGAGAGCCACGCGGCCAGCGCGTGGGAGAGCTCGTGGCCGAAGATGTAGACGCGCCGCTGGGCCGCGTCGAAGGTCCGCGCGGCCCAGCTTTGGGGCGGAAAAAAGCGCGCCGCGAGCCAGGCCAGGGCCGCGAGCGCGAAGCCCGCGAAGAACGGCATGGCGCCGGAGCGGCCGGCGGCCAGGAAGAGGGATTTAAGCGCCAGGGTCAGAAGCGCCGCGGCGAAGGGCGCCAGGGCGGCTCCGATGATCCAGGGGACCACCGGCTACTCCAGCATGTAGTCTTTGTAGGGGATTTTTTCCGCTTGGAGCTGCTTTTCCCA
>DATLSD010000030.1:0-11949 GCA_035534315.1 Elusimicrobiota bacterium
GGTCCAAACTTGGTAGATAGGTGACAGAATGGACCGGGCACATAGGTAACAGGTAAATATGGGCAGAGGAGGAATTGCCTATGCCCTGGAAGGAGACCTGTCCTATGGACGAACGGAAAAGATTCGTGGACGACTGGCTAAAACGGGAATGGAGCATGGGTGAGCTCTGCGGCTATTACGGCATCAGCCGCAAAACGGGCTACAAATGGGTGGAGCGTTTCAAAGCAGGAGGCTTGGAGGCGCTCTGCGACCAATCTCGATTTCCCAGGAACCATCCAAACGCGACGCCCAAAGAGATCGAACGCGAGGTCGTCATCTTCCGCCAGGAGCATCCTCGCTGGGGCCCGAAGAAATTGGCGCACCGGTTGCGGGTTTTAAATCCCTATGCAAAATGGCCGGTGGCCAGCACGATTGGCGAGATCATCCGCCGCCATGGCTTAACGGCTCCCAAGCGGCGGCGTCACCGGACGCCTCCGTTTAAAGGGTCCTTATGCGACGGTCTGAATCCGAACGACGTATGGACCGCGGATTTCAAGGGTTGGTTTAAGACCGGGAACGGATGCCGGGTGGACCCGTTTACATTATCAGACGCGGCCAGCCGCTATCTGTTGCGCTGCCGCATAGTGGATCAAACGGGCGGCGAATCCCTCCGCGGGCACTTTGCCGCCGCTTTCCAGGAATTCGGCCTTCCGCGAGCGATCCGAACGGACAACGGCGCGCCGTTTGCTTCCGTGGGCGTCGGCGGCTTGTCGCGCTTGGCTGTCTGGTTCGTGCGGTTGGGAATTGCGCCGGAACGAATCCGTCCCGGCCACCCGGAAGAAAACGGGGCGCATGAGCGCATGCACCTAACGCTCAAGCAGGAAACCGCCTCGCCGCCTAAAGAGAGCGCGCCGGCCCAACAGGAGGCCTTTGACCGATTCCGGAAGGAATACAACGAAGAACGGCCGCACGAGTCGCTGGGCATGCGGACGCCGCAGGAGGCGTATCGTCTTTCGGAGCGGCCGTTTCCGAACCGTCTGCCCGACATGGAATATCCTGCGGAGGCCACTGTACGGAAAGTGCGGAGCGACGGATGCATCGCGTGGCGTGGCCGTATGATTTATTTAGGCATGATGCTTGGTGGAGAGGCCGTTGGCTTTACAGAAATTGAAGACGGCAACTGGCTCATTTGCTTCGGAACTCTAAAGCTTGGGATCTATGATGCAAAAACACGAAAAATCAGGAGATGTTAAAGAGCTAAAAGTGTCACCTATGTCCCCGGTTTAAAGTGTTACCTATCTGCCAGGTTGCACAAAATAGACCGCACGATTGGGCTTGAGCGCCCTTGGATTGATGACGAAGAACTTTCGCCTCGGCGCGGGCGGCTTGAGGCAGCCGGTTTCCACGAGACACTCCTTGATTTTCGCCGGATGCAGGGGACTCAAATGAAGCACGTCGTTCCACAGGCAATCAAGGATGGGAAGCCGCACCGCCATCAGATGCTCGCGGGATTCGTACTTGGCCCGGGCTTTAGCGGCGGCGTCCGGGTAGACGGCCTCCAGCCGATTGAGCGGATAAAGGACCTTCCCCATCATCGGCTCGGGAACCATATGGTAAAGCCGATGCGCCTTACGCGGGATATTGTTCATGTCCGGTTTTGTCCAAACTCAATCGGGCCGCAATCCCACCCATTATGCTCCCGGAACCCGCCAATTTCAACCCCACATTCCCCGCCTAAACCGGTAAAACCCGCCGGCTTTTACCGGATTTTCGCCGGAAAGCCGAAATCGCGGCTCCTCGGGAATTTCAGCCGGAAGGAAAAAAATGCAATAATGTCCACGAAGAAACAGTTTTCCGGTTGGGTGGCTGAGCGGTCAAAAGCAACGGTCTGTAAAACCGTCGGGCCATGCCCTACGCAGGTTCGAATCCTGCCCCAACCACCGTTTTGGCATAATCGTCGCACTGCTAAGGAGTCGCCATGCCTCTCAACATCGTCGTCTGCGTCAAGCACACGCCGGCCACCACCTCGGTCTCGGTGGACTCAGGCACCGGCAAGGTCAAGACCGCGGGCCTGGCCTACGGCTTAAACCCTTTTGACGAGTACGCCGTCGAGGAGGCGGTGCGCCTCAAAGAGCGCGTGCCCGGCTCAACCGCGACCGCGCTCACCTTGGGCCCGGACGCCGCCGAGGCCGCCCTGCGCGAAGCCATCTCCCGCGGCGTGGACGCCGGCGCGATTGTCGCGGGCGCCGAGTTTGACGGCGGCGACTCCTACGCCACAGGCCTCGCCCTGGCCGCGGCGATTAAAAAGCTCCACGCGCAAAAGCCCGTGCACCTGGTTTTATTCGGCAAGAACACCACCGACGGCAACTCCGGCATGGTGGGCGGCTTGGTGGCCGCGTGGCTCGATTGGCCGGGCGTTTTATCGGTCAAGAAAATCGAGGCCGTCGACGAGAGCTCGGCCACGGTGTGGCGCGCGATGGAAGACGGCGTCGAAACGGTCAAGGTCAAGCTCCCCGCGGCCATTTCCACCATCAAGGAAATCAACGAGCCGCGCCTGCCTTCCTTGAAAGGCAAGATGGCGGCCAAGAAAGCGGCCATCGCCAAGTTCAGCGCGGCCGATTTGGGCTTGAAGCCCGAGGAAATCGGCGCCGCCGGGGCCAAGACGTCCGTCTCGCGCCAGAGCCCGCCGCCGCCGCGTCCCGCCGGCATGAAAATCGAGGGCGCCGCCGCCGCGGACAAGGCCAAGAAGCTCGTGGACATTCTCATCGAAAGGAAGCTAATCTGATGCCCGGAGAAAAAAACGTCCTCATCGTCGCTTTGCCCCAGCGCGGCAAGCTGCCGCCCGCCGTTTACGAGCTCGTTTCCGCGGGCAAGGCCGCGGCGGCCGCCACCGGCGGAGCGCTCTCGGCCGTGGTGTTTGGCGCCAAGGCCCCGGAATTCGCCCAGGATTTGGGCGCGCGCGGCGTGGAAAAAGTCCATGCCGTCTCGGACGCGGTTTTCGATCAGTTCGTGGGCGAGGCCTACGCGTCGGCCGTGGCCGCCCTGTCCAAGCAGGAAGGCGTCGGGGTCGTGCTTATCGCCGCCTCCGTGGCCGGCCGCTCTTTGGCGGCCAGGCTCGCGGTTCTTTTAAAGGCCGGCGTGGCCGCGGAAATCTGCGAGCTCTCGGGCTCGGGCGGAAATCTTTCGGCCAAGCGCTACCAATCCGGCGGCAACATCGTCGCCGAGCTGGCCTTCAAGTCGGACGTGAAGATTTTGACCGTGCAGCCCATGACCTTCGAGGCCGCCGCGGCCCAGGCCGGCAAGACCGCCCAAGTCGTCCCTTTCGCGGCGCCCGCGGCGTCCGCGCGCACGGAAGTCGCTTCTTTCAAGGCGGACGAAGGCGGCGAAATCGATTTGGGCGCGGCCGAGCGCATCGTCTCGGGCGGACGGGGCCTGGGCAACGCGGAGGGCTTCAAGCTCATCCGCGAGCTGGCCCAGACCTTGGGCGCCGCGGTGGGCGCCAGCCGCGCGGTCGTCGACGCCGGGTGGATTCCCTATAAGCACCAGGTGGGCCTGACCGGCCGCACCGTGCACCCCAAGCTCTACGTGGCCTGCGGCATCTCGGGCCAAATCCAGCACCTGGCCGGCATGGCCTCCTCCGCCAACATCGTGGCCGTCAACACGGATGCGGCCTGCCCCATGATGGAAATCGCGACCTTGGGCGTGGTGGGAGACGTCTACGAGGTCCTGCCCGTGGTCATCTCGGAAATCAAGCGCCGGCGCGGCGCGGCTTAAAAATCCGCCGCGTCTAGAGGTCCGTCTTAAACGGGTGCGCCCGGGGCGTCGTCTCTTCATTGATCCCCCGGCTCTTCAAAAACCCTTCGGCCAGATGCTCCTCGGCCTGGCGCCAGTCGGACTCAGGGGCCTCGGCGCCGACCTCCAAACTGCCGCCCGCGATCATGGCGTGCCCGCCGCCGCGATTGCCCCCGCCCAAGAGCCGCTTTAAGAGCCGCCCCGCGCCCGCGCCGGGGTCGGAAGATCGCAGCGAGACGTGCAGGCGTCCGGCGTAGCGCCCGGTCACCAAGGACCAGCGCATGCCCTCCAAGGTCAGCAGGAAGTCCGCGATTTGCGCGACCAGGTCCGGGTTGGGAAGCGCGCCCAAGTGCACGCCCACCGTGTCGCGGCAGACAAAGGCGTTTTTGATGCCGCGGCCCAGGGTCGAGAAGAAAAAAGCCGGGCGGCGCGGGTAGCTGATGCGCCACAGGGCCTTCATCTGCGCCTTGGGCCAGAACGCGCGGTAGGCGGCCATGTCGCGCGCGCCGGCTTCGCGCCCCAGGTTCTGGGTCTCGGAGCCGATGCCGTAGACAATCGCCGTGGCCAGGCGCCTGGGCACGCGGATGCCGCTTTCCAGGATGGCCTCGGCCAAAATCGTGGTGGTGGCGCCCACGCTCTCGTCGATGAGCACCAAGTCGCCCTGCGTGTCCGAGTGGCGCGGGTGGTGATCCACGATAATCTGCGGATGGCGGCGCGGCGGGCAGCGGTTGTTCTTAAAGGGCGGCTGGGTGTCGACCAGCGCCAGGTGCGGGGCCTGCGCGAGCTCGCCTTTCTTGAGCGAGACCGCCGGCACCTCCAGGCGCTCCATCATGAGGCGGTTCTCGGAGCGTCCCACCATGCCCCCGTAGACCACGCGCGAGCGGACGCGGGCGTAATGCTGGGCCAGGTGCGCCAGGGCCCAGGCGCTGGCCAAGGAGTCGGGATCCGGATGGTCGTGGGTGAGCACCACGAGAGGACGCAGCCGCGCCGCGTTCTCGGAGAGATAGCGCAAAAGCCTTTTGGCGTGGAAGGCCGCCTTCATCGCGGAGCGACCAGCACAATCCAGAGCAGCACGGCGATGCCCAAGGCGATGAGCTTCTCGCGCGTGTTGTGCCGGACGAAATACAAGACGTCTTTGGGCAGGGGAGCCGGCGCCTTGGCGAGATAAAAGGACTCGAGCTCCCGGTGGAGATCCTCAAGACCGTCCAGCGCGCGCAGGCTGCCGTCGCGCGCCACCGAAACCGTGCCCTTCTCCTCGCTGACCACCACGCACAGGGCGTCGGTTTTCTCGGCCAGGCCCAGGGCCGCGGCGTGGCGCGTGCCGAAGCCCGAGAGCTTGGCGAAATCGCGCGAGAGCGGCAGGTGCGCGCCAAAGCGCGTCAGGCGCCCGTCCTCGATGAGCACGGCGCCGTCGTGGCCCAGGGAATGGTAGTCGAAGATGCTCTCCAAAATCGCCTCCGAAACCTCGCCGTTTAGGCTCCAGCCTCCCTCGGCGTGGCGCTCCAGCGGGTCGCGGCCCTTGACGATGACGAGCGCGCCAACCTTGGCGTGGGCCAGCGTGCCGGCCGTGCGCACCAGAATCTCCAGCTCGCGCGAAAAATCGAGCCCGCTGCCGCCGCGCTTGAAGCTCCACAGGGCCAGGCGCTCGAAGAAGTGCCGGATTTCCTCCTGGAAAATGACCACGATGGCGATGATGAGGACCGCGAAGAAGCCCTGGAAAATCCAGATGGTCATGCGCATGTCCATCAGGCGCGCGAAGACGTAGAAGCCGGCCAAAATCAAAAGCCCGCGCGCGACGAAGGCGGCGCGGGCGCGCTTGAACCAGACCAGGAAGGAATAGATGATGAGCGTGACGCAGGCGATGTCGAGGACGTCGGCCAGGCCTGGCGCCCGGACCAGGTTCATTTTAAGGCGGCGGGATCTTTCGGCGTGTCGCCCATCATGTCCGAGATGGTCCAGATGAGGCTCTTGCGGTCGTAGGTGCAGAGCTCCACCTTGTTGGCGTCCATGTGGATGGCGTCGACCGGGCAGGCCTCGGCGCAGTAGCCGCAGAAGATGCACAGGCCCAAGTCGATGTCGAAAGTCTTGGCGCGCTTTTCCACCATCACGTCCGGGCTGTCCTCGGCGGTGATGTGGATGCACTTGGCCGGGCAGATGGTCTCGCACAGCAGGCACGCGGTGCAGCGCGGCGCGCCGTCCTCGCGCTTTAAGAGCCGGTGGCGGGTGCGCGCGCGGTGGCCCAGCACGGCGGGGTCCTCGGGATATTGAATGGTGACGGCGCCGGCTTGGCCGTTCTTGAAGCCCAGGGCGTAGAGGGTGTGCCGGCCCAGGTTCACGAAGAGATGCCTAAAGGTGATGAGCAGGCCCTTCCAGACCTCGATGAGGTAAATGCGCTCCTCCAGATTGTGCTCGGGACGCTTGACGCTGCGAACCGTTATCGCCACAGGTAGACCCCCCACACGGTCACGATGAAATTAAGCAGGCACAGGGGCAGGATGTTCTTCCAGCCCAGGTCCAGCACCTGGTCGAAGCGAAAGCGCGGCAAAGTCCAGCGAATTTGCATCAAAAGCAGAAGCACGAGAAGCACCTTGACCGAGAAGGAGACCACCATCAAAATGCCGCCCACCACGCCGGTCAGGTGGACCCAGGGAATCTGCCAGCCGCCCAAGAACACCGCCGCGACCAGGCCCGAGATGACGATGGACTCGATGAAGTCGGTCATCAGGAACATGCCGAACTTCATGCCGGAATATTCCACGTGATAGCCCACGATTTCGGATTCGCCCTCGGGGATGTCGAAGGGCGAGCGCTTGGTCACGGCCGCGCCCGCGGTCAAGAACAGGATAAAGCCCAGGGGCTGCAGGAAAATGCCCCAGGCCGGCAGCCAGCCGTGGATGAGATGCCCCTGCCAGATGACCGCCTGCTGCAAATCGAGCGTTCCGTAGATGAACATGGCGCCGGCCAGGGCCGCGCCCAGGCAGACCTCGTAGGAAATCATCTGCGCCGCGGCGCGCAGCCCGCCCAAAAGCCCGTAGTTGGAGCCGGACGCGTAGCCCGCCATCACGATGCCGTGCACGCCGATGGACAAGAGCCCCAGGACAAAAAGCAGGCTCATCGGGCTCGCGATGGGCTGCAAATCCCAAAGCCGGCCCGCGACCGAGACCGTGCCGCCGAACGGGAGCGCCGCCAGGCACAAAAGGCCGAAGCCCAGCGCGATGATGGGCGCCAGCCCGTGGAAGGGCTTGTGCACCTTGGCCGGCACGAAATCTTCCTTGGTGAGCATCTTCAAGGCGTCGGCCAGCGGGTGGAAGAGGCCCAGAATGGTGATGCCGAAAATGTCCGCGCGGTTGGCGCCGACGCGGTCCTGCATCACGGCGCTCTGCTTTCTCTCGACCCAGCCCAGAAGCCCGGCGATGTTCATGCCGAAGCCCACGGCGAAGGCGACCTTGACGAAAAGCCAGAGGACTTGAATGACCGTTTCGCTCATCTTGCCGCCTTGGCCCGGGCCTGGTCGCCCGATTTTAAGTGCTCGCCCAGCTCCTGGAAAATCTTCCAGTCCGGACGCGCCGCGCCCAGCGGCTCCAAGGCCTTGTGGTAGGCCTGCACCTTGCCCTCGAAATTGGTGAAGTGCCCGTCCTCCTCGACGTAGGCCGTGGCCGGCAGGCGGTAATGCGCCAGGGCCTCGACCGCGGCCTTGTGCGGGCCCTGGAAGACCACCAGAGGAACCTTGGCCAGCAGCGCCGCGGTCTTTTGCTTCCAAATCTCGTTCAAGTCGCGCTCGACGACGTAGAGGCCCCAGATATTGCCCGCTTCGATGTCCTTGGCCAGCGCGTCCCAGGACGCGGACTTGACCGCGGTCCCGAAGCCGAAGGACTCGCCGCCCTTCAAGTTGGGGACTTTCTCGCGGCGGCGCAGCAAGTCGTCCTGCTCGCCGATCTGATCCGGCTCGGGCGAGAAGGCGAAATGCTTGACCTTCAAGGCGTCGACGAAAAGAGATTTAAGCGCGCCCCAATCCTCGTTGGAGAGCATGCCGGACGCCGCCACGGCCAGGCCCTGCGGGCCTTTTTCCTTGGACAGGCGCTTTATCTCGGAGGCGATGTCCGAGAGCGCCTCGGTCCAGGACAGCTCCTGGCTTTCGGGCTTAAGGCGCATCACGCGCCCGAGGCGTCCTTCGTCCAAATTCTTGAAGCCGTAGCGGCCCTCGTCGCACATCCAGTAGCCGTTGACCTCGGGGTTGTGCCGGGGCTTCAAGCGCACCACGCGCCGGCCCTCGAAGTGCCAGGGCCGCTTGGTGTTGGTGTGGACCTCGATTGAGCAGCCGCGCGCGCAGCCGGGGCAGATAGACGGCGCGCGGTCCAGGTACCACACGCGCACCTTGTAGCGGAAATCGCGGTCGGTCAGCGCGCCCACGGGGCAGACGTCCACCACGTTGCCGGAATAGGCGTTGTCCAGGGTCTTGCCCGGCGCCAAATCGATGACTTCCTTGTGGCCGCGGCTGAAAACTCCCAACTCGCTGGTCTTGGTGATTTCCTCGGTAAAGCGCGTGCAGCGCGTGCACAAACTGCAGCGCTCTTGATCGAGCATCACGTGTTCGCCGATCTGCTTGCGCTTTTCCTTGTGCTCCTTGTCCTCGCGCACCTGGCTCTGGTAGCGGCCGACCTTCAAATAGTAGTCCTGCAGCCCGCACTCGCCGGATTGATCGCAGACCGGGCAGTCGAGCGGGTGGTTGACCAGGTGCAGCTCCAGTGAGGACGACTGAGCGCGCTTGGCGGCCTCGGAGTCCGAGCGCACCACCATGCCCTCCTTGACCGGCAGGCGGCACGAGGCCGCGGGCTTGGGCATGCCTTCGACTTCCACGATGCACATGCGGCAGTTGCCGGGGTTCCCGAGCGCCGGGTGGTAGCAGTAATAGGGAATCTCGACGCCGGCCTGCAGCGCGGCCTCCAGGACCGGCGTGCCCGGCTCGGCCTCGATGGTTTTCCCGTTTAAAGTGAACTTAGCCATTCTTCTTGGCTCCGGAAAGGTAGGATTCAAAATCTTTGGGAAACTTTTTCAGGTACGCGCGCGCCACCGCGCCCACGGTGTCGCCCAAGGCGCAGATGACCTTGCCCGTGATGTTCTCGCCCATGCGCGTGATGTTGGGCAGGTCCTCGGCCACGCCGCCGCCCGAAAAAAGCCGCTCCAGGATGCGCACGGTCCAGTTGCTGCCCTCGCGGCAGGGCGTGCACTGCCCGCAGGACTCGTGGGACAAGAAGCGCTCGGTGTTGTGCGCCACCTCGGCCATGTTGACCGTCTCGTCCATCACCACCA
The DNA here is from genome assembly GCA_035534315.1 of Elusimicrobiota bacterium. Taxonomy (GTDB): domain Bacteria; phylum Elusimicrobiota; class Elusimicrobia; order UBA1565; family UBA9628; genus JAGWJU01. The sequence continues at coordinate 9,082 of DATLSD010000030.1, forward strand.
CGCCGCCCGCGCCCAGAAACGTGCCGAACTTCTTGGGCCCGTCGAAATCCATGGGCATCTCCAGCTCCGTGGCGTCCACGGGAGGCGTGGAGGCGCCGCCGGGCATGACGGCCTTTAATTTCTTGCCGCCGGGAACTCCGCCCGCGGCCTCGACGATTTTGGAGAGCGGCGAGCCCATGGGAAATTCGTAGATGCCGGGCTTGGCCACGTGGCCGCTGACGCTGTAGACGCCGGTGCCGCCGGTGCGCGGCACGCCCAGCTTGGCGAAGGCCTCGCCGCCCTCGTTTAGGATGGGCGGGAGCATGGACAAGGTCTCCACATTGTTGACCACGGTGGGCTTGCCCATCAGGCCCGCGACCGTGGGAAACGGCGGGGGCTGCCTGGGCCAGGCCTTCTTGCCTTCCATGGTCTCGAGCAAGGCGGTGTCGAGGCCGCAGATGTAGGCCCCGGCGCCGCGCATGATTTGGATGCGGCAGGAAAATCCCTTGCCCAGGATGTTCTCGCCGATGAGGCCCGCCTTCTCGGCCTCGGCGATGGCCTTGGTCAAAATCTTGTACTGCACGCCGTACTCGCCGCGGATGAAGATGAAGGAGTTCTTCGCGCCGATGGCGTAGGAGGCGATCAAGATGCCTTCGAGCATCTGGTGCGGGTTGGCGGTCATGATGACCCGGTCCTTGTAGCACGCGGGCTCGGACTCGTCCGCATTGGTCACCACGAAGCGCGGGCCGGGCACCTTGTCCTCGGGCGGCACCGTGCCCCACTTCATGCCGGTCGGAAAGCCCGCGCCGCCCAAGCCGCGCACGTTGGACTTCTTGACCTCTTCGATCAAGTCCGCGCGCTTCATGGAAAGCGCCTTCTCCAAGGCCTTGTAGCCGCCCAGCTTGCGGTAGGTTTCGAGCTCGCGCAGCTTGGGGTTGTCGTAGTTCTTGGTGAGCACCGTGGGCACGCCCTTGGGCGTTCCCAGATAAAATCCGTCCTTGGAGGGCACGTCCTTCTTGGCCGCGACGTCGGCGATGAGTTCCGGCGTGGCCTTGCCCTTCAAGTCGTCGCCCACCAAAAGCGCGGGCGCGTAGTCGCAGGCGCCCAGGCACTCCATCTCCTCGAAGCTAAACTCCCCGTCGGGCGTGGTTTCCCCTTCCTTGACGCCCAGGGTCTGCTCCAGGCAGTGCGCCATCTTGTCCGCGCCGGCCATGGCGCAGGACAGGCCGTGGCAGAGGCCGATGCGGCGCTTGCCCGCGGGCTTTTTGGTGAACATCGGGAAAAACGTGGCCACGCCGTGCACGTGGGAGAGGCTGGTCTTAAAAATGTCCGCGACATGCTGCTCGTCGGCCGGGGTGATGCAGCGGTGCCACTCCTGCACCTGGCGCAGGGCTTCCAAGAGCCCCATGATGGGATACGGGTAGTGCGTGGTCCAGGACTTGAGGACCTTTTCCTGTTCCGACGTAAAGGGCGCCTGGGGCGCCGCGACGGCCGCGGCTTTGCTCATCGGTCCAACTCCCCTCCGATCATGTTCACGGAGCCGAAGGTGGGGACGATGTCCGCCACCCAGCCGCCGTTTAAAAGCTTGGGCAGGGCCGCCATGATGTAGAGGCACGGCGGGCGGCAGCGAATCCGGTAGGCCCGGTCGCTTCCCGAGGAGACGATGTGGAAGCCCAGCTCCCCGTTGCCGCCCTCGACCGCGAAATAGGTCTCGCCGGCGGGAACCTTCACGCCCCAGCTCCACATGACCATCTGGAAGTGATCCATGAGGCCCTCGATGTTGCCGTAGGTCTCTTCCTTAGGCGGCAGGACGTGCCCGCGGTCGTGCGTGCGGGCCGTGCCGTCGGCGCTCCGGCCCATGCCCTCCAGAGTCTGGTCCACCTTGGCTTGGTACTTATAAAGGAGGGCGGTGTCGCCGTGCTTGCCCTGGTCCTGGAAAACGTAGGCCTCCTCCATCTCGGAGGGCTCCAGGCTGTGCTTGCCCTCGGGAATCTGCTCGAAGCACTGCTCCACGATGCGCATGGACTGCTCGATTTCCGCCAGGCGCACGAGGTAGCGGTCGAAGTTGTCGCCCTTGGTGCCCACCGGAATCTCGAAATTGAGCCGGTCGTAGATCAAGTACGGGTGCGCCCGGCGCACGTCGTAGGGAACGCCGGTCGAGCGCAGGAACGGGCCGGTGATGGAGTAGGCCAGGGCGTCTTCCTTGGAGATGATGCCGGTGCCCTCCATGCGGTCGACGAAAATCCGGTTCTTGGTCAAGAGCTTGTCCGAGTCGGAGATGTCCTTGCGGATTTTCTTGAAGACCGCCAGGCATTTGTCCTTGAAGTCCGGCGGCAAGTCGCCCTTGACGCCGCCCACGCGGGTGTAAGCCGTGGTGATGCGCGCGCCGGTGAGCTCGTCCACCAGCTGGTAGAGGTACTCGCGCGACTTGATGAGATAAAGGAAGACCGTAAACGCGCCCAGCTCCATGGCCGAGGCGCCGACGCAGGTCAGGTGGTCGGTGATGCGGGAAATTTCGGACGCGATGACGCGGATGTACTGCCCGCGCTCGGGCACGGTGATGCCGCAGAGCTTCTCCACGGCCATGGCGTAGCCCACGTTGTTGATGAGCGGCGAGACGTAGTTCAAGCGGTCGGTCCAGGGCACCACGTTGTTCCAGGGCTCCACCTCGGCGTGCTTCTCGAAGGCGCGGTGCAAATAGCCGATCTCGGTCTCGGTGTTGACGATTTTCTCGCCCTCGATTTCCAGGATGAGGCGGATGATGCCGTGCATGGCCGGGTGGGCCGGGCCCATGTTGAGCAAATAGGTCTGGTGGCGGCGGCCGGGGGCCGCGGGCTCGCCGGCGATGTCCTGCGCGGTTTTAATCATATTTGACGGTCGGCTCGCTGT
>DATLSD010000031.1:0-46207 GCA_035534315.1 Elusimicrobiota bacterium
CCGCGCCGCGAGTGCCGCTGCGGCCCGCGCTCGCTCGAGCGCTACCTCGCCCGCTTTTCCGGGCCGCTCATGGACCGCATCGATCTGCAGGTGGAGCTCTCGCCGCTGCCCTTCGAGGACTGGGCGCAGAGCGCCGCGCCCGCCGCCTCGGCCGCCGAGACGACCGCCGCGGCTCTGGCGCGGGTCCTGGCCGCGCGGGCCAGGCAGCGGGAGCGCTTCGGCGGGGCCCCGGGCCTGGTCAACGCGCGGATTTCTCCGGCGCAGACCCGGCGCTTGTGCCGCCCCGACGCCCGGGCCCTTGAGCTTTTGCGCCGCGCCGCGGCCAAGAGCGGGATTTCCGCCCGCGGCCTTGATAGGATTTTGCGCGTGTGCCGCACCATCGCGGATATTTCCGGCGCGCCGGACGTCGGCCCCGAGCACGTGGCCGAGGCCATGCAGTACCGGTGCCTGGAGCGCTGGAGCGCGGGCCTGGCCGCGGCGGGGGCGCCGTGAGCCGAGCGCCCGCCCGCAAAGCCGGGACGCCGTCCCCGTTTTCCTCCCTGGTGGTCCAGGCCATGGCCGCGCGCGGGCTGGGCCTGCGCGCGCTGTGCCGCGCCGTGCGCTTGGACCCCTCGTTTTTTTCAAAAGTGCTCTCGGGCAAGCGCAGCCCGCCGGGGGAGGACGACGTTCTTAGGAGCTTGGCCGCGGTCCTGGGCGTGGACCCGGTGCGCCTGATTTTATCCACCGGGCGCCTGCCCGCGGAGATGGAGTCCTTGTGGCGCGATCCCGACGCGCGATCCTTCGCGCGCCCGGCGGCCGCGGCGGCATCCGCTCCCGCCGACAAGCCCGCGCCGCCGCGGGAGTCCTCGTGGACGGCGCGTCCCCGGGCCGCCGCGCCGCCGCCCAAGCCGCAGCTCTCCGAGGAGCTTTTGTGAGCGCGTCCTCCGCCCTTCCCAAGCCCGGGGTTTCGGACCGGCCCGCGGTTTTGACGGAGAAAGACTATCCCGATCTCCTGCGCAGCCTGCCCGAGCGCCCGGACAAGCTCTACGCCCTGGGCCGGCCGCCCGATCAGACCCCGGCCCTAGCGCTGGTGGGCTCGCGCCGGCCCAGCGCTTACGGCCGGCGGATGGCCCGCGCGCTGGCCCGCGAGGCGGCAAGCCGTGGCCTGGCCGTGGTCAGCGGCCTGGCCGCGGGCATCGACGCCGAGGCGCATGCCGGGGCTCTTGAGGCCGGCGGCAGGACCTGGGCGGTGCTGGGCTCGGGGCTGGACCGCATCTATCCCGAGGAGAACAAGCCCTTGGCCCGAAAAATCGTCGCGGGCGGAGGATGCCTTTTAAGCGAGTTCGAGCCCGGCACGCCGCCCTTGCCGGGCAATTTCCCCAGGCGCAACCGCATCGTCGCGGGCCTGTGCTGGGGCGTGGTCGTGGTCGAGGGCCGGGACAAGTCGGGATCGCTCATCACCGCGCGCCTGGCCTTGGGGCAGGGCCGCGAGGTCTTCGCGGTGCCCGGTCCCGCCGATTCTCCGTTGAGCGAGGCGCCCTACCTGCTGCTGCGGGAAGGCGCCAAGCCCGTGCGCTGCCTGGACGATATTTTGGAGGACATGCCTCCAGGTTTGAGGCTCGGCCCGCAAGCCGTCTCGCCGGGCGGGCTCGCGGGCGCGACCGGTGTTGGAGCCGGGCTTTCCACCGTGGAGGATAAAATTCTCGAAGCGATCGGCTCTGAGGAGCGCGGCCTTGAGGAATTATGCGCGGCCACGGTCCTCGCCGCGGCCGAATTATCCGCTCCCCTGTTTCACATGGAGCTCATAGATTTGATTCAATCCCTACCTGGACAACGCTATGCCAAAAAAAGCAGCTAAGAAAAAGCCGGAGGAAAAAGTCCCCGCGGCCGCCAAGCCCGGAGCCAAGAAATCCGGAGCCGCCCTGGTCGTGGTCGAGTCGCCGGCCAAGGAGCGCACCATCGCGCGGTTCTTGAAGAGCGGCTACGTGGTGCGCAGCTCCTACGGGCACGTCCGCGACCTGCCGGTGCGCAAGATGGGCGTCGACGTCAAGAAGGACTTTGCGCCCGAGTACGTGCTGCTGCCGCGGGCCAAGAAGATTTTGGCCGAGTTCAAGCCGTTGGTGGAAAAATACTCCTACGTCTACCTGGCCACCGACCCTGACCGGGAAGGGGAAGCCATCGCCTGGCACTTGTCCGAAATCCTGGGCCTGCCGCCCGAGCGCATCCGCCGCATCGCTTTCCACGAAATTACGCCCCAGGCCGTGGCGCACGCGCTGGAGTCGCCGCGCGCCATCGACCTGGGCCTGGTCCAGGCTCAGCAGGCCCGCCGCGTCATCGACCGCCTGGTGGGCTACACGCTCTCGCCGCTGCTCTGGGCTAAAATCCAGCGCGGGCTTTCCGCGGGCCGCGTGCAGTCCGTGGCCGTGCGCTTTTTGACCGAGCGGGACAAGGAGATCAAGGAATTTGTGTCCGAGACCTTCTGGACCGCCGCGGCGCTCTGCCGCAAGGAGGACAGCGCGCCTTTCGAGTGCCGCCTCATCGAGTTCAAGGGAGAGAAGGTCGAGACGCAGAAGACCTACGCCCTCTTCGCCGAGGACTACCGGGTGCGCCGGACCATTTTAAAGACCGCGCAGGACGCGGACGCCGTGGAGTCGTCCTTGGCCGGCGGTGTTTTGAAAGTGAAGTCCATCGAGCGCAAGGAAGCCCGCCGCCGCCCGCCGCCGCCTTTTTCCACCAGCCTCCTGCAGCAGGCGGCCTCGCAGAAATTGGGCTTTGTCTCCGACCGGACCATGCGCATCGCGCAGTCGCTCTACGAAGGCGTGGACATCGGCGCCGACGAGCCCGTGGGCCTCATCACCTACATGAGGACCGACTCCTTCGCGGTCTCCGAAATAGCCGCGACCGAGGCGGCGGCCTACCTTAAAGGGCGCTTTGGGCCGCGCTACGTGCCGGCCGAGCCGCCCAAGTATCAGACCAAGTCGCGCGGCGCGCAGGAGGCTCATGAGGCCGTGCGCCCCACCGGCATCGCGCGCACGCCGGAGTCTTTGCGCAAGTATCTCTCTCCCGAGCAGCACCGGCTCTACGATCTCATCTGGAAGCGCTTTGCCGCCAGCCAGATGGCCGAGGCGGTCTACGACACGGTCTCCGTGGAGGCCGAGGGCCCGCAGTCCTTGTGGCGGGCGTCCGGCCGGGCCATGAAGTTCGAGGGATTTCTTAAGGTCTATTCATTGTCCGAGGACGAGAACGAAAAGGAAGAGGGCGAGGACGGCGAAGGCGAGGAGAAGGCGTCCATTCCCGCGGATTTAAAGGAAGGCGACACTCTCGCGGTCGAGCGCTTCGTCAAGGAAGAGCACCGCACCAGCCCGCCGCCCTATTACAACGAGGCCAGCCTCATCAAGGCCATGGAGAAGCACGGCATCGGCCGGCCTTCGACCTACGCGCCGACCATCAAGACAATCGTGGGCCGCGGCTACGTGCGCCGCAACCCCAAGGACCGGCGGCTTTTGGCCAGCGAATTGGGCATCCTGGTCACCGAGAGCTTGAAGCAGCACTTTCCCGGCATCGTGAGCCTCACCTACACCGCCGAGGTCGAGGAGAAGCTCGACTCCATCGCCGAGGGCAAGGACGAGTGGACCAGCGTGGTGCGGGATTTCTACGGCCCGTTCTCCGAGGCCATGAAGTCGGCCTCCAAGAACATGGCCGTGGTCAAGCCCGAGCCCAAGATGTCGGACGAGAAGTGCCCGGTGTGCGGCGCGCCCATGCTCATCCGCGAGAGCCGCTTCGGCAAGTACCTTTCCTGCTCGACCTTCCCCAAGTGCAAGGGCAAAGTCCGCTTGAACGCAGACGGCGCCGCGGACGCGCCCGAGCCCACCGACGAGAAGTGCGATCTCTGCGGCAAGCCCATGGTCATCCGCACCGGGCGCAAGGGGCGCTTTTTGGCCTGCTCGGGCTACCCCGCCTGCCGCAACACGTTTTCCCTGGACGCGGAAGGCAAGAAAATCGAGGGCTCGCGCCCGGTCGTGACCAAGCGCCAGTGCCAGAAATGCGGCCGCGCCATGTGGCTGCGCCAAGGCAAGCGCGGCTTTTTCCTGACTTGCCCCGGCTTTCCCAAGTGCCGCAACCTCATCCCCGTCTCCAAGGACGACGCGCAGGCCTTGCGGGACGGCGCTGCTCCCCCGCCGGCCGGGCCGGCCGCGGCCGGGTGAGCGGGCCTGCTTCCGCCCAGCCCGTAGCGCCGCTCCCTTTAGAGGAGTGGCGGACGCGTTTTTTGGCGCACCTGCGCGCGGCGCGCAACTTCTCGCCGCACACGCTGCGGGCCTACGGCGCCGACGTGGCGCATTTTTTGCGTTTGAGCGGGGCGCCCTCGGCCGCGAGCATCGATAGGGATCGCATCCGCGCCTACCTGGCCCGCCTGCAGGCGGACGCGGGCCTCGCGCGCAATTCGGTCCTGCGCCGGATGTCCGCCGTGCGCTCCTTCGCGCGCTACCTGCGCAAGGAGGGCGCTCTCTTGGGCGATCCGTTCGCGAACGTCCCCTTGCCCAAGAAGCAGTCCCGACTGCCGCGGTTCTTGAGCGAGCGGGAGATGGAGGATCTTCTCGACGCGGCCTTGAAAGAGGGGCGCTTCTCCGCGCGCGACAAGGCGGTGATGGAGTTGCTTTATTCCAGCGGCCTGCGCCGCTCGGAGGTTTCGCGCTTAAACGTCGGCGACGTGGATTTTTTCTCGGGTGTGGCGCGGGTCCTGGGCAAGGGCGGCGCGGAGCGCCTGGTGCCCGTGGGGACGCGCTCGTTGGCTGCTTTGCGGCGTTATCTGGATAAACGGACAGGCGCGCAGGGCGGAGACCCGCTTTTTTTGAACTGGCGCGGCCGGCGGCTCTCGGATCAGGGCGTGGCGGTCATCTTGAAGCGCTGGATGTCCGCGGCGGGCTGGCACAAGAAGGTGACGCCGCACGTCTTTCGCCACAGCTTCGCGACGCACCTCTTGAACAAGGGCTGCGACCTACGCTCGGTCCAGGAGATGCTCGGCCACAAGAATTTGTCCACCACCCAGGTCTATACGCACGTGAGCCTGGATCGCTTGAAGAGCGTCTACGGGGAAGCGCACCCGCGCGCCGCGAGGCCCGATGCAGGATAAGATCGCGCTCTTGATGGAGGAGACCGGCTGCGACCGGGCCGAGGCGGAGCTGGCCCTGGAGATGTGCGGCTATGATTTGGAGGCCGCGGTCAAGGCCGTGCCGCGGCTCTTCAAGAACGTGGTCGTCGTCAAGGGGCGCTTTAGCGTGGCCGAGAACGGGCGCTTCGGGCTCGTCCTGGCGGTGCTGGGCGTGAGCGACGGGACGCTGCTGCGCGCGCGCGCCGTGGTGTCCTTTAATCCCGCCGTTTATACTGTTCCCCTGGATCAGAACTGGTTCGCCTTCGAGAAAAGCCTCTACGCCTGCCGGCTCTGGGATGGAAGCATCCAGGCGGAGAGCTTGGAGGCGGAAAAAAACTTGGGCGCTTATTTCCACCAGGCGCGGCAAGACCTCGATCGCCTGGCCCGCGACGGCGACGAGGCCGCGGCCAAGGCCGTCGCCGGGGTCCTGCAGTCCCTGTGGCCGGGCAAGAGCCTGAGCCTTAAAATTTCCCGGGACATCCTGGATTTGGGGCAGTTCAAGTCTTTGCAGAACGAGGCCGGAGACTGGGAGGACAAGCCCAAGTCCTCCTCCCGCAGCCAGCGATCGCGGATTCGCGAGGAGGACATCCTGGTTTTAAATATCCGCCTCGAGGAGGACGCCGACGGCATCGCGGCCTCGGCGCTGCGCGCGGGCGACATGGTCCTGGCCCATATCGCCGACGGCCGCGACATCGCGCAGTACCTCTCGCGCCTCTTCGGGGGCTACTCCGAGGAAGGGCCGGTCCCGATTTTGGCTCCGGTGGAGGCCGTGGAATCGAGCCCCGAGGGGGCGCTGGTGCGCGTGAGATTCTCGCCGGGAGTCTGCGGCGACGCCGTCATCCGCGGCGAGGCTTTCGTCCGCGCCTCGCGCGTGTATTTAAGCGACGCGCTGCCCTGGTGGCGGCGCTTTTTTGCTCCTAGATCTTGAGGTTCAAAGGGGGTTTCTATGCCGGCATTGGTGGTCGTGGGCGCGCAGTGGGGGGACGAGGGCAAGGGGAAAATCGTCCATTGCCTGGCGGAGGAGGCTGATTGCGTCGTCCGCTACCAGGGCGGCAACAACGCGGGGCACACAGTGGTCTCGGGCGGCAAAACCTTCGCCCTGCACCTCATCCCGTCCGGCATTTTGGTTTCCCGCGCCCATAACGTCATCGGCAACGGCTTGGTGCTGAGCCCCCAGGCCTTCATGGCGGAAGTCTCGGCCTTGAAGAAGCGGGGCATCCGCGTTGCGGGGCGCCTGCACGTGAGCCTGATGGCGCACGTCATTTTGCCCTACCACATCATGCTCGACATCCTGCGCGAGGACGGCGGCCGCGGCCTGGGCACCACCCGGCGCGGCATCGGCCCCTGCTACGAGGACAAGGTCGCGCGCATCGGCGTGCGGGTCTGCGATTATTTGGAGCCCGAGACCTTCAAGGCCCTGGTGGACCAGAACCTGCGCATCCGCGCCGCCGAGCTTTCCCGCATGAAGCCGCTCTCGGCCATTCGCGAGGAAGTCTTCGCGGACTACGCCCGGCTGCGCCGGTTCTTGGCGCCCTTTTGCCAGGATACCTCCGTTTTTCTCTCGGGACTCCTGGCCAAGGGCCGCCGGCTGTTGATGGAGAGCGCGCAAGGGGCCATGCTGGACTTGGATTTCGGCACCTACCCGTTCGTGACCTCGTCCAACCCCATCTCGGGCGGCGCCGCGGTGGGCGCGGGCGTGGCGCCCTCGGCCATCCGCAGCGTCCTGGGCGTGACCAAGGCGTATACCACGCGCGTGGGCCTGGGGCCCTTCCCGACCGAGATGGAGGGGCGCATGGCCTCGCGGCTGCGCGAAATCGGCCACGAGTACGGGACCACGACCGGACGCCCGCGCCGCATCGGCTGGCTGGACTTGGTCCAGCTGCGGGCCGCGGCGCGCGTGAGCGGCATCAAGACCATCGCCATGACCAAGCTCGACACGCTCTCCGGCACCGACCCCATCAAGGTGTGCGTGGCCTACCGCTATAAAGGAAAGAGGCTCGACGAGTTCCCGGCCTCGCGCCGCGCGCAGATGGAATGCGAGCCCATTTACGAGAACATTCCGGGCTTTACGGGGGACATCCAGTCGGTGCGGCGCTTCGCCGATCTGCCGGTCCGCGCGCGCCGCTACGTCCTGGAGGTGGAAAAGCGCTTGAAGCTCCCCGTGACCGTGGTCTCGGTGGGCCCAAGCCGCGAGGAGACCATCTACCGCGATCGGCGCGCCGTCTGGGGTTAGTCCGCCCTAGAAGTCCTGCGGCATCCCGTCCGCCGGCAGGCAGCTGTGGATGATGGCCAGGGAATGCCCGGCGTTGACCTCCTCGAGCTTTCTCCCGGCGTCGACGCCGAAAAATCCCAGCTCGTGGCCGAGCTCGTGGAGCAAAATCATGCCGCGCAGCCGCGAGAGGCTCTCCAGGTCATAATGGCGGCCGTCTAGCATGATGCGGCCGTCTTGGGCCGTGACGAAGACGCCGGCCGTGTTGATGAACACCGAGCCGGGGCCGACGGTCTCCGCCCCGACGTTGGAGCTTCCGAGATTCAAGAAGCGGTACTCCGTTCCTGAGAGCATGCGCAAAACCGCCTGCAAATCGTCGCCGTGCCCGGCGAAAAACTTCCGGCAGTCCCTGCTTTTAAGCAGTTCCATGGTCTCCTGCCAGCCGTCGTTGAACATGGAGGCGTACTTCTTGGGGGTTCCCGGGGGAAGCTGCGGCGCGGCGGGAGCCGCGAAGGACTGCTTCTTGTACCGGGATTTCTCCACGAAGGCCATTCGGTCAAAGTGAATTGTGGCGGCGTTTAAAGCCAGGCCGGCGCGGTTCGCGGCGTCCTCCGGCGATTGGGCGAAGCTCGGCCCGGCAGCCACCGAGATGAGCGCGGCGGCGAAAACGGCGGCGGCGATGCGTCGGATCATTTTCAGCTTCCTCCTGCCCTGGGTCCGGGCCAGCCTAGAATAGCGGCCGTCCGAGGGCGGCGCAGGGGCCCAATGGCCCAGCGGGAAGGCGGGAAAGGGCCTATTTCTTCAGGAAAACGGACAAGGCGCAGCCGGACGTTTGCCCTGCCTGGCAGTCGAACTCCTGCCTCAACTTGTATCCGTTGGAAAAAGCCACGTCCACGACGCCTGCATCCGGCTCATCGTCGTTCCTGGCCGCGGCATGGCCCACGACTTGACCCTTATATAGGACATCGCTGCCCTGTCCCGATGGAAGGCGCCGAAGCGCAAGTTGGGAAAAGCCGAAAATATACGTGACGCACGGATTTTTTGAGTCCAAGCAATAATCGGCGTCGGGGCCTGCCCTCCCGGAACGGCCGGTTTTCTGGGAGACATCGATGTAAACGTCGATCCTGCCGTTCTCCCATTCCGAGCCGTCCACGTGGATGCGGGAGGCGCCGGCGTTGAAGATGTTGGAGGCAGGCTTGAGCTCGGGCCACCAATCCCCGGAGGCCGAGCGGAGCGCCCCCAGAAGCGCCGCCGGAATTCTTTCGCTCAAAAGAGGGCGCCGGCGCAGCATGGCTTGAACGCCCGCCACCGGATCTTTGTTCCAATCCACCTGGCTCCAGGCCGCGAACGGGCCGCAAATAAGCGCGAGCGCCGCGGCGAAAAGCGTCTTTTTGATATTCATCGCGTGTCCCTTATCGTGGTATAAAAATCAGGATGCGCTAAGGATAGAACAGATGGCGCGGCGGCGCCTATGGCGGCGGCGTAAAATGCAAATGACAGGGAGGTGACGAAGAGGGCGGCTAAACGGCATGCGGCCCTGCGCCGCGCTAGCGGTCCGGGCCGACGTGCACGTAGCGCAGGACCAGGACGTCATAGCCCTTCATTCGGGCGATGAGATCAGCGCGCAGCTTGCGGTAATTTTCCGGCTGGAAGGGATAGGCCTTTCCCGGGTGCTCTTTGGCCCAGTCGCTTCGGTCCGAGGCATCCCCTTTTTTCAGATCGTCCACATACTGATCGACAGTCTCGACCGAGGGAGCTCCGACGTCCACGGCGCCGGGATAGGCGGTGGGGCCGCCCAGCGCGTCCGGGAACGCCGCCTCGAGGAGGTCGAGGGCATATTTCGCCGCGGCCGCGTTCCGGGTCAAAATCGTCTCTTGATCTATCGCGGGCACGAAGTAGTCCTTCTTATTGGCATCGAGAACCGCGTCGTTTTTCTCATCGACCAATATTTTTCCTAAATGGAAAAAATGCTCGTTGGCGGGCGGCAGGGTCATGGAGCTTAAATCAGCCAGGGGACCCTGCAGCCAATGGGTCTCCTGCCCGGGAGGGACTTTCGTCCGCGAGCAAGCGCCCGCGAGCGCGGCGGCGGCCGCGGCGGCGGCAAAAAGAACCGTTTTGCGTTTCATGGGATTTAAAACGAAAGTTCGATGCCGACCGGGCAGTGATCCGAGCCCATGACCTCGGGCAGGATGAAGGCGTTCTTGAGGTGAGGGCGCAGGCTTTGGGAAATAAAGAAATAGTCGATGCGCCAGCCCACGTTTCTCTCCCGGGCCCGCGACTGCATGTCCCACCAGCTGTAGTGCCCGCCGCCCGTTTCGAACTCCCGGAAGGTGTCGACGAACCCGTCGGCCAAGAGCTCGTCCAGCCAGGCGCACTCCTGGGGGAGAAACCCCGAGATTTTCCGGTTTTCCTTGGGGCGGGCCAAGTCGATGTCCTTGTGCGCGGTGTTGACGTCGCCGCAGACCACGATATTTTTTTGGCCCTCCGCGCGCAGGCGGCCCAGGGTCTTGAGGAACGCGGCGTAGAAATCCATCTTGTATTTGAGCCGCTCCTCGTTTTTTTTGCCGTTGGGGAAATAGACGTTCAAGAGCGTGAACTCCGGATAGACGGAGACCAGCGTGCGCCCCTCCTCGTCGAATTTTTCCACGCCCATGCCGCGGCCCACGTCCAGAGGCGCCTTCTTGGTGAAGGTGGCCACGCCGCTGTAACCCTTCTTAAACTTGGGCCAGTCCCAGGAGACCTGGTAGCCCTTGGGGTCGGTCAACTCCTCGGGAAGCTGATCCGGGCTCGCCTTGGTCTCCTGCAGGCAGAGGACATCCGGGCTTTCCTTGGCCATCCATTCGAGCAAGCCCTTGCGCGCCGCGGCGCGCACGCCGTTGACGTTCCAGGAGATGAGGCGCACGGCGGTTTTTTCCGGGCTCAAGGCTATTTGGCGGCCTTGGCTTCCTCGTAGACCGCGACGCCGTTCTCGCGCGCGTAGGCATGGAAGATGTCGACGATCTTGCGTGTCGTGGGCCCGGGCAGCCCGTCGCCGATGGCGCGGCCGTCTATTTTAGCCACGCCGAGGACCTCGGCGCCCGTGCCGGTCAGGAAGACCTCGTGGGCGCGGTAGAGATCGAAGGGCGTAAATAGCCGCTCCGCGACCTCGACGCCCAATTTCTCCCGGCAGAGGTTGATGACCAATCGCCGCGTGATGCCGCCCAGGATGCCGGCGTGAATCGGAGGGGTGAATATCTCGTCGCCATAAACGCAGAAGATGTTGTCCCCGGAGCATTCGGTGACGTAGCCCTCGCGGTTCAAGAGCACGGCCTCTTGGGCTCCGGCCCGGGTAGCCTGCTCGCGCGCCACGATGTTGGCCAGGTAGTTCAAGGACTTGATGCCGGGCGAGAGCTGGTCGGCGCCGCGCTGGCGCACCGAGGAGATGATGAGATCCACGCCCTTGCTGGTCACGCTCTCGGGGTAGAGCTGAATTTTGTCCGCGATGATGATGAGGCCGGCGCGGCCCCGGCACTTGCGCATGTCGAGCCCCAGGTCGCCCACGCCGCGGGTGACGACCAGGCGGATGTAGGCGTCCTTCAGGCCGTTGACCCTAACCGACTCCAGGACCGCCTCGCGGATTTTCTTCATCGGCAGCGGGAGCGCGAGGAAAATAGCCTCGGCCGACTCGCGCAGGCGGCTTAAGTGCTCGTCCAAGGCCAGCACGCGCCCGTTGTAGGCGCGGATGCCCTCGAAGACCCCGTCGCCGTAGAGGACCCCGTGATCGAACACGGAGATTTTCGCGTCGTCCTTGTCCCGGAACTCGCCGTCGATGTAGATCTTCACGCTGCTTTTTCCTCCTCGGCTAGGGTGCCGCCTTGGAGCCGGATCGTGCGGCTCGCGAAGCGGCGGGATTCCTCGTTGTGGGTCGCCATCAGGACGGCCACTCCGTAGTTTTGCGAGAGATCCTGCAAATCTTTAAATACCAATTCCGCGTTCGCCTTGTCCAGGTTGCCCGTCGGCTCGTCGGCCAGGATGGCCGCCGGCGAGTTGATGAGCGCGCGGCACAAGGCGGCGCGCTGGCGCTCGCCGCCCGAGACCTGGCTGGGAAATCTTTTGAGCGCCGTGGAGAGGCCAAAGCGCGCGAGGAGTTCCTCCGCGCGGCGCTCGGCCGCGTCCAGCGTCGTCGCCGCGAGGCCGTGGGCCAGGGCGATGCGGCAGGGCATGATCACGTTCTCCAAAAGCGTGAACTCGGGCAGCAGGGAATCGAACTGGAAGACGAACCCCAAGCGCTCGTTGCGCAGCCGCGCGCGCGCGGCGTCGCCCAGGCCCGAGGTCGGGCGGCCCACGACGCTGACTTGGCCGGCGTCCGGCCTGTCCATGAGGCCCAGGATGTTGAGGAGCGTGGATTTTCCGGAGCCGCTGGGCCCCATCAAGGCCGCGAATTCGCCGGCGCGGATTTCGCAGTCTAAATCTTGCAGGACGCGCGCGGACTGGCCGCCCTGGCCGTAGGTTTTGGAGACGCCCTCCGCTTTTAAGACCGGCTCACCCATAGTGGATGGCCTCGACGGGGTCGATTTTGGAGGCGCGCCAGGCCGGGTAGACCGTGGCCAGAAGAGCCAGCAAAAAGCCCAGGATCATGACCGCGGCGACGTCCGCGGCCTGCACCGAGACCGGAACCCGGGAGATATAGTAGATATCCGAGGGCAGCTTCACGATGGGGAAGGTCTTGATGACCCAGCACAGCGCCAAACCCAGGGCCAGGCCCAGTCCCAGACCCACGGCGCCGATCATGGCGCCCTCGGCTAAGAAAATCGTGCGTATCTGCTTGGGCGTGGCGCCCATGGCCATCAAGAGCCCCATGTCTCGGGTCTTTTCCACGCCGCGCAAAATGAGCGTCGAGGCGATGTTGAGGGAGGCCACCAGCACGATGAGCGCCAGGATGAGGAACATGACGGTTTTCTCTAGCTTTAAGGCGGCGAAGAGCGTTTCGTTCATCTGGCTGTAGGTGCGCACGGGGTGGTCGGGGCCGAGTTCCTGCGAGAGCCGCTCGGCCGCGGCGTCGGCCTCGTCAAGGCCGCGGACCTTCACGCCCACGCCCGTGGCTCCCGATTTGACGTCGAAGAACTTCGCCGCGACGCCCAACTTCGCAAATCCCATGGAGCTGTCGTACTCGTAATATCCGGTGTGCACCAATCCTGCCACGCGGAATTTGCGCATCTTGGGGATGAGGCCCATGGCCGTGGCCATGCCCTGCGGGGAGACCAGCACCACGTCCTCGCCGACCCAGGTTCCCAGGGCGCGGGCCAGTTCCTCGCCCAGCACCAGTCCCGGCTCCTTGCCCGAGCCCTTCAGGTCCGCCCAATTTCCCTCGCGCAGGCGCTTGTCTAAGTCGTTGACCTTGAACTCCTCCTTTGGGTCGATGCCCTTGATTACGATGCCCGAAGTGCGGCCCTGGTAGGTGATGATGGCCTGGCCCAGCACGAAGGGCGCCGCGGCCGTGACGGACTTGTCGCCCCTGATTTGGGCCATGGTGCGGTCCAAGTCCGCGCGGCTCCAGGCCCCATAGATGGTCAAGTCCGCCTGGGCGCCGATGATTTTCTTCTCGATATCGGCCTGGAAGCCGTTCATCACGGAAAGAGTCGTAATCAGCGCCGCGACGCCCACTGTGACGCCGGCTACGCCGATGGCGGTGGTGATGGCGGCGAAGATTCCCTTGCGCTTGGCGCGCAGGTAGCGGAACGCGATGAACAGCTCTAGTCGGCGCACGCCGGGTTTTCGGACGGGGATTCTTTTTTGAGCGTGGGAAACAAGATGACGTCGCGGATGGAGGCCTGCCCGGTGAGCAGCATCACCAGCCGGTCGATGCCGATGCCGATGCCGCCGGTGGGCGGCATGCCGCATTCGAGCGCCTCGACGAAGTCCTCATCCAAGATGTCGGCTTCGGCGTCGTTCTCCTCGCGGCGCTGACGGGCCTGCTCGGCCAGGCGCTCGCGCTGGTCCTGGGGATCGTTCAACTCCGTGTAGGCGTTGGCTAGTTCCTGGCCGCCGGCGAAGGCCTCGAAGCGTTCGACCACCGAGCGGCTGCCGGGCTTGAGTTTGGCCAGCGGCGTGATGGCCGCCGGGTGATCAAAAACTAAAGTGATGCCGTCTAGGCGGGGCATGATCTTGGCGTCGAAGATGCGCTCGAAGACCTTGGCGCCGGGCGTGCGCTCGTCCGCGGGAGCGCCGACCTTGTCCGCGAGCTTCAAAAGGGCCGCGCGATCAAAACGCAGGCCGTCTAAAACCGCGTCCAAGGGCTCTCCGCAGGCCTCTTTCCAGATTTCCGGCAGGCGCACGCGGTTGAACGGGGGCTTGAGGCTCAGGGTCTTGCCGCCGCACTCCACCGAGGAGACGCCCAGGGCCTCGGCGCAGGCGGCCGTGATCTTTTCGAACAAGTCGGCCATGCCGTCGTAGTCCGTGTAGGCCTGATAGGCCTCCAGCATGGTGAACTCGGGGTTGTGCCGCGTGTCGATGCCCTCGTTGCGGAAGATGCGGCCGATCTCATAGACCTTGTCGAAGCCGCCGATGATGAGGCGCTTTAAGTAAAGCTCGGTGGCGATGCGCAGCACCATGTCGGCCTGGAGCGCGTTGTGCCGGGTCTGGAAAGGCCGGGCCGAGGCTCCGCCGGCCTGGCCCAGCAAAATGGGGGTTTCCACCTCAACAAATCCGGCGCCGTCCAAGACCTTGCGCACGGTCGAGACGATGAGCGAGCGCTTGAGGAAGGTCTCCCTCACGCCGTCGCTGGCGATAAGATCCAAGTGCCGGCGGCGGTAGCGGGTCTCCACGTCCTTTAAGCCGTGCCATTTCTCCGGCATGGGGCGCAGGGCCTTGGACAAAAGGACCACGGCGCGCGCTTCGACGGTGATTTCCCCGGTCTTGGTCTTGAACACGGGCCCGGTGACGCCGATAAAATCCCCGGCGTGGAGATCCTTCTTGACCAGGGCGAAGTCCGCCTCGGGCAGCTGGCTCTTGCCGAAGTAGACCTGGCAGCGCCCGGACTGGTCCTGGATGTGGGCGAAGATGGACTTGCCCATGTCGCGAATTTGCAGGACGCGGCCGGCGCAGGAAAATTCCCCGCCCGCGGCGTGCTCGCCGGACGCAAGGCTTTTTCCCGCCGAAAGAGCCTCCGCGCAGGACGCGGTCTTGGGCCAGCGCGGCGGGTAGGGATCGACGCCGCGCCCGCGCAGCTCCGCGATCTTGGACTTCTTGGCCGCCAGGATTTCCGAGAGCGGCGCTTGGCGCGGAGGCTGGGCCGAGGCCTTGGGCGCTGGTTCCATCAGGCTCTTTTCTTGCCGGCCAGGATCGCGGCGATAAGTTCGCGCAGCATTTTCGGATCGAACGGCTTTTGCACGTAGGCGCTCACGTTGGGCGCGATCTCGAAGATGTCGCGCATCTTCTGCCCGCGCGCGGTCAAGACCAAAATGGGGACGGAGCGGGCCCTCTCGCTGGCCTGGAGCCGGCTGTTCAAGGTATAGCCGTCCATGACCGGCATCATGATGTCCAGGATGATGATGTCCGGCAGCGGCGCGGCCTGGTTGGCCGGCTCGATGCCCATGACCTCCAAGGCGACGGCGCCGTTGCCCGCCTCGGAGACCTGGTAGCCCTCTTTCTCCAGGATGAAGCGCAGCAGCGTGACGATCTCGGACTCGTCGTCGACGATGAGCACGCGCTCGTTCACGGCCGGCCTTCTCCGTCGAGGCGCTTGGCCAGGGCGTCGGCGACGGTTTGGCGCAGCTTCTTCGGATCGAAGGGCTTGCTCAGGTAGGCGACGACGTTGGAGGCCGGGGCGAAGATGTCCTGCAGGCCGCCCTTGGCCGTGAGCACGATGATGGGGATGGTCCGCGCCAGCGGATCGGCGGAAAGCTTCGCGCTCGCGGTGTAGCCGTCCATGAGCGGCATCATGACGTCCAGGATGATCAAATCGAAGCGGACGAACTCGCCCCGGCGCGCGCCGTTCTTGTCGAGCCCGATTGTCTCCAGGGCCATGACGCCGTTGGAGGCCGTAAAGACGCTATGGCCGTCCTTTTCGAGCAGGAATTTAATGAGCGAAACGACGTCGCCTTCGTCATCGACGATGAGAATCTTCGCCACGATGCGCATTCTAACATTTGCCTCGGGCGCAGGCAAATAAAGGTTTTGCTTCCCGGTTTGCGCCCGCGACCGCCGTTGCGATAGAATCCTTCCATCATGGCGATTTGGAGCCCTTCGTCTCCGCTGCCGCCGCTGCGCGCCCGGCTGGAGGCCGTTCCGGTCGAGGACGAGGGCAAGCCGCTTTTTCTCCTGCGCGACCTGGAGGAAATTGCGCCCTCCACGCTGGCTATGTCCGCGGGCGGCATGTTGGCGGCCTCCCTCTTCGACGGCAAGCGGACCGCCGCGGACATCTCTGGCCTTTTCGGCAAGGCCACCGGGCAGTTCTTGAAGCCCGAGGAGATCCTCTCCCTGGCCGACGAGCTCGACCGGGCGCTTTTGCTCGAGACCGAGCCCGTCGCGAAGAAGCGCGGCGAAATAGTGGAGCGCTTTCGGCAGAGCCTCTCGCGCAAGGCGGCTTTCGCGGGCGTCTCCTACCCGGCGGAGCCCTTGGAGCTGGGCGGGCTTCTGGGGGGATTCTTCAAGCATCCGCAGGGCCCGGGCCAGGAGCCCGCGGCCCAGGCGCTTAAGCCGCCGCCGCTGCTGGTGGTGAGCCCGCACATCGATTTTCACCGCGGCGGTCCGTCCTACGCCTGGGCCTATCAGGCTCTCTCGCAATGCCGCCCGCCGGATCTGATTGTGGCTTTGGGCGTGGCCCATATGTCGCCCAACTCGCCCTGGGCCGCCACGCGCAAGGCCTACGAGACGCCCTACGGCCCGGTGGCGGCCGACGAGGGGCTCTACGAGGACCTGCGCGGCTCCCTCTGGTATGATCCCGCGGAGGACGAGACGGTCCACCGCGGCGAGCATTCGCTGGAGTTCCAGGCCGTCTGGCTCAAGCACCTCTGGCGGGATAAGACGCCGCCCTGGCTTCCCGTGTTGTGCTCGAGCTTCGAGCGTTTTTCGCCCGACGAGCCGCCCTCCAAGGTCGCGACCGTGGAGAAGGCCCTGGTCGATTGGGGCGAGAAGATAAAGGCCCGCCATGCGGCGGGGCAAAGCGTCATGATTCTGGCCGGCGTGGACTTGGCGCACGTGGGCCCGCGCTTTGGGGACGACGTGGAGGTCGACGAGGCGCTCGCAAAGCGCGTTGAGGAGGGCGATCGCGCGTCCATCGCGCGCGCGCTGGAGCTCGACGCCGACGGGTTTTATCGCTCGGCGGCCGGGGAAGCGGCCTGGCGGAAGGTCTGCGGGCTTTCCGCCCTCTACACCGAGCTGCGGCTGGCCAAAATCATCGGCGGCCAAGGCGCCGCGGCGCCCGGGCGGCTCTTGAGCTACGGCCAGGCTCCGGATCCGGCCGGCGGCATCGTGTCTTTCTGCTCGGCGGTCTTTCCCGGATGAGCCGGCGATGAAGATTGTGCGCCGCGTGGGGCTTTGGGCCGTTCCGGCGATTCTTATCCTGGGCACGGCGCTTTTAAGCGGCTGCGGCGAGTTCTACACCAATACCATCGATCCCTATTCCTACCGCGCCGAGACGCCCGCGGACGTGCAGGCCGCGCCGTCCGATCCCACGGTTCACAATCGAGCCTGCGAGTATTATCTTTTTTACCTCTTCAATTGGGGCGACGCCGGCTACGCGAAGGTCATGAGCGGCCTAGTCAAGGACAAGGACCATTACATGATCTACGATCCGAAGTTCGACCAGACCTATCGGTCCTGGCTTCTGGGCCTCTACATCCGGCAGTGCTTGACGATGACCGCGCGCGTTGGTCATATATGATTTTTCTTTGGGGCCTCGTCGTTTGCCTGACCGCGCGGCCGGCCGCGGCGCAGACCTACACCGCGCATCCCCACATCATTTCCTTGAAGACGCTCACGGTCTTCTACCACGTCACCGGGCCGCTCTCGACGCTGCCCATGACGCGCCGGGATTTGCCTCCGGACGCGGTGGATCTGGGCGAGGTCCGCGGGCGCAGCTGCCAGAGGGAAGTCAACATCCCCACCTCGGCCTCGCTGCAGGCCACCACCATCACCGCGGCCGAAGGCAACGGCAGCTACCAGAAGATTATCGAGCAGATACGCAAGAAGCACCCTAATCTGGCGGGCATCTACGACGTGAAGACGGACATCCATAATTTTTCCGTCTTCTTCGGCGTTTATTCCAGCGAATGCACGCAGATACTGGCCCGGGGCTACGCCCTGCTCGGAGCGGCGCCTACGGCGAAAAAGTAGCCCCATGGCTTCGGCGCTGGCCGCCGGCGTTCTGGCGCTCGCCTTAGGCGCGTCGTCCGCGCGCGCCCAGACGCCTTCCTCGGGAACCCAGGCGCCCGCCGTCTCCAGCGCTACGGCGGCGGCGCCCGCGGCCGTAGCGCGCCCGCGCCGCGCGGCCGGCCACCCCCCGGACGTCTGGGCCAAAACCGATTTCCTGCGCGTCTACGTGCACCGCGCCGCGGCGCGGTGGAGCCCCGTTTCCCTCCGTCCGGAATCCGGCGCCTTGCCCGGGCGCAGCGAGATCATGGCGCAAGTCCGCGTGGTTCGGACCAAGAAGGGCCGGACCCGCCGCGGCCTCATCTTGCCCGCGCGGGCCAAGGCCGAATGGCTTCCTTATAAAGGAGACCGCGCGCTGGTCATCGGCATCTACCCCGCCGCGTGGCGGCGAAGCCTCAAGCACTTGGAGGTGCGCTATCTGGTGAGCGCGGGCTACGTCGAAGGGGTATGGGCCGAACTGGTGCAAGTCGAGGGCGGCGGGCCCAAGGATTGGGGCCTGGACACCTTCTCGCTGACCCGCAAAGGCGTCGGGTTCTCCGAAGAGTATGCCGGGCGCGGGAAAATTCTTCTCTACGCGATTAATCCCAAACACGGCCGCCGGAGCTTGAACGCCGCGCGCGGGCTGGATTTCGACTTCGGCGATCCGGAGGCCGGCCGCGTGGATTTTTCCTACCGGACGGCGGGCGTCCGGGAGGGGCGCTAGGCTTCGGGCAGCTCCGCCGAAGAAGGCAGGGAGAAAAAGAACGCGGCGCCCTTGTCGACCGCGCCTTCTCCCCAAATGCGGCCGCCGTGACGGCGAATGATGCGCTGCACGGTGGCCAAGCCGATGCCGGTTCCCTCGAATTCGCCGCGCGCGTGCAGCCGCGAGAAGGGCAGGAACAGCTTGTCCGCGTGGCGCATGTCGAATCCCGCCCCGTTGTCGCGCACGAAATAGACGGCGGAGCCGTTTTGCTCGGCTTTCCCGAATTCGATGCGGGCCGTTCTCTTTCGTCGGGTGTATTTCCAGGCGTTGCCCAGCAGGTTTTCGAGCGCCAGTCTTAGAAGATCGGGATCCCCGGTCGCCGTCAAGCCATCTTCAATGGAAAATTCGACTTTCCGCCCGGGATCCGAGCGGGGCAGTTCCGCCGCGATGTCGCGGGCCAAAGCGCTCAAGTTCACGATGTCCTGGTTGATTTCCCCTTGAGTCGCTTTGGAAAGCTTGAGCATGGCCTCGATGAGGTCCGTCATCCTTTTGGCGGCTCCGGACATCCTTCGAATCAGGTCGCGGCCGTGCTCGTCCAGGCGATCCGCGTAGGACTCAAGCAGTATTTGGCCGAAGCTTT
This sequence comes from Elusimicrobiota bacterium, assembly GCA_035534315.1. Lineage (GTDB taxonomy): Bacteria > Elusimicrobiota > Elusimicrobia > UBA1565 > UBA9628 > JAGWJU01. The sequence continues at coordinate 19,010 of DATLSD010000031.1, forward strand.
CGATATGGCGCAGAGGCGCGCGCAGATCGTGGGAAACGGCGTGGCTGAAGGCCATCGCGTCGTCCATCTGCTTCTTGTGCTCCCGCTGCTCGGCTTCCCGCAGGAGCGCGGCCTGGCGCTGGATCATTTCATTCTTCTTGGCCAGTTCCACGAACATCGCGACCTTGGAGCGCAGTATTTCCGGGACGATGGGCTTGACGATGTAGTCCACGGCTCCCACGGCGTAGCCGCGGAAAATATTGGCCTCGTTGCGGTAGGCCGCGGTCATGAAGATGATGGGGATGTGCCGGGACTTGTCGCGATCCCGGATGAGCGCCGCCGTTTCGAAGCCGTCCATCCCGGGCATCTGCACGTCCATCAGAATGGCGGCATAGTCTTCGTTGAGCAGGCGCCACAGGGCCTCCTGCCCGGAACGCGCCTTGACCAGATTTTGGCCGAGATCCTCGAGGATGGCCTCGAGAGCCAAAAGCGCCTCGGGCTGATCGTCGACCAGGAGAATATTGGCTTTGTACGGAGGCTCCTTGGCTGCGTCCGGCGCGGCGAAGTCCGGCATGCTCACCGAGAAAGCCATACCCGCAGCAGCGAGCACAGGTGGTCCGTGTCCACTGGCTTGGCGATGTAGTCGGACGCGCCGGCCTCGATGCATTTTTCCCGATCCCCTTTCATCGCCTTGGCGGTCAGGGAGATGATGGGGAGTTCCTTGAGACGCTCGATGCGGCGGACGGCGCGCATGGTCTCGTAGCCGTCCATCTGCGGCATCATCACGTCCATGAGCACGATGTCCACGTCGGGCGTGGTGTCGAGCAGGCTCAGGGCTTGGCGCCCGCTTTCGGCGTAGACGACGCGCATCTTGCGCCGCTCCAGGACCGTGGCGAGCGCGAAGATGTTCCGCACGTCGTCATCCACGATGAGCACCTTTCGTCCCGCCAATATCGGATCTTCCTGGGAGAGAGTCTCCAAGACTTGCCGCTGCGGCGCGGGGAGATTCTCTATGGGGCGATGCAGCAATTGCAGCATCCTGTCCAGAAGCTGTTCGGGCGAGGCGGCATCCTTGATGACGCGGCCCTTGGCCGCGCGCGCCAGGGCGTCCTCGTCTTTTTTCGCCAGCTTTCTGGTCCCATAAATCACGATGGGCACGACGGAATCCCTTTCCTCATGGAAGTTCTTTGTGAATTCGGCCATGTCCTGCTCGCTCAGGGACGGATCGAGGATGATGGAGTCGAACGGCCCGTTCTTGAGGGCCGCGATGGCCTGCCGGCCGGAGGCGGCGATGGTCGTTTCGATTTCAGCGCCGCCCAGCAGATCGGCGATGCCTTTGCCGCGGTTTTTATCCGGCTCGATGAGCAGGAGCTTTTTGACCGGGCGCTCGATGAATGCGTGGACGCGGTCCAGAGTGCTTTCCAGAGCTTCTTTGGCCGCGGGCTTCTGGAGAAATCCCATGGCGCCCAACCTGAGCGCCTGCCGCTCTTCATCGTTGGCGGAAATAACGAAAACGGGAATGTGCCGCGTGGCCAAGTTGTGTTTGAGGCGGTCGAGCACCGTCCAGCCGTCCGCGTCGGGCAGGCGGATGTCGAGGATGATGGCGTGCGGCCGGTATTCATGGGCCAGGGCCAGCGCGCGCTCGGCTCTAAAAGCCGTCAAGGCCTTGAATCCTTTGGTCCTGGCCATATCCAAAAGAATGCGGGCGAAATTGACGTCGTCATCGACGATGAGAAGGACCTGATCTCCTTCTTCGAGCGAGCCGCGGTCGTCGTTGATCTCGGCCTCCACGAAAGAGGGCGCTTCCACGGTCGCCCCGATAAAGCCGTCGCCGCCGCCGGCCAAGACGGGCGTTTCCGCGAATTCCGGAACCGCCGGCGGCGCGAGCGTCTGCAGCTGCCGGCTCTGCGGCGCGTAGTTGAGGGGAAGAAACAGCGTGAACGTGCTGCCTTCGCCGGGAGCGCTCTCCAGCCGCAGGTCGCCTCCCAAAAGGCGGGCGATTTCCCGGCTAATCGAGAGTCCGAGGCCCGTGCCGCCGTATTTGCGGTTGGTCGTGCCGTCCGCCTGCTGGAAGGCTTCGAAGATGATCTGCTGCTTGTCCTTGGCTATTCCGATTCCGGTGTCGCTGACCGCCAAGGCGATGACCGTCCCGGCGGCGGCCAATCCGGCGTGATCCGGCCTCCAGCCTTCCTTGGCGACGCTGATGCGCAGGGCCACCTTGCCCTTGTCGGTGAATTTGAAGGCGTTGGAGAGAAGATTTTTGAGCACCTGCTGCAGGCGCTTGGAGTCCGTGGAGAGAGTCTCCGGAAGCTTGGGCGCCAAATCGACGGAAAATTCCAGGCCCTTGGCGACGGCGAAGTGCCGGGATGTCCGCTCGACGTAATCCTGAAGCTCGCGGAAGGGGACGGGGCCGATGTCCAGCACCATGGTTCCGGATTCGATCTTGGAGAGATCTAGAATGTCGTTGATGAGTTCCAGCAGGTCCGAGCCCGAGGAGTGGATGGTCTTGGCGAACTCGATTTGCTTGGGCGTGAGATTGCCTTCCGAGTTTTCGGACAATATTTTGGAGAGCAGGAGCAGGCTGTTCAAAGGCGTGCGCAGTTCGTGCGACGTGTTGGCCAGAAACTGCGACTTGTACTTGGAGGTCAGCGCGAGCTGCGCGGCTTTTTCCTCCAGGGAGCGCCGAGCCTGCTCGACCTCGCGGTTTTTCTGCTCGACCTCCTGGTTTTGCTGTTCCAGTCTCCGGTTGGTTTCCTTGAGCTCCTCGGTCAAGGCCTGCGACTGCTTCAAGAGCTCCTCGGTGCGGGTCGTGGCGGCGATGGTGTTGAGCACGATGCCGATGCTTTCGGTGAGCTGCTCCAGAAAAGCCATGTGGACGTCGGTCAGCGGGCGGAAGGACGCCAGCTCGATGACGGCTTTGACCTCGCCCTCGAAAATCGCGGGCAAAATGGCGATGTTGCGCGGCTCGGCTTCGCCGAGTCCGGAGCTGATCTTGACGTAGCCGGGAGGAATATCCGCCAGGCGGAAGCTCTCTTTTTCCACGGCGCATTGGCCGATGAGCCCTTCGCCCATCTTGATTTTTTTCGGCGTGGGCTCGTCTTCCTGATAGGCGTAGCCGGCCAGCAGGTCCAAGCTTTTATTGCTGTCCTTCGCGTCGGTGATGTAGAAAACACCGCACTGAGCCTCGACCAGCGGCGCCAGCTCGGAAAGGATGAGCTGCGAGACGGTGAGCAGGTCCCGCTGCCCCTGCAGCATGCGGGTGAACTTGGCCAGGTTCGTTTTAAGCCAGTCCTGCTCGGTGTTTTTGCGCGTCGTTTCCTTGAGGTTTCGGATCATCTCGTTGATGTTGTCTTTAAGCGCGGCGACCTCGCCCTGCGCTTCGACCGAAATCGAGCGGGTCAAATCGCCCTTGGTGACCGCGGTGGCCACGTCGGCGATGGCGCGCACCTGGGTGGTCAGATTGGCGGCCAATTGATTGACGTTGTCGGTCAGGTGGCGCCACAAGCCCGCGGCGCCCGGCACGCTGGCCTGCCCGCCGAGCTTGCCCTCGATGCCGACTTCCCGCGCGACGCTCGTCACCTGATCGGCGAAAACCGCCAAGGTGTCTATCATCCCGTTGATGGTCTCCGCCAGCTCCGCGATTTCTCCTTTGACATCCAGAACCAGCTTCCTTTTGAGATCCCCGTTGGCGACGGCGGTGACGACCTTGGCGATGCCGCGCACCTGGGTGGTGAGGTTGGCGGCCATGGAGTTGACGTTGTCGGTCAGGTCCTTCCACGTGCCGGCCACGCCCTTGACCTGGGCCTGGCCGCCCAGCTTGCCCTCGGTGCCCACCTCGCGGGCCACGCGGGTCACCTCCGAGGCGAAGGACCCCAGCTGAGTCACCATGCTGTTGACGATTTTTGCCGTGCGCAGAAACTGTCCCTTAAGCTCCCGTCCGCCTATCTTGGAGGGGATTCTTTGGGATAAGTCGCCCTTGGCGACGGCGCCGATGACGCGGGCCATTTCGTTCGTGGGGTGGATGAGGTTGCCGATGAGAGTGTTGACGGACTCGACGCAGGCCGCCCAGGAGCCGGTTCCGTGCATGAGGGAGGCGCGCTGGGTGATGTTGCCTTCCTTCCCGACCCCGATTTCGATGCGGCGGAATTCCGCCGCCATTCGTTGGTTGAGCGCGATGATTTCATTGAGCAGCTTGGCGATTTCGAGGGTGGCGCCGCCGTTCTGCTCCTGGATCGGCATGCGCACGCTGAAGTCGCCGCGTTTGAAGGCGGTCAAAACGGCGAGCAGGCGCCGCGCGTCCTCGTTCCCGAGCGAAACGCGCGCCCCGTCTTCGTGCGTGCCGTTCCTGCGAATCGTGTCGGGCATGGGCAAGGCGCTACTGCTCCCGGATGCTGTCGGTTAGATTTTCCCGCAGCGTGGACAACAGCCGCTTGCGGGCGACGGGCTTGGTCAGGTAGGCCGTTCCCGCGACGTCTAGGTGGCGGATGAAATTTTCGTCTTCCGCGCAGCCGGTCAGGAAAATGATTGGGATGTCCGAAAACCGCGGATCGGAGCGGATGCTTTTGCACAGAAAAAAACCGTCCGGCCCCGGCATGCGCACGTCCATAATGACGATGTCCGGCTCGACATTGGACATCGTTTCGATGAGCCCTTCGCCGCTGCCCAGTCCGATGTGATCGTATTGGGGGGCCGTCCAGCCTCTCACGATGGACTGGAAATCCGGATCGTCATCCACCATTAAAATCCGCGGCTTTTCGTCATGCGCGATCATAAATGCCTCCCGTGCCCACGCTCGCCGGAGTGCTGCGGGAGCGCGAAATGAAATTGCGTGCCGTTGTTTTCGCTGCTTTCGACCCAAATCCGGCCTTTTTGGCGCTCCACGATCTCCTTGCAGATGGCCAGGCCCAGGCCCGTTCCTTTATAGCCCTCGCCTTTCGTGCTGCGGTCGACTTGAACGAACTTGTTGAATAAATCCTTGACGCGGTTGCCGGGAATTCCTGGGCCGTCGTCGATGACGCTGATTTGGACGCAGGCGCGGGCGGTCAGCACCGCGGTGCGCTGGGAGCCCGCCGCGCCGCCGCCGTCGGCTTCCGACGCTTTGGCACGGATGATGACGCGCTTTTTGGCGAAGCGAAGCGCGTTATCAATGAGGTTGCTGAGGACTTGGACGAATAATTCCGGATCCGCATAGGCCGGCGGCAGTTGCTCGGGAAGCTCCGTTTCTATGCGGATGTCGTGTTCCGTCGCGACCAGCTGGAAGCTGCTCGCCGTTTCCTTGATGAGATGGGCGGCGTCGATGGGGCGAGCCTTGATTTCGGCGCGGTCCGATTCCAATCGGGACAAGTCGAGGATGTTGTCGACGATTTTTTCCAGGCGCAGGATGTTCTTGTATTGCATTGAAACCATTTCCGCCTGTTTCGCCGAGAGGGGGCCGGTCAGGCCCTGCTTGAGGTTGCCCGAGGCGGCCTTGATGATGGTCAATGGGCTGCGCATCCCATGGGAGACGGCGCTCATCAAGTTGTCCTTGATCTTATCCATCCGGCGGCTCTCCAGCACTTCCGCCTTCAACTGCTCGATGCGGCGCAAATCCGTGATGTCGCGGATGGAGGCGAGCCTGGCGGGCTGTTCCTCCCATTCTATTTCCGATATCCGGACCTCGGCGCTTCTTTCTCCGCCTTCTTCCGCGGGGATTTTTAATTCTCCGAGGCGGCCTTCGGGCAGGGGATAGGGGAAGGGCTTGCCGATAATCTGCTCCTCGTTCCGGAAAAAAAGCGCCTTCGCCGCGGGATTGATGTACCGGATAAGGCCGGCGGCGTTGACGATGACGATGCCGTCGGGATCGCTTTCAATGACGTTTCTAAAGCTCTGCAGGAGTCGGTGCCTTTCCACGGCGTAGCTGATGGTCCGCTTGAGCGCGTGGCCGGTGATATTCCCCTTGACCACGTAGTCCTGCGCGCCGTGCGCCAGGGTTTTAAGCCCAATGGCCTCGTCGGCGAGGCCGGTCAAGACCACGATGGGAACGTCGGGCGCCCGGGCGCGGACCTTGGCCACCGTGTCGAGGCCCCGGCTGTCGGGAAGAAGCAGGTCGAGCAGCACGATGTCGGCGGAGTTTTTCTCAAGATGCCTAAGCCCCTCATCCAGGCTTTCGGCGCACGTGAACGTGAACCTAAAGGAAGGCCAATCGGACTGGGTCATCAAGTCGATGAGGAGCATGGTGTCGTCCGGGTCGTCCTCAATGAGCAGGCCGTCGATGACGTTGTCTTTCATGAGACGCTCTTCATGATCCAGCGCTGCGGCAATTCCGCCACCTCGAACCAGTATTTCTTCAAGGATTTGACGGAGTCGACGAATTGGTCGAAGCGCGCCGGCTTATGGATGAAGGAGTTGGCCCCCATCTCATAGGACATGGCGATGTCCGCCTCGGCTCTGGAGGTGGTCAGCACGACCACGGGAATTTTCTGCAGTTCCGGATGGGATTTGATTTCCCGCAGGGTCTCGCGCCCGTCCTTGCAGGGCATGTTGAGGTCGAGCAGAAGCAGCATCGGCCTGTTCGCGGCCCCGGGAGTCTGGCTTAGATTTTCGTGAAGAAGGAGGGCTTCCATGAGTTCGACGCCGTTCTTCACGCGGCAAAACGAGCCCTGGAAGCCGGAATCTTGGAAGGCCTTTTTAGTCAAAAGATAGTCGTCGTCGTCGTCTTCGGCGATAAGAACGACCACGTCTTTTTCGTTCGTGTTCATGAAGGCCTGCCGCGGGCACTTTAGGCAACTCCCTTTCCGTCCGATTGATTGTCGTTAGATGGTGTACCAGGACTTCCCGGCCTTGGCAAGACGGCTTTTGTCACCGGTTGTCACCGGCGATGGCTACCCGACGAGCTCGTAGCCGCTCTTGGTGGTTTTGATGCGCCGCCTTTCGGCGGGTCCCAGGGCCCGGCGCAGGCGGTGGACGGCCTGCTTGAGCGCGTCGTTTTGCGAGGCGGCGTAGCCCATGGCCGAGAGCAGGGCGGTTTTCGTGGCCTGCCGCGGGCTTTTGATGAGGTGCTCAAGCAGAGCGAACTCCTTGTCCGGCAGGGTGGCGACGAGGCGATCGTCGATCCACACGGTCAAGGAGCTCTTGTCGGCGCGCAGGCAGCCCTTTTTGAGTTCTTTGGCGGCCGGCGCGGGAGGGCGCCCGGACTCAGCGCTCGGAAATCGAACGAGCACCTGCTTAATCGCCGCGACCAGTTCATTGGGGACGAAAGGCTTTCGCAGGTAGCAGGCGGCGCCCAGGACTTGAACGGCGTATTTGAGCATGTCGGCCTCGTCCCCGTAGGACGTGACGATGATGACGGGAATATCCCGGGTGGCCTTGTTTTCCTGCAGCTTCTTGAGGACGTCCACGCCGTTTAGGATGGGGAGCATCAAGTCGAGCAGAATGAGCGCGGGCCGCAGCGCCAGGATTTTTTCGTAGCCTTCCTGGCCGTTCCAGGCGTAATGGATGTCGTATTTTTCCTTGAAAAGCGCGCTGCTGATGAGGTGCTGAACGTCCGGATCGTCTTCGATGCTCATTATTCTGGTCATGGAAGGGCCCTGGAGCGATTTTGAGTATGGCTCCAAATCGCGGCGTTTTCAAGAGGCGCCGAGCGCGCGGGGCGGGTTGTCAGCGGATGACGGCCATGCGGCCCACGGCGTGTCCAGCGGAAGTTTTGACCTCGAAGAAATAGGTCCCCGAGGCGACTTGGCTTCCCGCCGAGTTCGTGCCGTCCCACAGCGGCGCCGAGAGATCGCGGACCAGCTGGCCGTTGACGGTGAATATCTTGATGTCCGTGTTGGAGCCGTTGAGGCTCGTGGGAATGTTGAACCGGACCGAGGCGTTCTGCGAGAGCCGAAACGGGTTCGGGTAGGCGTAGGGGCCGGTCCCGCCGCCGATGCCCGAGGCGCCCGCGGCCAGGCGCATGGAGTTGTAGACGTTGATGAGCCCCGCGCCCTGATTGTTGGCGGCGTCGCCCAAGTTATAGGCCCCGCCGCGGATCCAGGATTGGATATCCGCGGGCGTGGCATTGGGCTGCAAGGACCAAAGAAGCGCGGCCAAGCCCGCCACGTGCGGCGCGGAAAAAGAGGTGCCGCTGGCGGTGTTGGTATAGCCACCGCCGGGATAGTTGGTCGTTTCCACGTCGACGCCCGGGGCCACCACGCCGTTGGCGGCCAGCTCCGGGCCGTTGGAGGAAAACGACGCGATGGCGTCGCTGGAGTCGGTCGCTCCCACCGGGATGATGCCGCCGCTCGACGTGGTTCCCGCGCAGTTTGCGGGCTCGTTGACCGCGCCGCCGTCGTTGCCCGCGGAAATCGTCACGAGCACGCCGTCGCCCACGGCCGTATCAAGGGCGGTTTTATCATCGGAAGGACACGACCCCTTGCCGCCGATGCTCATGTTGACGACCACCTTGCCGTAGGTCGCGGAGTTGCCCGCCAAGGTGGTGTCCGCGTAGCCGAGGGCGTTGTCGATGGCTGCGTCATCCGTGGCGCAACCATTGTTGGCTCCCGTATCGCTGCAGTCCGTGTTGCAATCGGCCGTGTTGAACACGCGCAGGGAGACCAACTTGGCGCCCCAGGAGACTCCCGCGATGCCGGCGCTGTTGTTGGTCGACGCTGCGGCTATGCCCGAGGTGGCCGTGCCGTGGTAGCAGGCCACGGTGGGCGGATTGTCGGCCGACTCAGTGCCGCTGTTGTCTGGATCAAAAAATTTGCCGGCGCTTAAAAATAATTTCGCGGAAAAATCGGGGTGGGTAGAATCGATGCCCGTGTCCACCATGGCGATGGTGACCGTGGCCGAGGAGCCTGTGCCGTAGGCCCAGCCCTGCGGGGCGTCGATGTTGGTGAGCGCGTACTGCTGGGAGAACAAGGGATCGTTGGGGGTAACATCGCTTGGCCGGTAAGCGTGGTCTGGCTGAATTTGCGAAATATTCGGGACGCCGCTCAATAGGGCCAATCCGCTTGAGACCGACACGCCCGCGGGCAGGCCCACCAAGGTCCAGCCGAACGGCAGCTCTGAGAGGACGCGGGCGCCGATGGTTTGCAGGTTGGCCGATTGCGTCGCTTCGTCCGGCGCGGCCGTGGAGAAGCGCACAATGGCTTGGCCCGAGACGACCAGCATGGTCGGCGCCGGTATGCCGGGAGTCGTGGAAGCCGCCACCCGGTAGCCCGACGGCAGGGCCATGGTTTCCACGCGCAGGGCGCGGGCCGGCAGGGCGGCGAGCGCAAGAGAGCCGGCGGCAAGAAGGATTTTTCTCAAGACGGCGCGTTCTCTTTGTGCACGATGGCGAGCAGCTCCAGGATGTCCGAGAGCTCGAACTCCGCGCCGGAATCCTTGGTGTCGAAGGTGTCGCCGTACTTGGCCCAGGCCGTGCGGATGCCGAGCTTCTTGGCGCCCGCGATGTCGCGCTCGGCCCAGTCGCCCACCATGATGGCCTCTTGGGGTTTGACGCCCAGAAGATCCAACGCCTTCATGAAGGGCGCGGCCGCGGGCTTGCGGGCTCCGGCGTCCTCGGCCGTCACCACGCAGTCGAAGAAATTATGCATGCCCAGGCCCACGATGCGCAGCCAGACCTCGAGCTTGGGCGCGTCCGAGACCACCGCCATCTTGACGCCGGATTTAAGGAGAGTGGTCAGCGTGAGGCTTACGTGCGGGTAGAGGGCCATGGAGCCCGCCTTGGCCCGGCGGTAGCCCACGATGGCCGCGGCCAGGATTTTGTAGTCCACCGAGCCCGTTTCCTGCTTTAAGATCTTGTCGAAAATCTTTTGGTCCTCGACGCCTTCCTTGAAGTAAGTCTCGAAAATCTTGTCGACCATCTTCTGCTTGTCGGCGACCAGGCCGGCGTCCATCATGCCGTCGACCGCGGACTCCACGGCCGCGCGCTTGGTGCGCATGAAGTCGGTCAGCGTGTTGTCGACGTCAAAGATGACGGCTTTGATCACGACTTGAGGAGGGAGCGCACCAGGGCGGTGAGCGCGTCGGCGTCGAAGGGCTTGGCCACGAAGCCGGTCGCGCCCATCTCCATCGCGCGCTCCTTGGTTCCGGGGTCGGACTGGCTCGAGCAGAAGATGAAGGGAATTTTTTCGCTCAAGCCGCTGTCCCGCATCTGCTGGAGGAGCTCGAAGCCGGACATGCCCAGCAGGTTGATGTCGCAGAGAATGAGGTCGAAGAGGCCGGAGCCGAAGTGCTTGGAGGCCTCCTCGACGCTGGCGCACACGGAGAGGTCGTACTCGCCCAGGAGCGCCTTGAGCAGCTCCTGGTAGCCCGGGTCGTCCTCGAAAATCAGTATTTTCTTGGCCACTATTCTTCCTTGTTGGCGCGCTCCACGTAGGACGAGGTCCGCGTGTCCACGCGGATGCGGTCGCCTTCCTTGATGAAGAGCGGGACCTGGACCTCGAGGCCCGTCTCCAGGGTCGCGGGCTTGACCATGTTGGACACCGAGTCGCCCTTGACGCCGGGAACCGTGGAGGTGACGAGCAGGACAACATTGGGAGGAATCTCGATGCTGGTCAGCTTATCGTCGATGTAGACGCCCAGGACCTGCATGTTCTCCTGCAGGAACTTGGCCTGATCGCCCAGGCGCTCCTTGGGGTAGGAGACCTGCTCGTAGGTCTCCACGTCCATGAACACGGCGTTGGCGCCCTCGTCGTAGCTGTAGGTTTTCTCCCGCTTGGTCACCGGCACCTCGCGGAACTTGGCGCCCGACGGGTAGGAGCGCTCGACCATGCCGCCGGTGGTCAAGGAGCGCAGCGTCGTGCGGTAGACCGCGGCGGACTGGGACTTGCGGTGGTGCTGGTAGGAGATGATCTGGTAAATCTGACCCTCGTCCTCGAACACCAGGCCGTTGCGGAAATCGGATGTGCTGATCATGACGGATGCCTCCCTGGATTTTCCCTATTATAGCGAAAACTTCGGCGGCTTGCGCGTCCGCGCCGGCGCTGGCCGTGGGTCTTTAGGCCTAAAATCGCCTAGGGCTTAAGAAGGCGCGCTTATTCCCATTATGCCCATTTCCAGCCCGCGGCAATCCTCTTATACTCCCACAAATGGCCGACGCGAAGGCGCGCCGGCCGAGCAGCGAAGCCAATTAAAGGAGCAGTGACATGCGACTTGTGAAATTTCCAGCGGCGGCGTCGGCTTTTTTAATTGCCGCGTGGCCGTTGTGCGCGCCGGTTAATTCTTGGGCCCAGGCCGAGGAGGCGGCGCCGGTCCGCGCGGAGGCAGTCGAGGCCCTTCCCGCGGGCTCGTTCGGAAATTTCCAGGCGATTCCCGATATTTCCGCGTCTCAGTTGGGCTCTTTTAATTTGCAGGCTCCCGCCCGGCTTGGTTTATCGGGGGCCCCGGCCCGAATTTCGGCTTCGGGCGGAACGCCGGCCGCGATTTTTGCCGCCGCGTCCCTGCCGCCGCTCCCCGCTTCCGCCGTTTCCGCGGCGCCCGCGGACGAGAGCCGCCCGGAGACGCCTCTGCTTCCCGCGGCCGAAGCGGCGCCCCGGGCCGAGACGATTTCCGCCGTCCGCCAGGCGCAAGCCGCCGCGCGCAAAGACGCGCCGGGGCGTGATCCGGCCGTGGCCGAGTTGGAGGGCATGACCGCGGCCTCCGCCGGCGGCCAGGAGAATTCCGGGATGGCCGCGGCAGGCGAGTTCGACGGCGGCCGCATGGGCTCCAGCGGGCGCCCCATCCTGACTTTGCCCGGCCATCGCGGAACCAACGACGCGGAGGACGAGTCCAAGGAGCTTCAGGAGCTGCGCACGCAGCTTTTCGACCACGTCCAGACTCTCAAGAAAGCCGCCGTGTACGCGGAGGAGCCGGCCGCTCAGGCGTTTCTCAGGAAGCAGGCCAAGGAGCAGTCCGATCTGCTGGAGAAAATCGAGACCGCCGGGATGCCCGCGGGCGTCGAGCTTGTCGCGCTGCGCGAGATGGAGAACATGAGCGACATGAATCCCCGGGATTCGGAAGCCCAGAAAATAAAGACCTACATTTCCTGGCTGACGGCCGTGCCTTGGTCGCGGCACACCACGGATCGCTACGATTTGACCGAGGCCAAGAAAATCCTGGACCGCGACCACTCGGGCTTGGAGGGAGTCAAGAAGCGCGTGTTGGAGTTTTTGACCGTGAGGAAGCGCACCAAGTCCAACGGCGGCGGCATCCTGCTCTTCATCGGCCCGCCGGGAGTGGGCAAGACCTCCATCGCCCAGGCCATCGCCGAGGCCATGGGGCGCAAGTTCGTGCGCTTCTCCTTGGGCGGAGTCTCGGACGAGAGCAACATCCGCGGGCACGGCCGGACTTACATGGGCTCGCAGCCGGGCTCCATCATCCGCTTGATGAAGCAGGCGGGCGTCAATAACCCGGTCATGCTGCTCGACGAAGTCGACAAGATGCCCCAGGATTCCGGCCGGGGCAGCGCCCAGCCGGCCTTCTTGGAGGTCTTGGACCCCGAGCAGAACAACACCTTCCAGGACCACTACATGGAAGTGCCCTATAATTTATCGAACGTGCTCTTCATCGTGACGGCCAACGACATGTCCGGCATCCCGCCGGCCCTGCGCGACCGCATGGAGATCGTCGAGTTCACGGGCTACACGACCGCGGCCAAGGCCGACATCATTAGAAACCAAGTCCTGCCGCAGACGGCCAAGAGCCTGGGGCTCGATCCGAAGTCGATATCGATGACGTCGGAGGCGATGGACTACATCGTCGAGAGCTACACCGCCGAGCCCGGCGTGCGGGAATTAAAGCGCCAAGTGGGCGCGCTTCTGCGCGGTCTTTTGGTGGAAGAGGAATACTCCGGCAAGCGCGTGCCCGCCGAGATCACCAAGGAGATGGTGCGCGAATACCTCGGCCGCGAGAAGCACGCGCTCCGCGAGGTCAACGTGAACAACGGCGTGGGCTACGCGACGGGCCTCGCCGTGATGAGCAACGGCATGGGCGGCAGCGTGCTGGCCGTCGAGGCCTTGAAGAGCTCGGCCCAGAAGCCCGGAGAGGGCCAGATGAACCTGCGCATGCTGATGAAGGAGCAGTTCCAGGATTCCGCCAACAACGCCTACCGCTACCTCAAGGCCAACGCCGAGCGGTTCGGCGTCGCTCCGGCAGCCTTCAAGGATATGGACGTGGACATCAACGCCTTCCCGTCGGGGCCCATCGATGGGCCTTCGGCCGGCGTCACCATGACCACCGCCTTGGTCAGCGAGTTGACCGGCCGCGCGGTTAAGCCCGGCGTCGCCATGACCGGCGAAGTCGGCCTGCACGGGGAAGTGGGCGCCATCGGCGGCTTGAAGGACAAGGTGATGGCGGCCTATCGCCTGGGCTACAAGACCGTGATTTTTCCGGCGGCCAACGAAGGGGACTTGGATCTGCTTCCGGCGGATGTGCGCCAGAACATGACGCTGGTGCCGGTGACCCGCGTCGAGCAGGTTCTGGACTTGGCGCTTGAGCCCGCGCCCGTCTCGGCCCCGGCTGCCGCGAAAAAGAGATGGTGGTCCGCGCTCGTCGACCTTATACGAGGAAAATAGCATGCGAAAAACGGCGGTGCGCGGGGGAAAATGAGAATGATGAAGGAAACGTCGCGAGTCCGGTTGGCCGCGCTGCTGGCGCTGGGCGCCGCCCTGTCGCTGGTTCCCTCCCGGCTTTTCGCCTGGGGGTTCGTCGGACACAAGGCCATCGGCATCCTGGCGCAGGAGCGGCTGACGCCGCAGGCCTTGAACGCCGTGCAGGCGATTTTAGGTCAGAACAGCCAGGGCCATGACGTTGCGCTTCAGGACATCGCCGCTTGCCCCGATGAGATCAAGTACGCCAAGCAGAGCCCTTTTGTTTGCGCGGGGATCATCGAGATCGGCGCCGGCGAGCAGACGGCCTTCGGGCCCGTCGATATCCCGTGGAAGGCTAGTTCCGCGTGGCACTTCGCCAACGTTCCCAACGGGGCCTCGCCTGATGCCGCGGACATCGAGCAGTACTGTCCGGACAACGCCAACGGCAATCCGGCCAAGAAATGCGTGATGGCCCAGGTCAAGTATGATATGCAGATTTTGGAGTCCCCGAGTTCCTCGTCGAGCGACCGGCAGTTGGCCCTGATGTTCCTGGTCCACTTCGTGGGCGACGAGCACCAGCCGCTGCACATCAACGATGACAACGATTGGGGCGGCAATAAGAAGAAGGTCGTTTTCGAGGGACAGCCGCTCAATCTTCACGCCCTCTGGGACGACGTGCTGACGCCCCGCTACGGCGCCATGACCGAGACGGATCAGGCCCAGGCGGCCGACGCGGCGGACTTGGCGGCGAAGCTCGACGCGGATTTGGAAAATCGCGATACAAGCGGGTGGACGGCCTCGCCGGATTTGCCGGACCAAGCCGCGGTGGAAAGCTTTTACATCGCCAAGAACGTGATCCGGCCCGTTTACGCGCAGGACTATGATTCGTCGCAGAACGCCGCGGTGTTTGGGCCGGATTATGTGACGCGGATGCAGCCCATCGCCTACGAGCAGCTGGAAAAAGCCGGCGTGCGCCTGGCTTACTTCCTCAACCAGATTTTCAGCCAGGCCCAAAGCGCGGCCGCGCAGGCGGCGCCTGCTCCGCAAAAAACCTCGCTCGAGAAGGCGCTCGACGGCGTGCTGAACTTCTCGTTCCTGAAGGGCGCCGCGTGGGACGGCGGGAATTAGCGGGGCCCGGCCGGTTCTAAATTTCGGGCCACTCGTAGGCCGAGCGGTGCGCTCCGGCCTTGTCCACGTAGTCGATGAAGCGGGCGTAGAATGGATTTTGCCCCAAGGTGGCGCTGTCGCCGATGACGATGAGCAGGCGGCGGCTGCGGGTCAAAGCCACGTTCATGCGCCGGGCGTCCGCGAGAAAGCCCACCTCGGCGTCCGGGTTTGAGCGCACCAAGGAGACGATGACGGCTTCTTTCTCGCGCCCCTGAAAACCGTCCACCGATCCGATTTCCAGGCCCGGAACCTTGAGCATGCCGCGCAGGAGCCGCGCCTGGGCCACGTAGGGAGTCAAGACGGCCACGCTCTTGGGCGCCAAGCCCGCGGCCAAAAGCTTGTTCAAGAGCCTGACGGCGAGCTTGGCCTCGCCCGCGTTCTCGCGGCTCTCCAAAAGCTCGTTCCAGGACTCGTCGTAGCCGGCGCCGGCGGTGTCGACGTAGGTCAGAGGCATGCCGGTCAAGTCATCGGCCTCGACACCGTCCAATTCCGCGGCGGTGTGGCGCCTAACCGATTCGTGCGCGATGAGCTTGCCCTCGTAGAACTCTCCCGAGGAAAATCCCATGATGGCCTCATGCATGCGGTACTGCACGCGCAAAAGCGTCTGCAGGGAGTCGGGCAAGACGTCCTTTAGGCGGTCGAACAAGGTGACGGCAAGTCCGCCCGCGGCGGCTTCCTTTGAATAGATGGTGGGGGGCAGCTGCAGCGAGTCGCCTGCGAAGACCGCTTTCTTGGCCATGGTGAGAGCAATCCAAGACAGGGGCTCGGTCGCCTGGGAGGCCTCGTCCATGGCGACCAAGTCGAAAGAGCCCTTGACCAGCTTGTGCGAGAGGCCGCCGTGCGTGGCCAGCACCACCTGCGCGCCCGCGATGATGCGTCGGGAGATGTCGTATTCGATGTCGCGGGCTTGGCGCCAGAGCTTGGCCGTCTCGCGGTCGAGACGCTGCTTCTCGTCGTAGCCCAGCTGCCCGCGGCCAAAGCGCGAGCCGCGCTTGATAAGGCGTTCCCGCCAGGCGTCCAACTCCCGCACCTCGCTATAGGCGGGATCCTCCTCGATGAGCGCGGCCAGGTTGCTGTGGCGCAGGGACTCCAGGGTCCGCGCCGGATGCCCCAGCCGCACCACGCGCAGCCCCGCGGGAAAAAGTTTTTCCAGGATGTTGTCGACCGCGATGTTGGAGGGAGCGCTGGCCAGCACCCGGTCCCCGCGCAGGACGGCCTGGCGGATGATTTCAACCAAGACCGTGGTCTTGCCGGTCCCGGGCGGGCCGTGGACTAGGGCGACGTCCTGGGCAAAGAGGCAGCGCAGGACGGCCTGGCGTTGGAACTCGTTTAGGCCCTCGTTGAGAAAATCGACGGTATGCGCGCGGCCCTTGGCGGGCGCGCTCTGGCCCAGGGAAATTTCGCGCAGCTCGGCCAAGCGGCTTTTCTTGGCATCCATGACCGCGGCCAGGGCCTTTTTCATGCGCCGGTAGGTGGCGTCCGAGCCCAGGATGTCGATTTGAAAGGCGCCGCGCGGAAATTTCCGCGGCGACGGGCCGGAGAGCGCGACCACGGCGCGGTTCTCCTCGACGCTGTAAAGGGTTCCCTCGGCGCCGGCGGGCTCGGTGCCCGGCGGGAAGCTTACCAGCACGTTGTCGCCGGAGCCCATGGCGTGGAACGGGGAAAGGTCCTCGTCCGCGCCGCCCTCCGATTTGGATCGATAGAGCGCCAAGAGCGGCATCCCGCCTAAGCCTTCCTCGACGCCTTCGAGGATGAGTCCGGTCGCGGTCTTGCCCAGGGCCTCGCGGGTGGAAAGCGGGTAGCGCCTGATCTCGCGGATGTTCTCTTCCTTCTCCGCCTCCCGCTCGATTTCAAGCAGTTCGAGCAGTCGGGCGAAATGTTCCTTGGTCGCGGCTGACTTTGCCATCATGAGATGATAGAATATCCGGAAACGGGAGGAACCATGAATCTTATACCCCAAGTCATCGAGCGCGCCAACCAGGGCGCCGTCATCGGCTACGACATCTACTCGCGCCTCTTGAAGGACCGCATCATCTTCGTCGGCGGCTACGAGGGCGAGTTCACCACGGACTCGGCCAACGTGCTCATCGCCCAGCTTTTGTACTTGGACTCGGACGACCACAGCAAGGACATCAACCTCTACATCAATTCCCCCGGCGGCATGGTGACCGCGGGTCTGGCGGTCTACGACACCATGCAGTTCATCAAGTCTCCGATTACCACCATCTGCATGGGCATGGCCATGTCCTTCGGCGCCGTTATTTTGGCCGCGGGCGCCAAGGGCAAGCGCTTCGCCCTGCCGCAGTCGCGCATCATGATCCACCAGCCCCTGGTGGGCGGCATCTCGGGCCAGGCGACCGACATCGTGCTGGAGGCCAAGGAGATGGCCAAGACCCGGGAGATCTTGGAGCAAATCATGGCCAAGCACACGGGCCAGCCGCTGGAGAAGCTCAGTAAGGACATGGAGCGCAACTACTACATGTCCGCCGAAGAAGCCAAAGCTTACGGGATCATCGATGAGGTGATCACGGGCAACAAGCTTCTCAAATAGCGCGCTAAAAGCAGGGCGGTCTTGACTCCGCGTGCGCGGTGGTTTATAATATTAGCAGTCGGTATTTAAGATTGCTAATTAAGAAGGCCGACATAACGCAAAGTCAGCATCCTTATATAGAGATATGCGGCAGCTAAAGCCTGAAATCGCGGAGCGCAGGAAGAAGGACATCCTGCAGTGGGCCGTCCACTATTACATCAAGACCTCGCGGCCCGTCTCCTCCTCCATCATCGCGGAGGAGGGGCGCTTTAATTTGTCCCCGGCGACCATCCGCAACATCCTGCAGGAACTCGAGGAAGAAGGATTTCTCCACCAGCCGCACACCTCCGCCGGCCGCGAACCGACCGACCGCGGCTACCGATTTTTCGTGGATTACCTGGCGGACGTCCAGCGCTTGGCCGCGGACGAAAAGGAAGGCATCGAGAGCCAGTACCGCGAGCGCATGCAGGAACTCGACACTCTCCTCGCCGAGACTTCGCGCCTCTTGTCCCGCGTCTCGCGCAGCGCCGGCTTGGTGCTTTCGCCCCGGGCGGACCGGCAGACCATCAAGCGCCTGGAGCTTATCCCGTTAAGCGGCAAGAGCGTGCTGGCGATTTTGGTGACCGAGACGGGGCTGGTCCGGCATTGGCCCATCCAGCTTTCTTTCGCCCCGGCGGCCCGGCAAATCAACATGCTCAATCGGTTCTTGAACGAGAACATCCGCGGCCTCGGCGCGGCGCAGGCCCAAGCCATCGTGATGGCCAAGCTCCGGCAGATGGAGGATGAATTCAAGGATCTGGGCCTTTTGGCGGACAATTTGTTGCGTGAGGTAGGGAGCATCGTGGCTCCGGACGCGCTTTTCGTCGATGGCGCGGACAACATCCTGAGCCAAGCCGAGGAAATCGGCGACTTTAAGATGGTCCAGTCGCTCATCCGCATGATCAGCGAGAAAAACGCCATTGCCGGGCTTCTGGGCCGGGAGCTCAAGACGCAGATGCCGGGCAAAAACGCGGCGGCCAAGCCGCAGGTCCGCATCGGAGCGGAAAGCGGCATTCCCGAGCTCGCCGGATTTAGCCTGGTCACGACGACCTACAATTACAACGGCCGCGTCGTCGGCGTCCTGGGGATTCTGGGCTCCAAACGCATGGAATATCCGCGCATGATGAGCTTGGTCGAGTACATGAGCGGCTTGGTGTCCAACCGCCTGGCCCACTGGGCCGAGGAGGACCAGGCATGAGCCGGTCTTCCGAATCCAAGTCCAAGGACGCCGCGCTGGAATCGGAACAGGCGCAGGCGGCCCAGGATGCAGAGGCTCTCTCCGGCAAGGCTTTGGAGGCGGAGCAGCCCGCGGACGCGGCGGCCGAGCCGGACTATTTCAGGCAGCTTTTGAGCCTTAAGGCCGAGTTCGAGAACTACCGCAAGCGCGTGGATCGGGAAAAGCCCGAGATTTACAAAATGGGCCGCGCGCAGATTTTGCTCAAGCTTCTGCCGATTTACGATTTGCTCCAAAAGGCGCACGGGCAGATTCAGGCGGCCCACGCGGATTCGGATTTAGCTCGAGGCATGGAGGGGATTTTCAAGGAGTTCGAAAAGATTTTCAAGGAAGAGGGCGTCGCGGCCATGGACGCGGTCGGCAAGCCCTACGATCCGTTGCGCCACGAAGTGCTGGGCGCGGTGGAATCCCAGAGCCCCGAAGGCACGGTGCTCGACGTTTTGCAGGCCGGATTCACCCTTCACGACAAGGTGCTGCGCCCCGCGCGGGTGCGCATCTCGCAGGGACCGGGCAAACAGAAGCAATAAGGAGGATGTATGAGCAAGATCATCGGCATTGATTTGGGAACTTCGAACACGGCGGCCTCCGTCATGGAAGGCGGCAAGGCCACGTTGATTCCGTCGGCGGAGGGAACCTCCATCGGCGGCAAGGCCTTCCCGTCCTACGTGGCCTTCGCCAAGGACGGCCAGCTCCTGGTGGGCGAGCCCGCCCGGCGCCAGGCCGTGGCCAATCCCGAAGGCACCTTCATGGCCTTCAAGCGCAAGATGGGCACGGACCACAAGTACAAGGCCCCGGACGGCAAGGAATACACGCCCCAGCAGCTCTCGGCCTTTCTGCTCCAGAAGGTCAAGCGCGACGCGGAGGCCTTCTTGGGCGACAAGGTGGAAAAAGCCGTCATCACGGTTCCGGCCTATTTCAACGACAACCAGCGCCAGGCCACCAAGGACGCGGGCTCAATCGCCGGCCTCGAGGTCGTGCGCATCGTCAATGAGCCAACGGCCGCGTGCCTCGCCTACGGCATCGACAAGAAGGGCAAGGACGAGAAGATCATGGTCTTCGATCTGGGCGGCGGCACCTTGGACGTGACGGTCATGGATTTCGGCGGCGGGGTCTTCGAGGTGGTCTCCACCTCGGGCGACACGCAGCTGGGCGGCACGGACATGGACAACGCCATCATCGATTTCGTGGCCGGCGAGTTCAAGAAGGAGACCGGCGTGGACGTGCGCAAGGATCCGATGGCCTTTCAGCGCGTGCGCGAGGCCGCGGAGAAGGCCAAAATCGAGCTTTCCACCACGATGGAGACCGAGATCAACCTTCCCTATCTCACCGCCGTCGACAACGTGCCCAAGCACCTGGCCTTCAAGATCACCCGGGCCAAGGTCGAGGCGCTGGTCGACCCCATCGTCAAGCGCTGCAAGACTTCCGTCGACCAAGCCTTGAACGACGCCAAGATGAAGCCCTCCGACATCACCAAAATCATCCTAGTCGGCGGCCCCACGCGCATGCCCATCGTGCAGAAATTCGTCGAGGATTACGTGGGCAAGAAGGTCGAGCACGGCATCGACCCGATGGAGTGCGTCTCCATGGGCGCGGCGGTGCAGGCCGCGGTCCTGACCGGCGAGGTCAAGGATGTGCTGCTTTTGGACGTGACGCCCTTGACGCTGGGCATCGAGACCCTGGGCGGGGTCATGACGCCGCTTATCGAGCGCAACACCACTATCCCGGTCGAGAAGTCGCAGATTTTTTCGACCGCGGCGGACAACCAGCCCGCGGTGACGGTCAACGTGCTCCAGGGCGAGCGGCCCAAGGCGTCCGACAACGTGCCCCTGGGCAAGTTTGACCTGGACGGCATCCCGCCCGCGCCTCGCGGCGTGCCGCAGATCAAGGTCAGCTTCTCCATCGACGCCAACGGCATCTTGAGCGTCAAGGCCGAGGACCTGGGCACCAAGAAGGCCCAGCACATCACCATCTCGGCGCCCAATAAGCTCTCCAAGGATCAGGTGGAAAAGTTCGTGCAGGAAGCCGAGCGCTTCGCCGATGAGGACAAGAAGTTCAAGGAGAAGGTCGCCGCCAAGAACGAGGCCGACGCGGTGTTGGCCGCGTCGGAGAAGGCTCTGCGCGACCACGGCGACAAGGCCAGCCAGGAGGAGCGCACCGCCATCGAGCGTGGCATCTCCGACTTGAAGGAAGCCTTGAAAGGCGACGACGTCGCCGCCATCGCCAAGGCCAAGGACGAGCTCATGAAGGTCTCGCACAAATTAGCCGAGGAAATCTACAAGGCGGAAAGCGCTAAGTCGTCAGGAGCCGGGGCGGAGCAAGGGCCGGACGCTTCCGGTGACGGCAAGAAAGGATCCGGCGGCGACACGGTCGTCGACGCCGAAGTCGTGGACGAGAAGCGCTAGCCCGAAGGCTTTAAATGGCGCAGGACTACTACGGCGTTCTGGGCGTGGCCCGCAACGCTTCCGAGGCCGAGATCAAAGCGGCCTTCCGGAAGCTGGCCATGAAGCACCATCCGGACCGCAATCCGGGAAGCAAGGATTCCGAGGAGGAGTTCCGCCGGGTAAACGCGGCCTACGAAACGCTCTCCGATCCCCAGAAGCGCCGGCTCTATGATCAGTTCGGCGAGGCGGGCGTCTCAGGCGCGGGTGGCGGGCCCTTCGGCGCGGGGGGCTTCGGCCAGACCGCTGACATGAGCGACGTGTTCGAGGATTTCGTAGAAAGCATTTTCGGCGCCTCGGGCACTGGCGGAGGCGGGCGCCGAGGCTCCCGCCGCGGCCGGGATCTCAAGTACGAGGCCTCGGTCTCTCTGGAGCAGGCCTTTGGCGGCACGCAGATGCCGCTGTCCTTCGAGCGCTTGGAAGTGTGCGGCACCTGCGGCGGCACGGGCGCCAAGGAGGGCTCGGGCTTGAAGCGTTGCGCCCAATGCCGGGGCTCCGGACGCGTGCAGATGTCCCAGGGATTTTTTTCCTTATCGCAGACCTGCCCCGCCTGCCGCGGCGAGGGCCAAATCATCGAGAAGCCATGCCACGCGTGCCGGGGCGCGGGGCGCTCGCGTAAGGAAGCCAAGTTCACCGTGAAGATTCCTCCGGGCATCTACGACGGCGCGAACCTGCGCATCGCCGGGGAAGGCGAGGCCGGAGGCCGCGGCACGGCCTCGGGCGATCTCTACGTTTTAATCCGCGTCAAGCCGGATCCGCGCTTTGAGCGCGTGGAGGACGACTTGATCAGCGAGCGGGGCGTCAACATCGCCGAGGCGGCCATGGGCGCGTCACTGGACTTGGCCGCCATCGACGGCGAGCGAATCAAAATCAAGGTGCCGGCCGGAGTGCAGCACGGCGCCATGTTGCGCGTGCGCGGACAGGGCATGCCCAAACTCCACGGCAAGGGCCGCGGCGACTTGCTGGTGCGCGTCAAGGTGGAGGTGCCCAAGTCGCTCACGCCCCATCAGGAGAAAATCTTGGCGGAACTGGCGCGCAGCCTGCGCGGCGAGGCCGATTCTCCGGCATCCGCCAACGGTTCGGCGCGACATGACTCCGAAGCGGCCAAGGACGACGGCGGAATTTTCCGGAAAATTTTCGGAAAGGACTAGGAGGCCGCGCCATGCCGCAATTTTTTCTTCCGCCGGACGCCGTCTCGGGCGAGTCCTTCGTGCTCAAGGGGCCGGAGGCGTTTCATGTCGCGAAGGTCCTGCGCTGCCGTCCGGGAGATTCGCTTCGGCTTTTCGATGGACGCGGCCGGCGCTTCGAGGGCGTCATCACGGAAATCCGCAAAGACGGAACCGTCTCCGGAACGCTCCAGAATGAAATCGGGGGCAGCTCGCCGGCGCCCGCCAGAGCCCGCGTCGTTCTTTGCCAGGCGCTCTTAAAGCAGGCCCGTTGGGACTGGCTTTTGGAGAAAGGCACGGAGCTGGGCGTCGCGGCGTTCGCGCCGCTTTTGACGCAGCGGACCATCGTTCCCGAAGATGCGGCGCGGGCCAAAATGGAGCGCTCCCGGCGCGTGATCATGGCCGCGGCCAAGCAATGCGGCCGCGCGGAGCTTCCCGCGCTGCGCGGGCCCGTCCATCTGCGCGACGCGCTTAAATCCTGCCGGGACCGCGGCCCGGTTTTTTTCGCCTGGGAGGCTCTGCCCGGAGTCTGCGCGGCCTCCGTCCTTCGTCCGGCCCTGGAGCGGGCTCTGCGCGAGGCCGCGGGCGGGGAATTTACCGCGTATCTCTTCATAGGTCCCGAAGGCGGCTGGGCGGACGAGGAAGTCGAGCTCGCCGAGGCGGAAGGCGCGCTCTTATTCGGGCTTGGCCCCGCGACGCTGCGCGCCGAGACCGCGGCCCTGGCCTCCGTCGCGGCCATCGATTACGAGATTTCCGCCTTGGCCGCGCCCGCCGAGGCGTTTGCCGCCGAAAAATCCGGGGCTTGATTTTCTTTCCGACTCCTGTTATTTATAGGGATGGCCCGCCTCGGGCCATCCATGCGCGCTAAAAAATCCGCTCTTGTTTTTGCCCTGGCTTTCGCCGCGGCCTTCCCGGCCGCGGTCTTGGGACAGGGGAACGCTGCGGCGGCATCAGGGGCGAACGACTGGGACGCGCGCATCGTCTCGACTCAGGGCGCCGTCGAGGTGTTTCCGGCCGGCGCCTCCAGTTCCGTCGCCGCGGCCGCGGGCATGCCTCTGGAGCAGGGGGACCGCGTCACGACCGGTCCCGGCGCCTCCGCCGAAGTGGGTCTCGACGGCCTGCATCTTATCTCCTTGAACGAGGATTCGGATTTCGTCCTGCGCTCGGACGATCGCTCGTCGACTAAATTGTCCCTGAGTTCCGGAGGGCTGTTGGCCAAAATCCAGCATCTTTTGACCGGACAGGCGCTCATGGTGGAAACGCCCGAGGCCGTGGCCGCGGTGCGCGGCACCGAGTTCGGCGTAGACGTGAACGCCCAGGGCGCGACCGACGTCGGAGTCTTCGATGAAGGGCGCGTCGAGGTGCAGGGTTCCGCCGGCGGACCGCCGGCCATTTTGACCCCGAACCATGAAACCAACGTGCCGCGCGGCGGTCGGCCCGCGCGGCCCTACGCGCTGCGGCATTTTTTGCGTTATCGCGCGCGCATGGCCCGGCTTTTGCGGCGCCAACGAAGGCTGCGCCGCCTCTGGCGGAGGATGCCCTCGGCGCGGCGGCGCTTGCTGCGGCGGGCGATGATGAAGCGCGCGCGGGCCCGCCGTGCCCGGCGTTTTCCCGGAGGGCGGATAAGACGGCTGCCGATGCGCGGACACGGGCAAATCCGGCGGATACGCCGGCGTCGGATGTATCGCAAAGGCCGGCCCGATCGGTGGAACCAAGGCGGCTAGCGCCGGGATAAGAATGCGCGGGGAGGGACTCGAACCCTCACGCCTTTCGGCATACGCACCTCAAACGTACGCGTCTGCCAGTTCCGCCACCCGCGCAAAAAGCCTTATTTCTTGACTGGAGCCTCCGCCCCGGCTTTGGACGCGGACGGCGTCGACGGAGCGGCCGGCTGGGACGCCGGCGCCTGAGGAAGGCTGAATCGGGACGTGACGCTGCTCATCCCCGTGCGGTTGGTCAATAGCGTCAGGAAAAGCGACGTGGCCGCGAAGACTCCGGCCAGCACCTGCGTGGCGGTCTTGAGGAAATTGGATCCCGTCGGCGTGGTGATGAGGGAATCTCCGCCGCCGCCGAAGACGGACAAGCCCGCGCCCCGGCCGGTCTGCAGAAGAATAACGAGGACCAAAAGCGCGCACACGAGCACGTGCACGGACAGGATGAAGTGGTAGAACATAGGGGCTGTATTATATCAGTTTGTCCGGGTTCGGCCAATCATAAAGCCAGCGCGGCCAAGCCCGGCAGAATTTTCCCTTCCAGGAGCTCCAGGCTGGCGCCGCCGCCGGTCGAGGCGTGGCTCACGCGTCCGGAAAGCCCGGCCTTGGCCAGCGCGGCCAGGCTGTCGCCGCCGCCCACGATGGTGGTGGCGCCCGACTTGGTCGCCTTGGCGATGGCTTGGGCCACGGCCAAGGTTCCCTTGGCGAAGCCGTCTATTTCGAAAATACCCATGGGGCCGTTCCAGAACACCGTCTTGGCGCTCAAAATGCGATCAGTGAAAAATTCGATGGTGCGCGGGCCGATGTCCACCCCGATGAGGTCCTGAGGCACGGCCATTCCTTGGGTGAGGGTAATTTCCGCTCCGGCCTTGATTTCCTTGACGGCCAGGTGATCGGCGGGCAGGAGGCACTCCAACTGCCGCGCGTAGGCTTTTTCGACGATGCGCTGGGCGTCTTGCATCTTCGGCTTTTCCAGGAGGGATTTTCCGATGGAGACGCCTTGGGCCGCGAGGAAGGTGTAGGCCATGCCGCCGCCGATTAAAAGCGCGTCCACCCGCTCGACGAGCTTGTTTAGAACCCCCAGCTTGTCCGAGACCTTGGCGCCTCCGATGACGGCCACGAATGGCCGTTCCGGGTGGCCGATGACCCGATCGAGAAATTCCAGCTCTTTTTGCACCAGCAGGCCCACGGCGGAGGGCAGCAGGGCCGGCAGGGCCGCGGTCGAGGCGTGCGCGCGGTGCAGAGCCCCGAAGGCGTCCTGCACGAAAACGTCGCCCAGCTTGGCCAAGCCCTTGGCGAAGGCCTTGTCGTTGGCCTCCTCGCCGGCATGGTAGCGCAGGTTCTCCAGGAGCAGCACGCCGCCCGGCTTCAGGGCTGCCGCGGCTTTTTCCGCTGCGGGTCCCACGCAGTCCGGCGCGAAGCTAACGGACTGCCCCAGGAGTTTCTCCAGAACGGCGGCGACGGGCTTGAGGCTGTACTTGGGATCGGGTTTGCCCTTGGGCCGCCCGAGGTGGGCGATGAGGGCGACGCGCGCCCCAGCCGAAATCAGGTGCTTGAGCGTAGGCAGGGTCTCGCGCACGCGGGTGTCGTCCGTCACGCGACCATCGGACATGGGAACGTTGTAGTCCACGCGGACCAGGACGCGCTTGCCTTGAATGGGCAATTCCTGCAGCCTGCGGACTCGCAACGCTTGGCTTTTGACTGGTTCTGGACTCATAGTTTTAATAGATCCTCTTTCCCAAGGCGGAGGCGATGATTTCCGCCGCCAGGACCGCGGTTGAGTTGTGCTCGTCCTCCAGCGGGTTGACCTCCACCAAATCCAGACCCACGAGTTTTCCGCTTTCCGCGGCCATCTCCATGAGCAAGTGCGCCTCGCGGTAAGTCAAGCCTCCGCGCTTTTTCGTGCCGGTGCCTGGCGCGTTTTGCGGGTCGACGGCGTCGATGTCGAAGCTGAGGTAGAAGCCCGCGGTGCCCTGCGTCGCGGCGGCCAGGGCGCGCTCCATGACGGCGCCCATGCCGTAGCGGTCGATGGCGGGCATGGCCAGGACGCGCGCCTGGGATTTGCGCAAGGTGAGAGCCTCTTCGGGGTCCACGTCGCGCAAGCCCACGAAACAGAAATTTTCCGCGGCGGTCTTGGGCGAAAATCCGCCCACGCGCGCGAAGGCGCGGTCGCCCAGGCCCAGGAGATGCGCGGCCGGCATGCCGTGGAGGTTGCCGCTGGGCGTGGTGCGCGGCGTGTTCATGTCCGCGTGGGCGTCCACCCACACGACGCCCATTTTCTTGCCTTCGTCGCGCAAAGCCCGCGCGGCGCCCGCGACGCTTCCCACGGCCAGGCTGTGATCCCCGCCCAATACGACCGGGATGCGGCCTTCCTTGACCAGGCCGCGCACGCGCTTTTCCAGGTCCCGGCAGACTTTGAGCACGGCGTGAGCGTTCTTGGCCTTGGCCGAGCCGGGCGATGGAGGGGAATCGGGGATTTCAATGTCTCCGCAGTCCTCTACGGATAATCCGGCGGCGCCCAGGATGTCCAGCAACTTTGCGCGCCGGATGGCCGAAGGCGCCTGGGCCGCGCCGGGCTTGGAGGCGCCCATGTCCATGGGAACTCCCAAAACGGCGATTTTCCGTTTCATCGTCTGGCGCGCGCCTCGGGCGGTTCTTCGGCCGTTTTCAGGCGGCGACCGCCGTCTTTCCGGCCACGTAAGCGGCCAGATCCACGACGCGGTTGGAGTAGCCCCATTCGTTGTCGTACCAGCCGAAAATCTTGACCATGGTCTTGTCGTTCACGTCGGTCAGGGGCGCGTCGAAGATGGAACTGGCGGCATCGCCCAGGAAATCCCGCGAGACCAGGCTCTCGTCGCAGTAGTGCAGGTAGCCCTTGAGCCGGCCCGTGGCCGCGGCCTTCTGGAACGCGGCGTTGACCTCTTCCTTGGAGGTCGGCTTGTTCGTAATCGCGGTCAAATCGACGATGGAGACGTCCGGCGTTGGCACGCGGATGGCGACGCCGGTGATTTTGCCCTTGAGTTCGGGGATGACCAAGCCGATGGCCTTGGCCGCCCCGGTCGAGGTGGGGATCATCGAGAGAGCCGCGGCGCGGGCCCGGCGCAGATCCTTGTGGGGAAAATCCAAAATGACCTGGTCGTTGGTGTATGAGTGCACCGTGGTCATCATGGCGGACTTGATGCCGAAGCTCTCGTGCAGGACCTTGACCATGGGGGCCAGGGCGTTGGTTGTGCAGGAGGCGTTTGAGACCACGTGATGCTTGGCGGGGTCGTAGAGGTCCTCGTTGACGCCCATGCACACGGTAAGATCCTCGTTCTTGGCCGGGGCGGAGATGATGACCTTCGCGGCGCCGGCGGTCAAGTGTCCGCGGGCCTTTTCGGCGTCGGTGAAGCGTCCGGTCGACT
>DATLSD010000032.1:0-2636 GCA_035534315.1 Elusimicrobiota bacterium
CCGGGCCTGACGCCGGAAATCCGCTCGATGGGCCTGACGCCGCCCAGGCCCGGCCGATGTCCGAAATTGCGCGTTCCGGCGCCGCGCCGCGCGGCGCGGCGAAGAGAGAGGGCGGCGGGCGGGGCGCGCGCGGGCGAAATCGTCGCCGCGGAGGGCGGGGGCTGGGGAGCCGTCCCGTCGAAAACGGCGTTCCACAGGGGCTTGAGGCCGTCGGGAACTCCCCGGCGCGCGGCGCGGCGCGAAAGGGTCCTGCGCAGCGGCGCGGTCAGAACCCTTAAGGCGCGCAGGCTTTGCGGATCGCCGCGGTATTTT
Organism: Elusimicrobiota bacterium; assembly: GCA_035534315.1. Classification (GTDB taxonomy): domain Bacteria; phylum Elusimicrobiota; class Elusimicrobia; order UBA1565; family UBA9628; genus JAGWJU01. Next base: position 313 of record DATLSD010000032.1, read on the forward strand.
TCCGCCACGGCGGAAAGGCGCGCGGCGACTTTTTGGCCTTGCGTCTTTCCCGCTGTTTGGGCGGCGGAAACTTCGGCCAGGGCGGGCGCCAGCGCGGGCAGGGCCCGCGGCTTGGCGAGCGCGCCCAGAAGGATGGCGGCGGCCAGCGCGCGGCTGGGGGAAAGATTGGGGACCGAGTAGGCCCTCCACAAGGCGGCGGCCAGATCGCGCGAGGGCGCGAGCGGCGCCAAGGCGTCCAACTGGAGCCGCATGTCCGCGAGGACGTCTACGCTCCTGATGCCCTCCGGCGCGGAGCCCAGCGCGGCGGCGAAGGCCGGGCCCAGGGCGGCGAGCCAGAGAAAAGCCGCCGCGATCAGGAGGCGTCCGGCGAGCGTGCGGAGACGGCGCGTCATGATGCCAGAATAGCCAAAAAAGCCGCCGCGTCCCAGGGCCCAATGGCCCCTGCCCGCCTAAAGCGAACGGCCTACGGGGAGGCCGCTTAATTCCGCGCGGGCCTTGGGCAGGCACTGCGGGTGGCGCTCCTGGATGAACTTGATCAAGCCCTCGCGGACGTAGCAGCGCAAGTCCCACGCCGCGCCGGAGTCCGGCGCGTCCATGAGCGCGCGCAGCTCCATGGTGCGCTCCGAGGCGTTGGTCACCTGCAGCACGTTGACCTGGCCCAGCCAAAGCTTGGAGGATTTGAGCAGGCGGGTCAGCTCCGCGCGCAGCTCGTCGACCGGCACGGTGTAGTCGACGTAGAGGAAGACGTAGCCCAGGAGGTTCGCGGTGGTCTTGGTCCAGTTCTGGAACGGATTTTCGATGAGGTAGGACAAGGGGACGACCACGCGGCGCAAATCCCAGACGCGGACCACCACGTAGGTCGTGCCGATTTCCTCGATCCAGCCCCACTCGTTGTAGATGAACACCGCGTCGTCCAAGCGGATGGGCTGGGTGAGCGCGATTTGCACGCCCGCGATCAAGTTGGAAAGCGTGGGCTTGGCCGCCATGCCCAGCACCAGGCCGGCCAGGCCCGCGGAGGCCAGCATGCTGGCGCCCACCGCGCGGATGGAGGGGATGGTCATCAGCATGATGGAGCCGGTCACGATGACCACGACCACGGAGACCACGCGCCTTAAGACCCGCACCTGGGTCTCCATCTTGCGGGCCGCGAGGTTGTCCTTGACGTCCAAGCGGTAGCGGGACATGGTCAAATCGGAAAAGACCTCCACCATGGCGATGAGCGCCCAGCCCACCGCGGCGATGAGCCCCAGGCCCGCGGCGTGCTCGAGGATGTTGGCGATTTGGGCGGGCAGTCGGACCAAAGGCGCGGCCAGCAAGAGGGCCAGCAAGGGGAGAATGAGCCGCGCCGGGCGGCGGCCGTGGCGCACCAGCGAGACGTCGGCCACGTGGCGGCCCGGCTCCTTGGCCAGGCGCTCCAAGAGCTTGAAAAGGAGCGAGTGCGCGGCCAGCGCCGCGAGGACTGCGCCGGCGAGCTCGCCGGCGGACATCAGCAGGACCGCGCCGCTTTTAAGGAAATGCGTCATCATCATCTGCATGCGGAGTCTATTGTCCAAAGTTTTGGCGGCCTCCGGCAACGCCCCGGGCGGGCGTTTGGCGGCTTTTTGATATAATCAGCGGGTGAATTCCAGCGCCGCCGCCGAGGAGGATTCGCGCGCCTATTTCCGCACCCGGATGAGCCCGGATTCGCGCCGGGCCGGCGTCTGGCGGCTCATCGCGCGGCGGCTTGAGAAGCTCGTTCCCATCCGCCCCGACGCCGCGGTCCTGGACTTGGGCGCGGGCTACTGCGACTTCATCAACCAGGTCCGCGCGCGCGAAAAGCACGCGGTGGACTCGGCGCCGAGCAAGGAGCACGCGGCGCCGGGCGTGGTGTTCCACCAGGCCCGCTGCGACGAGCTGGACTCCCTGCCCGCCGCGCATTTCGACGCGGCCCTGGCCAGCAACCTCTTCGAGCACCTGCCGCTGGAAGCCATCCGCCGGACTTTGGCCGGCCTTTCCCGGGTCTTGAAGCCGGGGGGACGCCTCATCGTCATGCAGCCCAATTTCCGCTACTGCTACAAGGAATTCTACGACGACTACACGCACGTCACGCCGCTGACCCACATGGGCTTGGCGGACTTGATCGCGAGCTGCGGCTACAAAATAGACAAGGTCCTGCCGAAATTTCTGCCGTTCAGCTTTAAATCCTCCGGACTGCCCGTGCCGTCGTTTCTGGTCTGGCTCTACCTGCGCCTGCCCTGGAAGCCCTTGGCCGGGCAGTGCCTCATCGTGGCCGTGCGCTGAGGCGAGGCCGCCGTCATTATGTGGAATAACCAGAAAATATCCCT
>DATLSD010000033.1:0-7794 GCA_035534315.1 Elusimicrobiota bacterium
CACATCCTGGGCTGCGACGTGGCCGGCGAAGTCGCGGCCTTGGGAAAAAACGTTTCCTCCGTGAAAGTCGGGCAAAGGGCGGCGGTGAGCCCCGGGCGTTCCTGCCGGAACTGCCAAGAATGCCTCTCGGGCCAGGACAATCATTGCCGCCGCTACGGCGTCATCGGCGCGCACGGCGGGCCGGGGGGATACGCCGAGTATCTGGCGGTGCCCGAGGACTATCTGCTGCCCATCCCCGATTCCCTGGATTTCGCGCACGCGGCGTCTTTCCCGCTCACCTTTCAGACCGCGTGGCACATGCTGATGACGCACGGCGGCTGCGGGCCGGGCCAATGCGTGCTGGTTTTGGGCGCGGGCAGCGGCGTGGGCGTCGCCGCCATTCAAATCGCCAAGCTCGCGGGAGCCCGCGTGCTGGCCGCCTCCACGTCCGAGGCCAAGCTGGAAAAAGCCAAAGCCCTCGGCGCCGACGAGACGATTTTGCTGCCCAAGCAGGACCTGGTCAAGGAAACCAGGCGCGCCACGGGCGGCGCGATGGCCGACATCGTCTTCGAGCACGTGGGCCAGGCCGTTTTCGACTCGGCCGTCAAAAGCCTCAAGCCGGGGGGGCGCCTCGTCACCTGCGGCGCCACCACGGGCCCCGACATCACCGTCGATTTCCGCTACGTGTTCAGCCGCGAGCTCAGAATCCAGGGCTCCATGATGGGAACGCAAGCCGAGATGCGCCTGGTCGCCAAGCTCGTCTCCGAAGGCAGGTTAAAGCCCGTGGTGGACAAAACTTTCCCGCTTGACGAGGCCCGCGCGGCCCACGAGTACCTGGCCGGAAAAAATCAATTCGGAAAGGTCGTTCTGCTCCCTTGAAGTCCCGCTGGCTCTGGTTTCTTTTCCTGATTTCCCTGAGCGCTCCTTTTTGGCGCCTGGGCACGCCGCTTATCGAAGTCGACGACGCCCGCTACGCGGAAGTGCCGCGCGAAATGCTGGTCCTGCACGACTGGGTCACGCCGCACTTGGACGCCATGGACTACGTGGAAAAGCCGCCGTTGTGGTATTGGCTCGCGGCGACGTCCTATGAAATCTTCGGCGTAAGCGAAGCCTCGGCCCGCCTGCCGCTGGCGCTTTTGGCCCTGTTGGGCCTGTTGCTGACGTATTGGCTGGGCCGTTGGCTTTTCTCGCCCAAGACCGGCATGACGGCCGCCATTTTCCTAAGCGCGTCCGCGCTTTATTTTTTCCTCGCCCACTACATGACGCTGGACATGGCGCTCTCCGTTTTTCTCCTGGGCTCCTCGGCCATGATTCTGCGCGCGCTGCTGCGGCCCGAGGACGCCCGCTGGGCGGCGCCGGCCGCGTGGGCCTTCGCGGGCCTGGCGTTCTTAAGCAAAGGCCTCATCGCGCTGGTGTTTCCCGCGGGGTGGGTGTTCTTCATGGCGCTCGTCTATCCCGAGACCTGGCGCAAAATGCTGGTTTTCTTCCGGCCGCTGGGCGTCGCCCTTTTTCTTTTGATCGTCGCGCCCTGGTTTGTCTACATGGAAGGGCGCCACCCGGGGTTTTTCCATTTCTTCTTCGTGGACGAGCACTTCAAGCGCTTCCTGACCATGCGCTACGAGCGCGACCAGCCGTGGTTTTTCTTCCTGTGGGTCATTCCGGCGGCGCTCGTGCCCGTGACGCCGGCGGTCCTGGCCGCCATCCCGGAAGGCTGGCGCGCCTGGAAAGCCAAGCCCAAAGAAGCGGCCCTGTGGATATGGGTCGGCATGATCGTGGCTTTTTTCTCCATCTCGCATTCCAAGCTCGCGACCTACGCCCTGCCCGTTTATCCCTACCTGGCCCTGCTGGGCGCCGCGGCGCTGGACGAAAAGCCCGCGCCGCGCTGGACCAAGCGCTTCTCCGCGGCGCTGGGCGTGCTTCTTTGGCTGGCCCTGGCGGCTTCCTTTTTCATCCCGGCGGCGCGCGGCTTCGAGGCGCCATTTAGTTTGCTGGCCCGCGGCTTGGCCGACGCGGCCGTCGCGGTCGTGGGCGCGTCCTTAATCGCCTTCGGCGCCGGGCTTCCCGCCGCCGCGAGCCTCGGCGCGGGGGGACTCCTGGCCTGGGCGCTGGCCCTGGGGACGATGAACGCGGCGTCATCCTTTCTCAGCGTCAAGGACGTGTCCGCGGCCATCACGCAGGACTACAAGCCCGGCGATGAAATCGACGTCTACGACACCTACTTCCACGGCCTGCCCTTCTACACCGGCCATTGGGTTAACCGGATTTTCAATTGGACCGGCGAGCTGGCCTACGCCAAGAAAAATCCCGCCAACGCCGGGCGCTTCGGGAGCGTCGAGGAAATCTCCCGCTACCCGCTGGCGGGCCGCCGCGTTTTTCTGGTCCTCAAAAAGACTCAAATAAGTTACGTCAGGAGCTTGGTCAAGCCCGGCCGGGCGTCCTTTCAATCCTTCGGCCCCTACGAGCTGGTCGAATTCCCCGGGCAAGGGCGGTGACATGGAAAAGATTCTAGGCGAGCTGTTCCAAAAGAAATTCGGGTTTCCGGCGCGAGACATCGCCATGCTCAAGGGCGACGGCTCCGACCGGAAAATTTTCAGGCTCGCCGGCAAAGCCAAGTCCGCCATCGGCGTCGTCAACTCGGATCAAAAGGAGAACCGGGCCTTCGTCGGGTTTTCCCGCCATTTCCGCCGAGTAAAGCTCCCCGTTCCGGAAATCTACGCCGAAGACGCGGAGAACGGCGCCTACCTGGAAGAAGACCTGGGCGGCGCCACGCTCTATTCGCTTCTTTCCTCCCGGCAAGACGGCGGGCCCATCCCGAGCGACATCCTGCGCCTCTACCGCCAGGCCGTCAAGTTCCTGCCCCAGTTCCAGATCCGGGCGGGGAAAACCTTGGACTACTCTCTGTGCTATCCGCGCGCCAGCTTCGACACCCAGTCGATGCTCTGGGATCTCAACTATTTCAAATACTACTTCCTCACTTTGGCCCAGGTTCCCTTCCACGAGCAAGCCCTGGAAAATGATTTTCGGCGCTTCATCCAATACCTGCAGGGGGCGGACCGGCGCTTTTTCCTCTACCGGGATTTCCAGTCGCGCAACATCATGGTGAAAAAGGGCGCGCCCTATTTCATCGACTACCAGGGCGGCCGCAAGGGCGCGCTGCAGTACGACATCGCTTCTCTCCTCTACGACGCCAAGGCCGACCTGCCGCCCGAATTCAGGGACGAGCTGCTGGCGCGCTATATAGAGGAAGCCAAGAAAGTCGCGCCGCTAAGCGAAGAGAAATTCCTGCGCTACTACCCCGGCTACGTCTATATCCGCATCATGCAGGCCATGGGCGCCTACGGGCTGCGCGGCTTTCATCAAAGAAAGCCGCACTTCCTGCAAAGCATCCCCTACGCCATCCGCAACATCGAGCGGCTTTTGCGCACCACCAAGCTGCCCGTCGACTGCCCGGAGCTCCTTGGCGTCTTTAAGACCTTGGTCGCGTCCTCGTGGCTTAGGCAGTTCGGCGAGGCGCGCCTGGGGCTCACGGTGCGCGTGCAGAGCTTCTCCTACCGCGGCGGCGTGCCCGCGGACGAGCACGGCCACGGCGGGGGATTTGTCTTCGACTGCCGCGCGCTCCCAAATCCCGGCAGGCTCGCGCGCTACGCGAAGATGACCGGCAAGGACGCGCCCGTCATCGCCTTCCTGCAAAAGGAGCCCGCCGTGCGGCGGTTCTTGTCGCACGCGCAGGCGCTCTTGGCCGAGACCGTGGACAACTACAAGAGCCGCAACTTCACCGACTTGTTCGTCGCCTTCGGCTGCACGGGCGGCCGCCACCGCTCGGTCTACTGCGCCGAGACCATGGCCGAGTTCCTGCGCCGGCGCGGCGACGTGGCCGTGGAAATCACCCACCGCGGCGGCGAAGCGTAAGACGGCGGCCCGCCGGCTGCGGCGCTTGCAATGATTGTCCCCGCATAAAGAAAAGGCCCCAGATCGCTCCGGGGCCTCGAGGCCGTCTAACAGCCGCCTATCAAAATGAGTATAGCAGGTGGGGTAAAAAAGTCAACGCTGGCGGAGACGCCCGGCCCGCCTCGGCGCCGGGCATCTCCATCGGGTTGGGAGGCCGGGATTCGTCCCGAACGTCCGAAATGCGTAGGTTCGGGACGTCCCAAACCTACGGCTTCTGGAAGTTTGGGACGAACCCGGATAAGCCGAAAAAGTTCCCAAGTTTTGGAGTCGCCCCGCCTCCGCACCCGCCCATTCGTTTTGTAGAATCGCCAGGACTTCTTATGAGCCCGACGAACCCGACGCGGCCGACGCGCCTGACTGACCTGCTAAGCCCGCGCTTTCTCGCGGCGGCCGTCGCGGCCTTCGCCGTGGACGCCGCGCTGGCCTTTCATCCCTCCGAGGCAGCGGCGCAAAGCCTCTGGGGCTGGCTGGCCGCCGCCTTCGCGGTGATGCTCGCGGACGTCGTCTTGGACGAAATCGAGCGCTGGCGGCGCCGAGCCGGCGGAGATGAGGGTGATTGGGGCGGCCTGCCCGCGATCCTCTGGATCGTTTCGGTCTTTCTGATCTGGGTCGCCGAGGCCGCGGTTCAGGATAAACCCGCCCGCCACTTTTTCCCGCCGCAGAATATTTTTCTCCTGGCGGGGGAAACCGTGGTCCTGTTCTACTTCGCCGCGTTCTCCAAAGGCATAAGCGATACCCCGCCGCGCCCAAAGCCCAAGCCCCGGCCGCAGCCCAATCCGTCCCCGCGGCCCGAGCCAACCCCGCGCCCGCAGCCGACGCCTGCGCCCTTGCCGCCCGCGCCTCATCCCGCCCCGGCGCCCGCGCCGTCTCCGTTTCCGTCCTCCGATTGGGCCGAACGCAAGGCCGCGGTGCTGGACTTTTGCCGGGCCCACGAGCGGCGCATTTCCAACCGGCAATGCGCCCGGCTTTTGGGTGTTTCCCTGCGGCGCGCCACGACCGTTTTGCAGCAGTTGGTGGCCGAAGGGGCCTTGGCGCACGTCGAAAAGCGGGGGGACAGCGAACCGGCCTATCGCCTGCCCGAGGGGGCCTAAATGGAGCTTCCTTTATATACCCCGTATACCACCCGTATACCCACTAGCCAGACCCTATCTAGGCCTAGGTAGGCCTAGCCAGACTAGGGCGGGCCTAGCCGGGCCGGCCCCGGCCGGCCGGGGCCGGCCCCCTGGCCCAGGCAGGCCCACTCGCTTATGAAAGCCGTCATACTGGCCGCGGGGATGGGGACCAGGCTCGCGCCCTTGACGCGGGAAACGCCCAAGGCCCTGGTCAAAATCGGGGACAAGACGATGCTCGAAATCGTCCTGCGCCGGCTGGCCGCGGCGGGCGCGGACGCGTTCGCCGTCAACGCGTTTCATCTCGCGGACAAAATCGCGCGATTCCTGGAAGAGCGCGCCAACTTCGGCCTGGACATCAGGCTCTCGCGCGAGGAAACGCTGCTCGACACCGGCGGCGGCCTTAAAAAAGCCGCGCCGCTCGTCGCCGACGGCCGGCCCTTCTTCATCCACAACGTGGACGTCTTGAGCGACATCGACTTAAGCGCGCTCTACCGGCAGCATGCCGCGAGCGGCGCGCTGGCCACGCTGGCGGTCCAAAGCCGCGAAAGCTCCCGGCCGCTTCTTTTCGGCGCCGACGGACGCCTATTCGACCGCGGTCAAGCCCGGAGGGCGAGCAGTCCCGGGCGCGCTATGGAAGAGTGCGTCAGCGACCGGGGCCGCGCCGCGCCCCTCGCTTTCTGCGGCATCTCGGTCGCGTCGCCGGAACTCTTGCCGCGGATGACGGAATCCGGCGCCTTTTCCTTGAGCGACGCCTACGTCCGCATCGCGCGAGAGGGGGGCGACATCCGCGCCTTCCGATGCGACGGCGCCTATTGGCAGGACGTGGGGACGCCGGAGAAGCTGGAGCAGGCCCGCAAGCGCTTGGGCCGGTAGGCCGCCGCGGATTAGCCGCTAGCGCGCGGAGGACGCGGGCGCGGCCGCCGGACCCTCGACGACCAGCGTCTTGGCCCAGGGCCCCTTGAGCTGCGCCTGGATGCGGTAGCGGTCCGCGTCCGCCTCGATGACGAAATCATCGGGGTTGAAAATCCGGGTGAGCGAATCCTTGAAGGCCTCGACGTTCCCGCTGGCCTGGGCCAAATCCATGAGCGAGGCCGTGTAGGACCCGTGGCTCGCCTTGTACGCTTCCTCGATGCGGCCCATGACCGCGAGAGCTTCCTGCCCCCGCCGCATGGCCGCGGCGTCGGCGGGCGTGGGCTCGACGGTCGGCAGATAGAGCGCGCCGCCGTAAATGAGCGAGATGAGCCCCAGGGCCGCGACGAAAATCAGCGCGGCCGTGGAAGGAGCCTTGGGCTTTAGCTCCACCACCGCGGTCCCGGCGATAAGGTCGTGCAGCGCCCGCGACTCGGGCTGGAACAAGGCGACGATGAAGCCGAAATTAAAAAACGGCGTGCTGATGAAATAGCCGGCCGCCCGCAGCAGGCTGCGAATGACGCCCAGCGATCGGCCGTCGGTCCCGATGACGCGCACGCCCATGAGCCATTTGCCCACGGTCGCGCCGAAGAGGTTGCCGAGAAATTCGTAAACGAAGTAAGCGCCCAGGAAGATGAGCGTCAGGCGCGTGCCGAAGCCCGGGCCGTGGGGGAGAGTCCGGAACCTGTGGATGAAAAACGCGTAGCCCGCGAGGAAGGGAAGCAAATCCAGGACGTAGGCCAGGAAACGCTCGTTGATGCGCGCCGGCTTGAACTCGAAGACCCGCTCGTCGGACATTGGGGTAGTATAGATTCCCCGGAATCCTAAATCAAGGCGAGGCCGGGTGTTTCTCGGCTCGGGCGTTTTTAGTATAGTGCGGACATGGCCAAATACCTGAAGCTCGTCCCGCTCGTCTTCGTCGCAGCCGCGGCCGCCCTGCCCTCCGCGTCGGCTTGGGCCGCCCAAAATCCAAGCGAGTTTTCCCAATCCGAGATCGCCAGAGCGCGAAAAAATCCCGGGCAATTCACCTTAGACGAGAGCTCCATCAAGATTGAAAAAATAGCCGCGGGCGTCCCCGCCGCGATTAAAATTCCGGCGCCGCAAGTTCATCCCTCCGGCGTCATCCCCGATCTCTCCGACATCATCAACCTCGGGCTCAAGATTTGGGACATCATCCAGAAGAACAAGCCCGTGGTGGACATCACCACGCAGTACGCCTCGGCCCTTCCCAAGAACCTCTCGCAGTGGACGGACTTGGCGGAGTGGCACGCGCCGTCCGGCGACGTCTACCGGCTCACGGCTAAAAACCTCTACGGAACGCGCGTCGTCGACGTCACCTACGAGGTCCTGCGCAGCTACGGCGGCAGCGACAACGGCGTGGGGCGCTACCTGACCGAAGTCACGGTCGAGCCGCTCAAGGTCAACGTCGACTGGGGCTACAAGCTCTCTCTCGCCGTCAACATCCCCGATTCCGGGATCATCAACGTGGGCACCGCCCAAAATCCCGTCGCCGGCATGACGCTGGAGACGTCCTGGCGCATCGACACCGCGCTCAAGACCTCCGCGGGCCGGGCGGTTTATTATCTCCAGGGCGACGGCGTCCTGCGCGGCCTGGGAAGCTTCTCACGAAGCAAGCTGCTGCGCCAAGGGGCCAAGGCCGCCGCCAGCCTACGCCGGGCCAGTTTCTAGCCGGACGCCGCCCGGTACCGGTATAGGCATTTCGTATATTGCGCATGCGGAATATCCCTGTTATAATTCCAACGAGGGAAGGATCATGGAAAAACCGGCGGAAGAGTTGGTCTTTGTCGTAGAGGAAGCTCCCGAAGGCGGCTATATCGCCAAAGCC
>DATLSD010000034.1:0-9533 GCA_035534315.1 Elusimicrobiota bacterium
GGCCGTGCCCGAAAAGTTCGTTCCGGTCAAGGTGGGCGTGTTGGTCCAGGCAGGAGCACCCGAGTTGGCGAAAAGCACCACGTCCGCCCCTGGCGCCGCTGTAAACGTCGTCGCGCCCGCTCCAGTCTGGTAGGGCACCTCGTTGGCCGCTCCGCCCGCCAAATTCGTCGCCGCCCCGGCCGAAGACGGCGTTCCGCACCCCAACGTCGAGGCGGTCGCCTCGGTCGCGAACTCTCCCGCCGGGCAGGCCGAGAGCGTGTTGGTCAAGTTGCCCCAGTTCAGGTTCGTCACCAAGTTGCCGTTCACGGCCGGCAACTGTCCCGAGCCGGTTAGCTGCACCAGTTCGCTATTCCCATTGAACGTGTTGCCCTGCAAGGTCAGCGGCGCCGGCGTCGCGCTGCCTTCCGTCAAAGCCTCGAACCCATTGGCCGTAGTGTAATAAAGCGTTCCCGTTCCCGAATACGAAGTCGGCTGCGAGGTCGAAACGAAAAGCGCCGCGCCCTTAAAGGTCGAAGAGCCGTCCACCAGCAGCTTGTTCATGATCTCGAAGGTCTGGGCCGAAGCGTCGGGAGGGTTCAAGAGCGCGCCCAAGAGCGCCGAAGCCGCGGCCAGCGGCCCGCGCGCGAAGAGTTGCTCCAACGTTTGCGGCGACTTCAGGGAAGACGACAAAACCGCAGGCAGGGGTGCGAATAACCCGCTATTGAGCAGAGACAGGCTCAACGCAAGGCTAAGGAAGGATTTACCGCGGCTCCTTTCGCGTTTGGGCGCACCCCGGCCCCGCATCAAGGCCTCCAGTATTCTAATTCACGATAGAACTAAATAAGTGTAATCCCGCCCCGACTCCCTGTCAAGAGCGCGTCGGACTCAGGATCCGGGCGCGTTGTAAACGGGCGGCAGGCCGTTGTTTTGCTGGTAGGGCCTGGCCCAGGACGCCGGGCAAACCCCGCCCAGGCAGGCAATGAAGGCCGAAATGCCCCGGGAACCGCGGTGGATGAAGAGCCCGTCAACGCGCTGGGACGCAGACGCGACGTCGTCTTTGGGCAGATAGAGCCCCCAACCTTCGGGGGTTTTGCGGATATCCAAGTTCAGTTCCGCCTCGCGGCTCTTGCCGAAGATCGAGTAGTGCTTCAAGTAGATGATGGTAATAACCCCGCCCGTCTTCGGATCCACGTCCGGAGCCAGCAGGCGGATGGCCGAGGTGCTGAAAATCGCGTGGCAGAGTTCGACGCCGCAAGAATTGTTCTCGCCGAGCCTCGGCGAGCCGCGGACCGAACAGGAGCGGATGGGCCCGCCGATGGGAAAGTCCTGCCTCTTATCCGGATGATCAGACGAGGCGAAGGACAAATCTAAAATGCCGCCCGCGGCGTCCAAGCCCAGCGAGAACTCCATGAAGGAAGAAGGACTGTCGTCATTGCTCACGCGGACCAAATCCTGCCGCGCGGGGGCCTGGGCGCCCAAGGGCTGCGCCTCTTTTTGAACCGCGTAAACGGGAGTAAACAGCAGTCCGGGCGGGAATGCCGCCGGCGCCGCGGCGCCGGGTCGCAGAGCCTGGGCTTGGAGTGAGCCCAATTGGGCGAAGAACGCTGCGTCCGTTTGGGCGCCCGCCGGCAGCGCGGCCGTCGCGGCAATAAGAGCGGCCAAGCCCCACAGTGCCGCCCCTCGGCTCAAAGTCATCGAGAAATCATACCACAGGAAAGCACTCAATGGACACGTGCGCGGGACAAACGCCGCGGGCGATATGCCGCCCACAGCACCAGCGGCAAGGAAATTGCTTTAACGCCCGGCGCTGACCGGCTTGCGGGACTTGGCCACGGCGGCGCCGATTTGGCTCAAGTTCTCGACCACGGTCATTCCGGCGTCTCTCAAGGCCGCGGCCTTGGCCGCGTAGGTGCCCGAGCCCCCCTCGATGATGGCGCCCGCGTGGCCCATGCGGCGGCCCGGAGGCGCGCTCTGGCCCGCGATGAAGGCGAAGACGGGCTTGGTCATGCGCTCCTTGAAGAAGCGCGCCGCGTCCTCCTCTCCCCGCCCGCCGATTTCGCCGATCATGATGACGGCCTCGGTCTGCGGGTCCTTCTCGAAAAGCTCCAGGATCTCGGCGTGCGTCGTGCCGATGATGGGGTCTCCCCCGATGCCCACGACCGTGGACTGCCCGAGGCCTTCCTGGGTCAGTTGCCACACGGCCTCGTAAGTGAGCGTGCCCGAGCGGGAAACCACGCCGATGGCGCCCTTCTTATGGATGTAGGCGGGCATGATGCCGGCCTTGCACTCCTCGGGCGTAATGACGCCGGGGCAGTTGGGGCCGATGAGGCGGATGGTGCGGCGGCCGCGCAAAGAGACGATGGTTTTCTTGACCCGGGCCATGTCCAGGACCGGGATGCCTTCGGTGATGCAGATAATCGTGTCGATGCCGGCGTCGATGGCTTCCAGGACCGCGGCCGCGGCGCCGGGAGCCGGCACGAAAATCAAGGACGCGTCCGCGCCGGTCTTGGCGCGGGCGTCGGCCACGGTGTTGAACATGGGCACGCCCAGGTGCTGGGCGCCGCCGCGTCCCGGGGTCACGCCCGCGACGATTTTGCTGCCGTAGTCGAGGCACTGCTGGGCGTGGAAGCTGCCGGCCGAGCCGGTCAGGCCCTGCACGACGAGCCGAGAATCTTTATTAAGGATAATGCTCACGCTGCCTCCTTCGCGCCGCGCGCGGCGGCCACGGCTTTTTGCGCCGCGCCCCACAAATCGTCCGCCTGGATGAGCTTCACGCCCGAACGGGCCAGAAGCTCGTTGCCCTTGTCCACATTGGTGCCCTGCAGCCGCACCACCAAAGGCACGCGCATCTTGACGCGCTTTAGGGCCGCCAGGATGCCGCCGGCGATGACGTCGCACTTGACGATGCCGCCGAAGATGTTGACCAGAACGGCCTCCACCTTGGGGTCCTTCAAAATGATGGTAAACGCCTTGGTCACGCGCTCCTCGTTGGCCGATCCGCCCACGTCCAGGAAGTTGGCGGGCGTGCCGCCGGCGAGGCCAATCGTGTCCATTGTGGCCATGGCCAAGCCCGCGCCGTTGACCATGCAGCCGATGTTGCCGTCCAAGCCCACGTAGGAGATGCCCGCCTTCTTGGCGGCTTTCTCCAAGGCCGAGGACTCGTGGTCAGGCAGCTTCTCCAGATCGGGGTGGCGGAACAAGGCGTTGTCGTCCGCCACGATCTTGGCGTCCAGGGCGGCCAGGCCCTTGGAGGTCAGCGCCAGGGGATTGATTTCCAAGAGGCTCAGATCATAGTCGAGAAAAATCCGGCACAGGGCCCGGGCCATGCGCGAGAACTCCCCCACTTTGTCCGCCGGGATGCCCATGGCGAAAGCCAGGCGGCGGGCGGCGTAGGCGGGAAGCCCCGAGTCCGCGTCGACCGGCACGCGCAGGATGGCTTCGGGCTTCTCCTCCGCCAGGGTCTCAATCTCCATGCCGCCCTGGCCCGAGGCCACGACGACCGGGGACGCGCTCTGGCGGTCCAGCACCACGGAAAAATAATATTCCTTCTCGATTTTGGCGGCGCCTTCGATGAGCACCGAGTCCACCTTGATGCCCTGCCCCGCGGTCTGATGCGTGGACAAGGTCATGCCCAGGATGGACTTGGCCACGGCCAGCGCTTCCTTGGGAGTCTTGGCGACCTTGATGCCGCCGGCCTTGCCGCGCCCGCCGGCCAGGACCTGGGCCTTGATGACCCACGGGCCCTTGCCCGCTTTCTTAAGCGCGGCGCCCAAACGCCCGGTCGTCTCGAGGACGCCGCCCGACGGCGGCACGCTCACGCCGCGGGCCTTCAAGATTTCCTTGGACTCCCATTCGAGAAGCTTCATCGCGCGCTATCGTTGGGCCAGCGGCGGGAACTTGCGCGCCGAGGGGCCTTCGTAAAGCGCGTTGGGCCTAAAGAGCCTGTTTTCCTGCCAGTACTCGAGCACGTGCGCGGTCCAGCCCGCGACGCGCGCGATGGCGAAGATGGGCGTGAAGATGTCCGTGGGGATGCCCATCTGGTGGTAGATGATGCCGGAGTAAAGGTCCACGTTGGGGAAGATGCCCTGCTTGCCCTTCTTCTGGATCATCACCTCTTCGATTTTCTCGGTGATCTGGAAGAGCCGCGAGGACTTGGTCTTCTCGGAAGCGCGGCGGGCGTATTCCTTCAAGAGGCGCGCGCGCGGATCGTAGGCCTTGTACATGCGGTGGCCGAAACCCATGATTTTCTTTTTCTTGGCCAGGGCGTCGTCCACGTAGGCGCCCACGCGGTCGGGGTCGCCGATCTCAAGGAGCATCTTCAAGACCGCCTCGTTGGCGCCGCCGTGCAAGGGCCCTTTGAGCGTGCCCACGCCGGCCGAGATGGCGGAGTAAAGGTCGGACAGCGTCGAGGCCGTGACCAGGGAGGAGAAGGTCGACGCGTTCATCTCGTGGTCGAGGTGAAGCACCATGGCGATGTCCATGACCTTGGCCGTGGTCTCGTCGGGTTTCTCGCCGAAGAGCATATAAAGGAAGTTCGCCGCGTGCGAGAGCTTGGGGTCGGGCTCGACCGGCGCCTGGTTCTGGCGCAGGCGGTGGAAGGCCGCCACGATGGTCGGAAAGCGCACGGTCAGCGCGATGGCCCGGTCCAAATTGGCCTCGGGCGAGCGCTCCGGGTTGTGATCGAAGGCGGACAGGAGCGACACGATGGTGCGCAGCGCGTCCATCGGGTGGCAGGTGTGCGGCAGGAGCTTGATGAAGTCCATCACCTGCTGCGGCAGGCTTCGCGACTTGGCAATCTCGTCCTTGAAAGTTTCCAGCTCCTTCGTGTTGGGCAGACGGCCGTGCCAAAACATGTAGGCGATTTCCTCGTAGGTCGCGGAGCCGTTGACGATCTCCTCGATGGGATAGCCCATGTAGTAGAGCTTGCCCGCGGCGCCGTCGATGGAGCAAAGCTTGGATTTGGCCGCGATCACGCCTTCGAGGCCGGGAGAGTACGCCTCGGCCGTCTTCTTGTCCATCACGGATTTAAGCAACGCATCTGCGTTGGATTTCGCATCGGGCATAAAAGCCTCCTTAGTTGACGCTCCACGTCTCGGTTCCCGCCAAAAGTCTCTGCAGATCCGGCGTGCCGGACTTCTTGGCCTGCGCGATCTGCCCTTCCATGAGCTCGTGCAGAGCCGGCCTCTCGATATCGCGGAAAACCCCCACCGGCGACGGGAACGGCGGGTGGCTCATCTCCGCCAAGAGGTGCGCCAGCGCGGGGCTGGGCGCCTTCTCGTCGTGCACGAGCAAATCGGACGGCGGCTTGGCCGCGTCGAATTGGACCACCTCCGGCGTGAAGCCCTTGACCAGGCGGATGCCGCGGTTCTTGTCCTTGCCGAAGACCAGCGGCCGGCCGTGGGCCAAGTTCACCAGGGCGTCGGCGCGCATGGATTTGTCCGAAGCGTCGGCCCAGGCGCCGTCGTTGAACACGATGCAGTTCTGCAGAATCTCGACGAAGGCCGAGCCCTTGTGCAGGGCGGCGCGGCGCAGGACCTCGCCCAAGGAGGGCAGGTCCGTGTCCACCGCGCGGGCCACGAAGGTCGCTTCTGAGGCCAAGGCGATGGCCAGCGGGTTGATGGGGTGATCGATTGAGCCGTAGGGCGTCGACTTGGTCTTCTTGCCGAACTCGGAGGTCGGCGAGGCCTGGCCCTTGGTCAGGCCGTAAATCTTGTTGTTGAAGAGCAGAATCTTGATGTCCACGTTCTTCCTGAGCGCGTGGATGAGGTGGTTGCCGCCGATAGACAAAGCGTCGCCGTCGCCGGTGATGACCCAGACCTGCAGGTCGGGCCGGGCGCATTTTAGGCCCGTGGCCAAAGTCGGCGCGCGCCCATGGATGGAGTGCATGCCGTAGGTGTTCATGTAATAAGGAAAGCGGGACGAGCAGCCGATGCCGGAGATAAAGACGTATTTTTCCCGCGGGATGCCCATGGCGGGCAGGAGCTTCTGCACGCTGGCCAGGATGGCGAAGTCGCCGCAGCCCGGGCACCAGCGCACCATCTGATCCGACGTGAAATCCTTCTTGGTCATGGCGGGAATGGGTCCCGCGGCCGGCAGCTTGGTCAGTTCGTCATCCATCGCGATTCTCCCCGCGGCCCTTCAGGGCCGCGTCGATGCCCGCCTCGATTTCAGAAATCTTGAAGGGCTGGCCCTTGACCTTGTTGATGCCCACGGCCGGGACCAGGTACTTGGCCCGGATGATCTTGAGTAGCTGGCCAAGGTTTAGCTCCGGCACGATAACGGCCTCGTACTGCGACAAAATGTCTCCCAAATCCGGCGGCAGGGGGTTTAGGTGCCGCAGGTGAATCGCGGCCACGGAGAGCCCCTTGTCCTGGCAGTTCTTGACCGCGGCGGTAATCGCGCCGTAGGTGCCGCCCCAGCCCACGACGAGCACCTTGCCCTTCTTGGGGCCCATGATCGGCGTGGGCGGGATGTCCTGCGCGATTTTGTTGACCTTGGCTTGGCGCAGGCGCACCATGTGCTCGTGGTTGTCCGGATCGTAGCTCACGTTGCCGCTGCCGTCGGCCTTCTCAAGGCCTCCTAAACGGTGCTCGTAGCCGGGAATCCCCGGCGCGACCCACGGCCGCGCGAGGGTCTTCTCATCGCGGGAGTAGGGCTGGAAATTCTCCTTGGCGGGCGGCGCGGGCGGCGCGAAGCGCGGGAGCTTGGCCGCGTCCGGGATGAGCCAGGGCTCGGAGCCGTTGGCCAAGTACCCGTCCGAAAGGAAAAACACCGGCGTCATGTACTTGACCGCGATGCGGAAGGCTTCGATGACCATGGTGAAGCACTCTCCCGGCGTGGCCGGCGCCACGATGGGCACCGGGCACTCGCCGTTGCGTCCGTACATCGCCTGCAAAAGATCGGCCTGCTCGGTCTTGGTGGGCAGGCCCGTCGAGGGGCCGCCGCGCTGCACGTCCAAAATGACCAAAGGCAGCTCGGTCATCACGGCCAAGCCGATGGCCTCGGACTTCAAGGCCACGCCCGGGCCGCTGGTGCCGGTGGAGGAGAGCTTGCCGCCGAAGGCCGCGCCGATGGCCGAGCCAATGGCCGCGATTTCGTCCTCGGCCTGAAAGGTCATCACGCCGAAATTCTTGTGCTTGGAGAGCTCGTGCAGAATATCCGAGGCCGGCGTAATCGGGTAGCTGCCGTACCACAGCGTCAGGCCCGAGAGCTGGGAAGCCGCGACCATGCCGAGAGCGGTCGCCTCGTTGCCGGTGATGTTGCGGTAGACTCCCGGCGCGATGACGGCCTTTTTAACCGTGTAGTGTTGGCTGAAGATTTCCGCGGTCTCGGCGAAGGCGTTGCCGGCCATCAAGGCCTTCTTGTTGGCCGAAACCATCTCCGGGGTCTTCTTGAACTTGCCCTCGATCCACTTCAAGGTCTGGTCCATGGGACGGTCGTAGAGCCAGTACATCATCCCCAGCGCGAAGAAATTCTTGCAGCGGTCGGCGTGGACCTTGGTCAGGTTCATGCCCTCCAAGGCGTTTTGCGTGAGGCGCGAAAGCTCAACGGGGATGACCCGGTAGCTTGACAAGGAACCGTCCTCAAGCGGGCTCTTGGCGTAGCTCACCTTGGCGAGGTTGCCGGCGGTAAACGCGTCCTTGTTGGCGATCAAGATGCCGCCGTTCTTCAAATCCTTGACGTTGGCCTTCAGGGCCGCGGGATTCATGGCGACGAGAACATCCGGCGCGTCGCCGGGGGTCAAGACCTCGCGCGAGCTGAAATGAATCTGGAAGCCGCTCACGCCGGGCAAGGTGCCGGCGGGCGCGCGGATTTCCGCGGGGTAGTCCGGCAGCGTGGACAAGTCGTTGCCCGCCAAAGCCGTGGCGGTGGTAAAGCGCATGCCCGTGACCTGGATGCCGTCGCCCGAATCCCCGGCGAAGCGGATGGTGACCGAGTCGACGGTCTCGACGTCTTTTTGGGAAGGCTTGCCTGCGGAGGAGGGGGTCTGGGTGGCGCTCATAAATTCAGGATCCTCTATGTGGTGGAATCAAAGCGGTAAATACACTATACCTCTTTGCGCCGGAAGAGATCAAACGCGGCGCGGGCTTCATTCGAGGCGGGCTAGAGAGCTCGAGCGACAACCACGGTGACGTTGTCCACGCCGCCGGCGGCGTTGGCGGCCGAAACAAGGTCTTGCGCCGACGTCGCCGCGTCTTGGCCCGCGGCCAGCCGCGCCGCGATGCCGGCGTCGTCAAGCATCTTGGTCAGGCCGTCCGTGGCCAGAAGAAGCACGTCCCCCGCGCGCAGCTCGTGATCCGAGACGTCGGCTTTGACCTCGGGCTCGGTGCCCAAGGCGCGGGTCAGGACGTTGCTCAATCCCGAAGCGGCCGCCTCGGTCTCGCTCATCGCGCCCGCGCGCACGCGCTCCTGCGTCCAGGTGTGGTCTTGCGTGAGCCGCGAGAGCTTTTGCCCGCGGAAGAGGTAAATCCGGCTGTCGCCCACGTGCGCCGCGGCGAATGACTTTTTCCCCGCCCAGACCGCGGCCACGGTCGTGCCCATGCCGGCGCAGCGCGGATCCTTGAGGCTTCTCTCGTGAACGGCCGCGTTGGCCGCGGCGATAAGGGAAAGAAGCGCCCGGCCGCGCGCGGAGCTCCCCCCCGCGGCCGCGCCCGATTCGTCTTGAGGAAAAACGCTCACGCCCTTGGCGCCGCCCATCACGGCTTCCACGGCCAGGGCGCTGGCCACCTCGCCGGCGCGGTGGCCGCCCATGCCGTCGGCGACGACCATCAAGCGCAGGCCCGCGTCCACGGCGAAGCCGTCCTCGTTCTGGGGGCGGACCAGGCCCCGGTCCGCGGCACCGGCGATGTCCAGGCGCAAAGAGCCGGCCGCTTTCTTGCCGCTCACGGCGCGCCCGCGCCTTTCATCCGGGCCAGGCAGGCGCGCAAATCCTCGGCCAGGAGCGCGGCCCGCGCGTAGCGCGCCTCCGGCGGCTTGGCCAGGGCCCGGTCGAGGATGACCTTAAGCTCCTGCGGAACCAGCGGGTTCAAGGACGAGGGATCGGGGTGGGGCTTGTTGGCGATTTGAAAAAGCAGCGTGCCGATGTCATCCTGGGCCGAGAAGGGCTTCTCGCCGGTCAAAAGCTCGAAGAGCACGGCCGCCAGCGAGAAAACGTCCGAGCGCGCGTCCGTCTTTTTTCCCGCGGCCTGCTCGGGACTCAGGTAGTGCGCGGACTCCGGAATGCCCTTCCAGCCCAACAGCGGGCTCGCGAAGGCCGCGAGGCCCAGGCCCGAGACGCGCAGGCTTCCGTCCTCCTGCGCCCAAAGCGCGGACGGGCTCAAATCCAGGTGGAAGACGCCGCGCGCGTGGGCGTAGTCCAAGGCGTCGGCCGCGGCGGCAGCGCAGCCCGCGGCCTTGTCGGCCGGAAGCAGACGCTCCCGGCCGGTCCAGGCGGACAAAGCCGAGCCGCCGGGAAGCTCGGAGACGGCGAACAAGACGCCGCCCTCCTCGCCGGCGCGCAGCACGCGGACCAGGCCCGGATGTTCGAACGCCGCGGCCGCGGCGGCGTCCCTCAG
>DATLSD010000035.1:0-22616 GCA_035534315.1 Elusimicrobiota bacterium
CGCGGCCAGAAGCAGGATCATCCAGCCCGTGGCGCGGAAAAAATAGCGCACGGGAATCTTCATGATTCCCAGGTAGAGCGCGAAGCCCACCGCCGCGCCGCCGGCCAGGCCCAGAACGCCGCCCGCGAGGATGGACCAGGCGCCCGCGCCGTTGGCCGCCACGCCGTAGAGAAAGAGCACGATCTCCGAGCCCTCGCGCAGCACCGCGATGGCCGTGGCCGCGAAGATGGCGGTCATGGACTTGCGCCCGAGGTGCACCTCGCTGCCCATGCGCTTTAATTCGGCCGCGATGCGCTTGCCGTGGCGCGACATCCAGATGTTATGCCAGCCGAGCATCAAGACGGCGGTGAGCAGCACCGAGGCCTCGAAGATGGGCTGCCCGACGCCGGAGAGGCTCTGGGAGATTTCGCCCATGAACGCCGCCACGACCAGCGCGCCCAGGACGCCGGCCGCGATGCCCCAGCCGACCCACGCGCCGCGGCCTTTCAATCCCTTGGTCGCGCCCAGGATGACGGCGACGACCAAAGCGGCTTCCAGCACCTCCCTAAAGACGATGATCGCGCTGGCGATCACCGGGGCTTGGCCTGGGAAGGAGTTTTCGCGGAGGCTTGGGCCGGCACGACCTTGAGCGTGCCCGTGACGCCGGATTGGAAATCGTCGAAAAATCCGTAGGTTCCGGTCTCAAGCGGCCCCAGGAACACGATGGTCTGCGAGCCCGCCGTCACCACCTGCTCGCGGTGCAGCGTGAAGCTCTCGAACTCGGAGGGCGCGGCGTTCTTGTTGGAGACGACGAGCTTGAATTTCTGCCCGGCGGGCACCGCGAGCGCCTTGGGCACGAAGCCGCGGCCCACGATGTCGAGCTTGTAGACCGGCAGGGGGGCGCTGGGGCCCCAGAAGGAAAAAGCCTGGGCGCCGGAGCTTATAAAGGAAAGGCCCGCCCCGGCCAGAAT
Organism: Elusimicrobiota bacterium; assembly: GCA_035534315.1. GTDB lineage: Bacteria > Elusimicrobiota > Elusimicrobia > UBA1565 > UBA9628 > JAGWJU01. The sequence goes on from DATLSD010000035.1 coordinate 951, forward strand.
TGAAATCAGGAACGCCCGCGCCTTCTTCGCGCGCATTAGGACGGCCTCCTTATTGAGAGCTTGTTTCATTAGTAGAAGTGTAGCATGAATCGTTATTGAAATGCAATATCAATAATGGCGGCCGGCCGCGCCGCCGCTTCAGGCGGGCGGAAGCTGGACGACGTCGGAGGCGCGTCTTCGCGCGGCGGCCAGGACCCGCGGGTCGTCGCTGACCAGGTAGGCCCGGCGCGCCTTGGCGAAAATCGGCGCGTCCCAGCGGGAGTTCCCGACGTAGTCGTAGCCGCGGACGCCGAAGCTTTCCAGAAGCCAGCGGCGCTTCCTGCGGCCGACGAGGTTGACGCCGCCCTCGCTTCCCGCGAAGTCGGTGAAAAAACCCAGGCGCTCGGCCAGCTGCCCCACGTAGGCCCGCGGCGATCCGCTGACCAGGATGAGCCGCCGGCCCGCGAGATGCTCGGTGCGCAGCCAGTCGAGGACTCCGCGGTGGTAGGCCAGGGCGTCCCAGTCCGGAGTCACGCGCTCGGAGAGCCGGGCCTTGAGATAGGCGCGCCCGCGCAGGAACCAGAGGCCCAGGCGCAGGGCGTTCAAGGGGCCGCGCTTGACGAAAATCCAGGACGCCTTGAGGGACAAGTCGCCGCGGACGAGCGTGCCGTCCAAATCCACGCAGAGGGGAATCGGGTCCTCGGCCATGAGCTCCGGCGGCTAGGGCCGCGCGTCCTTGGCGGCCCGGGCGTAGATGACGACCGAGGGATTGCGGTAGGCCGCGCGCCAGCGCCCGCGCTCGGCCCGGGCGAAATCGGGCCGGGCGTACTCCTTTTCCAGGACGCCGAACCAGATGTAGTCGGGATGGATGGCGGCCGGGCTCTTCTCGGCCTCGGCCACGATGACGGGGATGCGGTCCTTGGGGGTCATGTAAAAGAGCAGCGTGCCCACGTCGCTCTTCTCGATTCGGCCGCGCGGCAGGCCCATGGCCACGACTTGGCGGCGGCCGTAGTGCGGCGCATGGAAGAGGCACTGGCCGAAGAAGGCCTTGGGGTCGGCGCCCAGGAGCTTCAAGCCCGCGACGAAGCGCTCGCAGTTCTTGAGCACGGGGTAATCGGACAAGACCGCGAGCTCGAAGGCCGTGTTGACCTTGTCGCGCGTGAAGGCGGGGATGAGCGCGTCGACCTCCGGATTGATGGTCAGCACCTCGCTGTTTTTCGGGGTGTTTCGGCCGAGCCAGGCCAGGGCGTCGCCGTAGTCCTTGGGCAGTCCTTGGAAGGGATAATGGATGGCGGCGTAGGACAGCCCCTGGAAGAGGGCGGCGAGCATGAGGCCCCAGGCCGCGCCGCGCCAGAGTTTGGCCCCGCGCTTGAAGCTCTTGGGGACGAAGGCCAGGGCCAGCAGGAACACGTAGATGTTGCCGAAGAACATCCAATGCTGAGGCTGCATGGGATATCCCGTGACCAGTTCGATGTTGACCATGACGAAGGTCGCCGCGCAGAGCGCCGCGCAGAACAGGGCCGTGGGATTTTTGCTCTTGTAGCGCAGGCCCAGCAGGAACGCGGCGAGATAGGCGAGGGAATCGGGATGGAACTCCCGCCGGGGCAGCAGCCCGCTTTTAAGGAGCATGTCGGGGGCCGGCGGATAGTTGACCGCGAGGTAGGGCAGGCTGACCAGCACGGTGATGGCGAAGGACGTCCACAAGCCCCGGGCCGGCTTTTTATCGCGGAGGGAGACGGCCAAAGCGAAGACGCCCGAGGCCACGACGTAGCTCGACCACACGTCCATGCGGACGTAGGCCAGCAAGCCGCCCAGGACGCCGCTTAAGACCGTCCAGCGCGCCGTCCGGCTTTCCTCGGCCTTGGCCAGCCAGATTCCCGCCAGGAACAAAAAGGCCCAGGTCAGTCCCGGACGGGGCAGGCGCAGCACGCCCTCCGTGCGGCCGTAGGACAAAAGCGCCCAGAGATCGCGGCCGATCGCGTGCGCGAAACCTCCGCGCCAGACGAAGTCGCCCAGGAAAAGAAAGGTCAGGATGTAGCTGAACCCCGTGACGAACGCGGCGCTGAAAAAGGACAAGGGGGGATAGTCCGCCAGGCGGTTGGCCATGAAGTAGACGAGCAGGAACCACGCGGCGCAGCACAAAAAGCGGGCGAGCATCCAGGCGTTGCTCACGCCGCCGGCCAAGTCGTCCAAGCCGCCCAGAATGAGGTAGGTCAGCCGGTCGATGGCGAATTGGCGCCAAGTGCGGTTGGCGCGGACGTAAGGGTCGAAGGCGAGCAGGTGGTGCGCCTGGTCGTTGGCGCGGTCCGCGTAGCCCAGCTCCTCGTAGGCGAGCTCGGTGCCGTACCATCCCACCATGGTGAAGCGGCCGTTGTTGGGCCATTGGGCGGCGACTTGGGGATAGTGGTTTTGCCACGCCCCGCGCCAGACGGCCATGAGCGGGTAGCCCGCGCACAGGGCGCAGGCCATGGCGAGGGCTCCCAGCCACGGAGCCGGCCCGGCCTTTTTATCCATGTATCGCTATATTATAATAGACCAGCATGAGAATTTTAATTACGGGCGGGGCGGGCTTCGTGGGCGCGAGCCTGGCCGAGGCCTTCAAGTCCGATAATCCGCGCGCCCGGATCACGGCCTTGGACAACTTAAAGCGCCGCGGCTCTGAAATCAACCTGCCGCGGCTCAAAAAAATGGGCGTCGATTTCGTCCACGGCGACGTGCGCGCCAAGGAGGATCTTTTCGCCCTTCCCGGCCGCTTCGACCTCATGATCGAGGCCTCGGCCGAGCCCTCGGTCTTGGCGGGCCAAGGCGGAGATCCGAGCTACGTCGTCGAGACCAATTTGTGCGGGACCTTGAACTGCCTTGAGTTCGCCAGGCTGCGCGCCGGAGCGCTGGTGTTTTTGTCCACCTCGCGGGTCTATTCCATCGATTCCCTGCGGGCCGTCCGCCTGCAAGAGAAAGCCGGGCGCTTTGAAATCGCGCCCAAGCAGAGCCTGCCGGGCGTGGGCCGCGCGGGCATCGCGGAATCGTTCCCGACGCACCTGCCGCGCTCCTTCTACGGCGCGACCAAGCTCTGCTCCGAGATGATGATTCAGGAGTACTGCCGGACTTACGGCTTGAAGGCCGTCGTCAACCGCTGCGGCGTCCTGGCCGGGCCCGGGCAGTTCGGCAAGACGGATCAGGGAGTCTTCGCCCACTGGATGGCCGCGCATTATTTCGGCAAGCCCTTGTCCTACATCGGCTTTAAGGGCGGCGGCAAGCAGGTCCGGGACATCCTGCACCCCCGGGATTTGTTCGCGCTCCTCCAAAAGCAGCTGCGCGCCCTGCCCAAAATCAGCGGCGAGGTCTACAATATCGGCGGCGGGACGGCCAACGCGGTCTCCTTGCTGGAGCTGACGGAACTCTGCCGGAAAGTCTCCGGCCGCGCCATCCCCATCGGCCGCGACCCCAAGACCTCGCCGGTCGACATTCCGCTTTATATTTCCGACAACGCCAAGGCCAAAAAGGCCTTCGGCTGGGCGCCGCGGATTTCCGCGCGGGCCGTCGCGGAGGAAATCCACGGCTGGCTGCGCGAGAACGAGCGCCGGCTAAGGGAGGTCTTCAATTAAATGTCCATCGCGATCGTGACTGGATCGTCCGGGCTCATCGGCAGCGAAGCGTCCAAATTTTTCCATGACAAGGGGATGGACATCGTCGGCATAGACAACGACATGCGGCGCTATTTTTTCGGCCCGGCGAGCTCGGTCGCCTGGAAGACCGAGGAGTTGAAGAAAACTCTCAAGCGCTTCACGCACCACGCGGCGGACATCCGGGACGAGGCCGCGATGGAGAAAATATTCAAGAGCGGGGGCAAGGAAATCGCCGCGGTCATCCACGCCGCGGCCCAACCCAGCCACGACTGGGCGGCGCGCGAGCCCTTCACGGATTTCACCATCAACGCCAACGGCACGCTGACCATCCTCGAGATGGCGCGGCGCCACGCGCCCGAGGCGGTCTTTCTGGCCATGTCCACCAACAAGGTCTACGGCGACAGGCCCAATACCCTGCCGTTGGTGGAGAAGGAAACCCGCTGGGAGTTGGACGCCTCCCATCCTTACGCCGCGCGCGGCATCGACGAGTCCATGTCCATCGACGAGTCCAAGCACAGCCTCTTTGGCGCCAGCAAGGTGGCGGCCGACGTCCTGGTCCAGGAATACGGCCGCTATTTCGGAATGAAGACGGCGGTCTTCCGCGGGGGCTGCCTGACCGGGCCGTCGCACTCGGGCGCCGAGCTCCATGGATTTTTGGCGTATCTGGTCCGCTGCGCCCTGACCAAGACGCCCTACGTCGTCCACGGCTACAAGGGCAAGCAGGTCCGCGACAACATCCACTCCTACGATTTGGTCAACGCCTTCTGGCATTTCTTCCAGAAGCCCGGCGCGGGCAAGGTCTACAACATGGGCGGCTCGCGGCACAGCCACTGCTCGATGCTGGAGGCGATATCCCTCATTGAGGAACTCAGCGGCAACAAAATTTCCTGGAGTCTCTCGGACAAGGCGCGCTCGGGCGATCACATCTGGTGGGTGAGCGACGTGAGCCGCTTCCAGAAGGACTATCCGGGCTGGAGCTACCGCTACGATTTGAAGTCGACTTTGGCCGAGATGGTCGAGGCCATGCGCGGCCGCCTCTGCGAATCGGCCGCGTGAAGCTCTCCGTCGTCATCCCGGCGCACGATGAGGAGGGCTGCCTGGAGGGCACCGTGCGGGCGCTGAGCCGGACCCTCTCGGCGGAAGGCATCGAGCATGAAATCGTCGTGGTGGACGACCATTCCACGGACGGCACCGCGAGGATTCTGGAATCGCTGCGTCCGCAGATACCCGGGCTGCGCGCGGCGCGCAACGAATCCTCGCCGGGCTTCGGCCGCGCGGTGGAGGCCGGGCTCGAGTCGTTTTCCGGCGACGCCGCGGCCGTCTACATGGCCGACGCCTCGGACTCTCCCGAGGATCTGGTGCGCTTTTTCCGGACGATGGAGGAGAAGGGCGTCGACTGCGTCTTCGGCACGCGCTTCGCGCCGGAGTCGAAGGTCGTCGACTATCCCCGGTTCAAGCTCGCCATCAACCGCTTGGCCAACTTGTTCATCCGCGTCCTCTTCGGGCTGCGCTACAACGACGTGACCAACGCCTTCAAGCTCTACCGCCGCAACGTCATCGAGGGCGTGCGGCCCATCTTGAGCCCGCATTTTAATTTGACGGTCGAGCTGCCCTTGAAGGCCATCGTGCGGGGCTACAGCTATGCCGTGGTGCCCAACTCCTGGACCAACCGCAAGGCGGGCGAGTCCAAGCTCAAGATCAAGGAAATGGGCAGCCGCTACCTTTTCATCGTGCTCTACTGCCTCATCGAGAAATGGCTCAGCCGCGGCGACTACGTCAAGAAGCCCCGGCCCGCGCTGCGATGACGAAGCCGTCCGCCGTCGCCGCCGTAATCGTGGCCGGAGGCCGCGGCGAGCGCATGGGGGCCGCGGCCAAGGACGTGCCCAAGCCCATGCTGCCGTTTAACGGCAAGCCGCTCTTGGAGCATCTGCTGGTCTGGCTTAAGAAGTCGGGATTTTCCGAGGTTCACCTGTGCCTGGGCCACAAGGCCGAGACGGTGGTGAGCTATTTCGCGGACGGCAAGGACTTCGGCCTGGGTTTGCGCTACCATTTGGAGAAGGAGCCTCGGGGCACGGCCGGCGGCGTCAAGGACGCGGCGGCGGAGATTTCCGGGGACGGCGATTTGCTCGTCGTCTACGGCGACTTGTTCGTGGACATGGACTGCGCGCGGTTTCTCGATTTCCACAAGACGCGCAAGGCCGCGGCCACCTTGGCGGTCATCCCCACGGATCATCCCTACGAGTCCGACTTGGTCAAAATCGAGGGCGAGCGCGTGGCGGGCTTTTACCGCGCCAAGCCGGGAGAACCCTGCGAGAACTGGGCCGCGGGCGCGCTCTGGATTGTCCGGCGCGGACTTTTGGACCTGGTTCCGGAGTCGGGGCTTTGCGACTTCGGCAAAAACGTTTTTCCGGCGGCCCTGGCCCGCGGCGACGCCCTGGCGGCGTACAAGACCGCCGAGACCCTCGCGGACTTGGGCACGCCGGAGCGCTGGGAGAAATTCACCGCCGCGCGCGGCGGCGCCGGAGCGAAAACCACATGATCATTTCCCGCACTCCTTTCCGCGTGAGCCTGGCCGGCGGCGGCACCGACTTGCCCGCGTTCTACAAGCGCCAAGCCGGCGCGGTCTTGTCCACCGCCATCGACAAATATATGTACGTCACGGTCAATAAGTACTTCGAGGACAAGATCATCCTCAAGTATTCGCGCACGGAACTAGTTCCCAGGCTCCAAAACGTGCGCCACCCCCTTCTGCGCGAGTGCCTGCGCCTGGTCGGCCCGCGGCGCGGCGTCGAGGTCACCTCCATGGCCGACGTGGTGGGCGGCACGGGCTTGGGCTCGTCGTCGAGCTTCACCGTGGGCGTGCTGCACGCCCTGCACGCCTTCAAGGGGGACTTCTGCCCGGCCGAGGAGCTCGCGCGCGAGGCCTGCGTCGTGGAAATCGGGCGCGTGAAGGAGCCCATCGGCAAGCAGGACCAGTACATCGCGGCTTTCGGCGGCTTTCAATTCATCGAGTTCATGCCGGACGGGAGCGTCAAGGTCGATCCGCTGATCTGCCCGCCCGGCACGCTGGAAAATCTGCGCGCGCATCTTCTGCTGGTCTACAGCGGCATCAAGCGCAGCGCCGGCCGCATCCTGCGCAAAGTCGGCGCGGGCATGGACGAAAAAGAGGCGGGCCTCTCGCGCATCGGGGAGCTGGCCAGGCAGGCGCGCCGGGAGCTCCAAGAAGGCCGCGTCGAGGCCATCGGCGGCATCCTGAGGGAAAACTGGGAGATCAAGAGGACTCTGGCCGGGGGCGTGTCCAACGGCAGAATCGACGAGGCCTACCGCGCGGCTCTCTCGCGCGGCGCTTCGGGCGGCAAGATTCTGGGCGCGGGCGGCGGGGGCTTTCTGCTCTTGTTTTGCCCGCCGAAAAAAAGGAAAACTATCCTCTCGGCGCTCAGGGGATGGCGCGAAATTCCCTTCGCGTTCGAGCCGGAGGGATCAAAAATAATTTATGTCAGCCGCTAAGATGAAAATCAGAGGAACGCTGCCGGGCCGCTTTCATTCCTCCGGGCCCGGGAAGCTGGGCCCCGGCGATTTCGCCCGCTGGTACCGCCGGGAACTGCTCCGCGCCTGGGACGCCGTCGATTGGGCTGGATTCGAGGCCGTCGCCAAGGCGGTGGCCGAGGCGGGCGACAAGGGGCGCCAGGTTTTCGTCATGGGCAACGGCGGCTCCGCGGCCACGGCCTCGCACATGGCGGTCGATTTCTCCAAGACCGCGGCCAACCCCAAGAAGCCGCTGGTGCGCTGCTTGTCCTTGGCGGATAACCCATCCTTCATCACCGCCGTCGGCAACGACCTATCCTTCGACGAGACGTTTTCCCGGCAGCTGGAGAATCTCTTGAACCCCAAGGACGTGGTCTTGTTCATCAGCGGCAGCGGCAACTCGAAAAATCTTCTTTCGGCCGCCCGCTTGGCGCGGCGACGCAAGGCCTGGACCGCGGCGTTTCTGGGTTTTGACGGCGGCCGCTTGAAGGGCCTGGTGGACGCGTCCGTGGTCGTTGCCTCGGATCAATACGGCGTCATCGAGGACGTGCATTTGAGCCTGGGCCACATGGTGACCTTCTACTTGAAGCAGCGCGCGTGAGCGAACACTCGCCTTCGCCCCGAACCAAGCTTTCCCTCATCATCCCGGTCTACAACGAGCGGGCCACCATCCGCACCTTGCTGGACCAGGTCCTGGCCCTGGAAATTTCCGGCGTTGAAAAAGAGATTCTCGTCGTGGAGGGCCGCTCGAGCGACGGGACGCGGGACATCGTGGCCGAGTACGAGAAGCGCCCCGGCGTGCGGGTCATCTACGAGGAAGCGCCGCGCGGCAAGGGCGCCGCGGTCGCGCTGGGATTGAAGGAAATCACCGGGGACATCCTCCTCATCCAGGACGGCGATTTGGAGTACAGCGTCTCGGACTACCCCAAACTCTTGACGCCGCTCCAAGACGGCCGCGCGGACGTGGTGTTCGGCTCGCGCGTGCTCGATTCGCCGCAGCATTGGCAGTTCAGGCGCTTTGGCGGATTCGAGCGGCTCTACGGCCTGCTGGTCAACCTGGGCGGCGTGTGTTTCACGGGCCTTTTCAACCTCCTCTACGGCACCAAGCTCAGCGACGGCGCGACCATGTTCAAGCTCTTCAAGACCGAGCGCCTGCGCGGCCTCGTCCTCAAGAGCCGCGGCTTCGATTACGATTGGGAAATGTCGGCCAAGCTGGCCAAGAAAGGATGCCGCTTCGCCGAGGTTCCGGTGCTCTACCGGGCGCGCAGCCGCGCCGAAGGAAAGAAAATCCGCTTCTGGCGCGACGGCTGGCGGGTGTTCGCGGCCATTGTCCGCTACCGCTTTACGGATTAGATGCTATTGGATTTTTCCTTGAACTGCATCTGTGCCGGGCCCGAAGGGGCCCCGGCCTAGGCCCTTTTTCTTTTCTCGAGCAGCCAATCGGCCAGGGCGCAGAATCCCAGAATCATCTCCGGCATGACGGGCAGCCGGTAGCGCATCTGGCTCACGCTGACCATGTGGATGCCCATGGTCGCCAGGATAAAGACCAGCAGCACGGAAATTTCCGCGCGCTTTCTCCAAAGCAGGAGAAGCCCACACAGGCCGCCCAGGATGAGCCACGGCTCGGTCAAAAGGCTGACCGCGATAAGCGCCTCGTGCCCCAGACCCATGTTGGGCTCGCTCGTCTTGGTGTCGATGTAGCGCTTGCCTGGCCGGGGGTAGAAGCGCCAGAAGCTCACGAACTTGTAGCCCCATTGCCCGAGGGTCTGGACGGGATGGCCGGCCATGAAGCCGAGCGCCTGACGGAAATACGCGCGGTCCTGCTCGGGCTCGGGCAGGGACTGCGCTTTTTGATAAAAAGGCATCTTCTCCAAGGCCGCGACGGCCACGCCGGTGTCGATTTCGTTTAAGTTGAGCAGCATCGTGCCTTCGAGCAGCGTGATGCCGCCGTGATCGTCTAGCTTGAAGGTCCCGGCTTCGAGCTTGTTGCGCGCGCACCAGACGGCGATGGGAAAAATCCAGCACAGAACGCCCGCGGCCCACGCCTTGCGCGAGAGCCGCCCGCCGCGGATAAAAAAGGCGGCCAAGACAAAAAGGCAGGGGACGATGAACTCCGCCTCGGGGCGGGCCAAGGCCGAGAGGCCCAGCAGGAACGTTCCGGCCGCCCAGAGCGCCGGCGAAAAGCGCCCGGGCTCAAGGTTGCGGGCGAACAGCCAGAGGCCCGTGGTCGCGATGAGCGTGTAAAGGATTTCGGAGAGTAAAAGCCCGCTGTAATAGACGAAGAAGGGATAGACGCAGGAAACGGCCAGCGCGAAGAGGCCCGCCCGGCGCGAGCCGGAGAGCTCTTCCGTCATCCGCCCGATGACCAGGACCAGCAGCGCGCCCAGCGCGGCCTCGCCGAGGCGCGGGTAAAGCAGGCTCGGCCCCAGCAGGCGGAAAAACGCGGCGAAGAACGCGGGCACCAAGGGAGCCAGCGCGTGCGGCCCGAACGCGCCGTTTTGCGCGAGCCTGTGCGCGTCCGCCACGAAGCCGCCCTCGTCGATTTGGTAGAACCGCGAGGGGTTCAGTCTGCAGGCGAAGGCCGCGCGGATGAAAAACGCCGCCAGAACCCAGAGCCACTGTGCGGGGCGAATTTTTTTCATGGGCGGCGGCCCTTCGCGAGCGCCTTTTCCCGCGCCAGGATGAGGCGCGCCGCGTGAGCCAAATCGCGCGCGATGGCGTCGGGCTTGACGCGGTAGGCGCCGTCCTTGCCGCCGTAGCCGGTCTTGACCAGGATGGAGCGGCAGCCCGCGTTTTTAGCCGTCCGCACATCGGTGGTGGTGTCGCCGACGAAATAAGAGGACGCGAAGTCGATGCCAAAACGCTTGGCGGCTTTTTCCAGCATCGCCGTGCCCGGCTTGCGGCAAAGGCAGCGCACGCCTGCGGAAGCGGAAAACGTTTCTGAAGAACGGTTCCTTCCCGCGGCGCGCCGCCCGGCCTCGGGATGGTGGGGGCAAAAATAAATCGCGTCCAAGCGCGCGCCTTTTTCGCGCAGCATCCGGCGCAGCGCGCGGTGGATGCGCGCGAGAGTCGAGAGCGTGAAATAGCCCCTGGCCACTCCGGATTGGTTGGTCACCACGACGAGTTTAAAGCCGGCGCGGCGCAGCCGGACCAGAGCCGGCGCGGCGCCGGGCATGAGGCTTAAGTCCTTTTCATGGCGGAGATAGTCGGCTTCCGTGACGATGACGCCGTCCCGGTCCAGGAACACCGCCTTGTTCTTCGTCATAAGGGCGGCGGCCAGGCGCCGTCGTAGCGGACCTCGTAAGCCGGCCGCGGCAGGGGCGGGCGCACAAGCGAGCGGCCGAGTTCGCCCTCGTCCGCCATGGCCGCGTCGAGCCGCCGCGCGTTTTTGCCGAGTTCCAGAACGTCGGCTCCGGAAATCTCGACGTCGATGACGTAACCGGCGGGACCTGAGCGGACGCTCACCCGCGCCACTCCAGGCAGGGCCGCCACGCGCGCGGCCGCGGGCGCTTTCTTCAGGACGTAGCGCAGGGCTTCGACGTGGACCATCTGCGGAATGGTCGGGACGATGGGCGGTGAAAAAGCGTCTTTGGGCGCGTCGGGCGGAGGAAGGATGGGGCCCTTTTGCGGGCTTTCGTTCGAGCGCTGGGTCTCGATGTCGGAAAGCAGCAAATCCGGAGCGACCACGGAGACCGGGACGCCGTCCGCGACGGAGTTCTCCACCCGGGCGTCCTGGCCCACGCCCACGATGTTGTTCATCAAAGAGAGCGGGGTTCCGACCAAGTCGAGATCCCGGACCAAGGTCAGCGTGCCGGTGCGGGCGTCGACCAAATAGACCATCTCGCAGACGACGCGGACGGAGCCTTCGCCTGAGGCTGATTCGTTCTGGGACAGGCTCAGCAGGCGCTCGGCCAAGATGCCGTAGGGCTTGTTGAGCCTGCGGCATTCGCGGCGCAGCAGCGCGATCATCTTCGCGCGGTCCAAAGGCCGGCGATCTTTCAGGATAAGCGTGCCGGGAAAGCCCGTGATCCAGTAGCCGGGGGCGCCGCGGCCATGCCCGTTGGAATGGGCAAAGCCGATGACCGGGTGGCGAGAGAGCAGAAAATTTTTAAGGACGCCGTCGCGGACGAGCGTGACTTTCTGCGCCGGCATGCCCTGATCGTCGTAGGCGTAATGGCCGGCCAGCAGGACGCCCTTGAACGAAGCCAAAGTCGGGTCGTCTACCAGGGTCAGCCCGCGCGGAAGCACGCGCGTGCCGAGCTTGCCGCGGAAAATCTGCGCGCCGTAGGGGTTGCGCAGTTCCTCGCCGGAGAGCCGCTCTCCCAAGGCCAGGACGAGCGCGCCCGCGACCGAAGAATCGAGGATGGCCGGCGCGTCGAAGGGGGACGTCGTCCGCGCGACCTTTAATAAGGAAATGTCCGACAAGACGCCCTGCGCCTTGGAGCGGATTTCGGCGGGGGAGGGAAAGTCCGCGCTTGAAACCGCCACGAGGCTGCGTCCGGCGCGGACCTCCAGCCCGTCCGGCGCCCGGGCCGACGCGCTGATGTCCAATTCGGCGTAGCGGCCGCCAAAGTCGACCTTGCTGCCTTCCGAGTCCCGCAGCCGGGACCAGAAATCGGACTCGACCAGGCGGGACTGCGCGCTGAGCAGATCGGGAGCCTTTCTAAACGCGGCGCTGGCCTGCCGGCAGGCGCTCTCCAGCAGGCCGTCGGACCACGGCGGCGCGGGCTCAGGCATCAGACGGACGCGCGGGCGTTCGCGGGAGAAATCATCCGTGTCGTATTCGGCTTTTCCGCGCACGGCGCGCAGGGCTTCCTTGCGCAAAAATCCCGCGGCCGCGCTCTTGTAGTCGCCGTCCAATGCCCGCCAGAGGCCGTAGCGCAAGGCGAATCCGTCGTCAAGGCTGACGGGAACGCCCAAAAAATTTCCGGGCGCGCTTAAGGGATAGTTGTCGAGCGCGTAGCTCCCGACCCGGACGGCGTCCACCACGAAGCTTTGCTTTTGGAGGACGTGTGCGCCGAGAGCGCCCATTTGGCAGTCGTCCTCCTGATCTTCGGATTGCGTCGCCGTGATCCCGACGTAATAGGGCGATGGGTAACCGCTTTCCTTCATCCTCATGGCGCCCGCAATCGCCGACTTGAGGGCGGCGCCGATGGTCTTGTCCCGCGCGTCCGCGGCCCGGGCGGGAGCGGCGAGAGCGAGAGCCGCAACGAGAAAGAAAAGTTTTTTCATCTTCAATTCCGGCAAAAACGATCGAGGATATTCGCGACGCAATATCCCGCCAAGGGCATGAAGACCAGCATCACGGGCGTGTGAAAGCGCATGACCGCCCAGTAGAGAGCGCAGACCAGCGTGGTGATCGCGGGAATGGAGAGCAGGAACCCGACCTCGTAGTTTCTCCGCCACGCTAGAAAGGCGCCCCAAAGCCCGAACAAAAGCAAAAGTCCGTTGGAAACGAGCCCTACGATCATGAGCGGGACCTCGCGCTGGCCGTAATGCCATCCTGGCGTGGGGTAGAGCCGCCAGAGCTTGAGGGCTTTGTGGAAAAACGCGCCCCAAAACACGGCGGGCTTGTGAAGCAGGATGTCCCAGGACGCCCGGTAATACAGCGCTTGGGCTTGAGCCGCGGGGATTTTTTGCGATTCGATGCGCGCGATTAAGGGAGTCGCCTTGGCGGCCAGCGGCGCTTCAAAGGGCTCATCCGGCAAATCGTAATTTTTGAGGAGCGAGAGATACATCATGGAGCCGCCCATGGTGGAGCCGGCCACGAGCCGCCCGGTCACCTTATAATTGCGCCAGGCCCAAGGAGCCTCGACGGCGCAGGCGCAGATGATGAAGAGGCCCAGGGTCTTGAGCCAGCGGCGCGGCTCGATGCGCAGGGCCGCGATGGGCACGAACGCGGCTCCCAGGGGCAGCATGGCCGAGCGCGTAAGGCCCAGGAGACCGAAAGAAAGCCCCATCAAGGCATGGTTGAGGATTTCGGAGCGGCTGCCCCGGGAGAGCCAGAGCCAAACCCAGAGGCCGAGCAGCAGCGTCATGAGCGGCTCTCGGTAAAAATAGGCGCCGTAATAAATCCATTCCGGATAAAAGGCGGCCGCGGCCAGGCTGAGGAGCGCGGCGCGTTCGTCGGCGAAGAGGCAAAGCGCTATGAGGCAGGCCAGGACGCAGCAGCCCATCCCTATGAGGGCGTTCAAGACGATGCCGGGAACCGGGGAAGGGCCGAAAAAGCCGTGGACCGCGGCCAGGACCAGAGGGTAGAACGGCTCGCGATCCGTGTTGACGGACCCGTCGATTTCATAGGCCCCGGTGCGCAGAAGATTTTCGGCCAGGAGATTGTAGCTGTCCGGATCAATGGCGACCGAAATCTGCGACGCGGAGAACCCGGGGGCGGCGTGGGCGCGGTAGACGTGATAAGAGTAGCCCAGGCGCAGAAGAAATCCCGCGGTCAAGAGCGCCGCGGCGATGAGCCTGAATCTATCTCTTTTCATCGCGCAGCGGGGAAGGAAGAATCGGCGGGCGCCGCCGGTTCTCCGGCAGCCTTTGCAGCTCCACTTGGGACACCAGCACGCTGGGCGCGATTTGGCTGACCGGCACCTCGCCGGACTCCGCGCCGCAGAAATAGGCGTTGCATATCTTCTGGTCGTTTCCAGCCGCGACGATGCGGTTGAGGACGTCGATGGGGGTGCCGACCATGGCGACGCCTCGGACCAAAGTCTGCGCCCCGGTCTTCGCGTCGACGCGGTAGATCAGCTTGGGACGGATTTCCAGGGTCTGCGCGGCGTTGATGGCGTTGATGTTGTCGCCGCCGAAGGCTCCTACCAGCAGAAATCCGTAGGGCTTGCCGCTTTGACGGATGAGTTCGAGCAGGCGTTTCTTGAGTTGCGGAAGAGAAACCGGATCCTGGGCCTGGATGATGAGATTGGCCATGCGCCCGAGAGGGCGCAGGCCGGCGCTCGATCGGCCGTGGCCGTTGGAATGGGCAAATCCCTTGATGGGCCAGCGGGACATCAGGAAATGGCGCAGCACCCCTTGGTCCACCAAAACGACGCGCCGGGCCGGCACGCCTTCGGCGTCGTAGCGGTAAAAGCCGTGTGTGATGCGGCCCTGAAACCTGAAAAGGGTCGGATCGTCGATGACGCTCAAGAAAGAAGGGATGATGCGCCGCCCGACCATGTCCTTGAAGAGTTGGTTTTGCTGCGGGTCTCTCTGCCGTTCGCCCTCGAGCTTGTGGCCGATGGCCTCGTGAAAAAGCACGCCGGTAAATTCCGGATCCAGGATGGCGGGCGCCGTCATGGGCGGCTGCACGGGGGCCTCGCGTTCCAGCTCGAGGTCGCGGGCCATGCTTTGGGCCGCGGCTTCGAGCTCCGCTTCCGGGGGGAAGCCGGCCAAATCAGGCGCGACCCAGGACTTGTCCTGCTCCAGCTCCATTCCGTCCGGCGCCCGTGTCATGGCGTCGAGTTCGAGAATGTCGGGATCGCTTTGGTAAGGGCTCGCGATTTCGGTGCCCTCGCTGGTCAGGAGGCGACGCCGCGCCCAGTCGAGGATAACCGACGCGTCGCAACGGTAGACGTCGGGATAGCGCTTGAAAACGGCGCTGAGCGTCGTGGCCAGCGCGGCGGCCTTGGCCTCGTCGAACCGCGGCGGCGCCTGCGGCACGAAGGCGGCTGTGGCCGTTTCCACGGAGAGGTCGCTTAGATGATCGGCGTCGTAGCGCGTCAAGCGAGCGGCTTTTTTGGCGAGGTAGCCCGCGATGGCGTCCTTGTAGGCCTCGTCCGTCATCCGCCACAGGTCCTCGCGCAAAATCAGCGGGCTGTCCTGGGCCGGGCCGCTCACGCCCTCGTAGTTGAGATCCGTGTTGTCGAGGGAGCGGTCGCCGTAGCGCGCTTCGACGTAGAGCGTGTTCGACTGCTTCTCTTCCTTTTCGCTCAAGGCCCCGAAGGAGCTTGAGGCCTCGAAACTTAGATCAGAAACAAGCCTGTAGGCGATGAAATAGGGGGGGGCAAAGGCGCCCTCGCGGAGCCGCGAGAGGGAACGGGACATTTCCGTTTTCATGGCGCTAAAGACGTCTTGATCGGACATCGGGAAAGACGCGGCGCGTCCCTGAGGGATCAAAACAAAAAGGAAAAAAGCGGCGAGCCCCGCGTCAATGCGCGGCCGGTATGATTTCATAGCCGGTGTAGGGCAGGGAGTCGGGCGTGATCGATTGCGGCGAGGGAGGCGGGACTTTGCGCAGACGGCCTTCCGCTTTGGCCTTGCTGTAGAGAACCGAGAGATTGCGCTTGGCCTGGGCGAGGGCAGGGTCCTGCTTGTTCGGGTCGATCGCAATGGCCTTAAGGTAGGCGTATTCGGCCTCGGAAAGCTTGTTGAGCATGAGATCGGCGTCGCCCAGGCCGGTCAAAGCCGGGATGCACGAAGGATCTTCGGCGACGTTCTCGTGGCGGTGGACAGGGTAGGGAATTCCCGGCACGTTGAAATAGTCCTGGTAATGGAGGATGGTGTCGCGCAGCCAGCGGTTTTCGATGAGAGAGGGAGCCACCTGGCCTTTAGGCGCCAAGAGAAAGTCCTTGTAGACGTTGGCGGCATCCTGGTAGCGCTTCTCCATCATGTCAATTTGGCCCATGCGGAGAAAATTCGGGCCGAACACCGGATCGAGATCGGCGTAGAGCCTGTAGCGGGTCATGGCCAAGTCAAAATACTTCTGGACCTCTTCGGGATGGCCGTGAGTGGCGGCCCACTGAGCCCGCTTGAAGTAAAGATTGCCGACCTGGTAGTGCATCTGCACGTAGTTGGGCGCCTCTTTCCGGACCTCGTCGTAGGCCGCCAGGGCCCGTTCAAAGTCGTCCCGGGGGACGTTGTTGGTGTCGCCCCAGTTGGGGTTGTAGACCTTGTTCATGTCGAAGCGGTCGTTGAAGACGTTGCCCAGGAAGTACATGGACATGACGAAGTTCGGATCGAGCCGGTGCGCCTCATAGTATTCGTGGATGGCCGCGTCCCAGCGCTGCTCCTTGGACAGGAAAATGGCCATGTTGTGGTGGATGTTGGCCTTGAAAAGCCCCCAGAATAAGTAGAGCGGGAAAAGAGAGAGGACCATGATGGTCGGCGCAAGGGGGTTCTGCGCCAGAAGGATGAGGCGGAAAAACTTCCAGCCCAGGTAAGCGAGGCAGGCCAGCAGGACTCCCCAGGAGAGGAACCATTGCAGGGTCTCCCCGGCCATGTTGAGGGCGGAGGCCGGCCCCTGCAGAACGTTGAATTGGGTAAGAATTAGAAACGAAACGTAGACGATTCCCCCGAAAGCGGCGATGCGCGCGGGCCAGATGAGAAATTCGGAGAGGGTTTCCCAGAGCGTCGGGGCCCGCTCTTCGCCTGAAGATTTCGCCGGCGGGTTTTGCGATTCGCGCAGGCCGTGAATTTCATAGAGCCCGTGGCCGCGCGCCAGGTTGACGATCATGCCGGAGAGAAGACCCAGGTAGACTCCCGATGAGACAAAGCGCATGCTTACGTCGAAGAAATTATGCCCCAGCATGCCCAGGAACGCGACCATGTAGCCCATTAAGTCGTAGGTGCGCGGCGGCGGCCGCCCGTCCTTAAGCGTCAGGGTCGTGGTCAACTCGCCCAAGGCCTTGAAGCCGATGAACAGCGAGCTGACGATGAGCCAGATGAAGACCCCGAAGCCTATAATGCCGTTGTCGAAGAGCTGCTCGAGATACTCGTCCTCGGAGTGATCCGTCTCGGTGTTGTGCTTGCCTTCGATATGGAAGATGGGCGCGCGCCTGAAGGCGGGGTAGACGGGCGGAAAACTGCCGATGCCGGTGCCGATCCAGGGCTGGGTCATGATCATCTCCCAGGTTCCCTCCCAGGTAAAGAGGCGGAAATTCGCCGAAACGATGCGGGCGTCCAAGTCCTTGATAGTGTAGCCGACCAGACCCAAGACGCCGAACACGACGATTCCAAGAATCGGTTTTTTATAGCGGGCGATCCGTTCCTTGAAGTAGGTGAAGGCGATGAGCCCGAAGAAAAAAACCACTCCGGCGAATCCGAGCCAGGCGCCCTTGGTGTTGGTCGCGATCAAATCCACGAGCAGCATCGCCATGAGCGGCAGCAGGCTTTTCTTCTTGGTTTTCAGGTATTGCGTGAACAGGATGGGGAAGATGATGACCAGGAAATCGGCGAAGAAATTGGGATTCCCGTAGGTGGAGAAGATGCGCGTGCCGAAAGCTCCCCTCCAAACGAAGGGGTCGATGCCTTTGCCTATTCCGGGCGGGAAAAAGTTCACGTCGATGAACTGCCAGAATCCGTAGCCGATGGCGACCCAGGCCGTCCAGATGAGAACGCGGGTGAGCCATTCGGTGCTTTCGTAGTCGAATTCGTAGATGACGATGAGGGCGGCAAGCATGAAGAAAACGCGGCGGATGAAGAAGTCCGTGCTCGCCATGTGGTAAGGGGCGTGGAGATAGGAAAAAATTCCGATAAGCAGATAGGCCAAAAACGGCGAGAGGCACACGAGGTCCTCTTTGCTGAACGCGGAAAAGCCCGTCTCCGTGAGGCGGATGAGCCAGAGGGCCATCAAGGCGACGCCGCCCATCTGCATGATGGTGATTTTGACCTGTGCGGAGTCATAGGTGCGCAGGTAAAAAAGCGAAGAAATCAGGAAATAAAGGACGGGAAGCCAGAAAATGACTGCCTTGTGGGCGACGAATTCGGCGGTCGGCTTGAGCTTGAGGAACTTGCGGCCTTTGTCGCTCTTCGAGTGATCGGCCATCGTCAAACAATCTAGCTTTTAGACGTCGAAAGAATCAAGCGCGGGGGGCATTTGCCGCATTCCGATGAATAGGCTAGAATTCCTGGGGTAAATTTGGATGAAAATCAGACGGATTCCGCTTTGGGCGTGGGCTTTTTTAGCCTTTTTTGCCGCCGCCCTCGTCCTGCGCGCGGCCGGCATCATGTGGGGCCTGCCGGACACCTTCAACGGGGACGAACCGCACCTGGTCAACCTGGCCTTGTCGTTCGGGGGCGGCAGCCTGCGGCCCTACGCTTTTAAGTACCCCACCCTATGGCCCTACCTGCTTTTCTTCAGCTACGGGATTTATTTTCTGATTTGGTCGGGGTTCGGCCTGCGCCATGGCGTGGAGGCTTTCGCCGGGCTCTATGCCTGGCATCCCACGGGTTTTTATCTTATCGGCAGGGTTTTGTCGGCCGCCGCCGGTCTTTTGGGCGCGTTGGCCGTCTTAAAAATGGAGCGGGAATCCTCGCGCCGGCCGTGGGGGGCGATTCTCCTGCTCTTTTCCCCGGTCATCGTCGAGCTCTCGCACTCCTGCAAGCCCGATTGCCTGATGTTTTTCTTCGCGGCGCTCGCTTGGCTCTTCGCCTTGAGAATCTACCGGGGCGGCGGAAGGCGGGAGCACTGGCTTTGCGGCGCTTTCTTCGGGCTGGCTTTTTCCAGCCAGTACACGGTCCTGCCCGCGGCCCTGGCCCTGCCTCTGGCGCATTTTTTCTCCAGGCGCCGGCGGCCGCTTCGGAGCTTGGCGGAGGGTCTCGCGTGCGTGCCGGCCGCTTTCCTGGCGGGCTCGCCCTACGCGCTTCTTGATTACAAGAATTTCAGGAAGTGGACCAGCATGTACGCGCCCCGAGCCTTGGCGCTTCGGGGCACCTGGAGCCGGCTTGGCATTTTTAAGGCCGTGCTCGGCAACATCTGGCATTTCGCCGGCCCGGGCTTGGTGCCCGGCGCCGCCCTTTTGGCCGGCTTGGCGATCGTTCTGCGCAAGGATTGGAAATTGGCCGGGCTCCTGACTCTGCCCGTGCTGGCCTATATTCCCTTCCTTATTAACAATCCCGATGGAGCGTGGCAGCGCTATCTGCTGGGAATTTTCCCCGCGCTCGCCTTCCTGGCCTCGGACGCGTTCGAGGCGCTCGCGGCCGCCTCCCGGCCATGGCTGGCCGCCGCCGTCTTCGCCGCGGCGCTTTTCCCCGGCGCGGCCCGCTGCGTCGCCATGGACAAGACCATGCGGCTTCCGGACACCCGCCAGCTGGCCCAGGCGTGGATTGAGCGTAACATTCCCCAGGGCTCCGCGCTTCTTTTGGACGAGGCGAACGATTCTCCGCGGCTCATCATGGCGAAAGACGAAGCCGAAGAACTTGCCGAGCGCACCAAGGCGGAGGGTTCGCCGCGTTGGCGTCTTTACCGCGCGATGGCGGATTATCAGCCGGGCGGCGGCTACTGGATTTACCGCATCAAGCGCTCGGCCGAGAGCCTGGGCACTTATCCCCTGCAGGTGGCCTTGAGCCAGGCTGACGCGCCCATCGTGGACGCCCGCGGCGGCCTGGCGGCCGTGCGCAAGGCCGGAGTCGACTACGTCGTGACCTCCAGCATGGGCGCCACGCCGGAGCGCTCTCCGGGGCTCGCGGCCTATTTCCGCCAGCTTCAAAAGCAAGGGATTTTGGTGGCTCGCTTCGATCCGGCGCCCGGGCAAATCGCCGGGCCGGTTTTGCGGGTTTACCGCATCCGCCTCGGAGCGTCGCGCGGCCGAGGCGCGCGGCCGAGGGCATTTTAATGTTCGCTTCCGGTTGGAAGCGCCTATCAGCGGATCGCAAAGCCGCCGCGCTTTTGGCGCTGCTGCTCTTGACCGGCGCGGTCATGGGGCTTTGCGGGCTTGGGGCTGGAATCCCCGGCCCGGAGCGGCTCAACGTCCTGCCCGGCGGCGCGCCCTTGACGGCCGCGCAGGCCGAAGGCATGGCCGAGAAGTGGCGGAGCTTGTACAAGAAGATCAAGGTTTCCCACGCCGATCTAAGCTCCGAGGAGCCCGTCACTTACGCGGTCAGCCGGGTCGTTTTTAAGCCCGGTTGGAAGACGATTCCTAATCTTCTCATCGATTCCTGCCGGTCGTTCCTTCTGCAATCGCTTGATCCGGACGAGAAAAAGGCGTTCATCATTCTCGCGCAGATGCGGCCTTGGAAGCTGAAGTTCGAACCGCTCTACATCCAGTACGGCGGCGCGTTTGTTTACCCGCTGGGAGCCGCGTTGGCCGCGGCCGCGGCGGCGCACGCGGCCGTGTTAACGGGCGACGTCGCCCATTACCTGCAGCATCCCGCGGACATGGGCCGCCTCTATCTGATCGGCCGCCTCTATGTCCTTGTCTTCGCCCTCGGGCTGATGGCGGCGCTTTTCTTCATCGGTCGGGAAATTTCCGGAGCCTGGACCGGGTTCTGGGCCGCGGCGCTTTTTGCCTTGACGCCGCTGTCCGTGGGAAATACCCACCTCGTCAAGCCCCATGCCGTCGGGGCCTTTTGGGCGCTGGCGTGCGCCTTCTTTTTAGTGCGGGCCTGCGCGCGGGGGAAATTAGCGGATTACACATGGGGCGGCGTCTGCGCCGGCCTGGCCGCCGGTGCGTGCCTGACGCTGGGCGTCTGCGGGTTTTGGCCGTTTGCGGCGTGGCTGACGCGGCGATTCGAGGGCAAGAGCAAGAAAAACGAATGGCGCAGAGCCGCGGGCGCGGCGGGCATGGCGGCAGCGGTCTGCGCGGCTTTTAATCCCTATCTTGTTTTTTCCTTCCGTGATTTTTGGTGGGAGATGGAAATTTATCCTCGGGGCGCCGCCGCCGCGCAAGGCCTTGGACTGGGGCGGGAGGTCTTAAACTTTTGGGGCGGCGCCGCGCAGAGCCTGGGAATTGTCCTCGCCGCGCTGGCGGCTCTGGGGCTTGCGGTCGGAGCGCTGCGCCGGGGGCCGCGCCGGTTTCTTTCTTTGGCCGCGATTTTCAGCGCCGCCGTCATCTGGATTAAGCTGGGAAATTGGAACGAGTTCCGGCTCTACTACCCTATGGCCGCGGTCGGCGTGCTTTTGGCCGTGGATTTTATTCTCGCCCTGCCGCGCTGGGTTGCCGCGGCATGCTTGTGCCTGGCGCTTCTCGATACGGGCGCGCGGGGCGGCGCGCAATTGGCGAACATCGTGCGGGGGGGGACTCGGCGCGCGACCCGGATTGAGGCGGCCGACTGGATTCAAGCGCACGTCCCGGAGAAGTCCGCGCTGGGGCTCTTGCGCTATCCGGAGCCGGCGCACACGCCGCCGTTGCGCTTCAACCGCTACCGGCTGGTGGTTTTGCCGCGCCGGGAAGACTGGGCGTCGCGCCGCGCGCCCGCCTTCGCGGTGGTCGACGCGGATGGACTGGAGCAAATCGAGGCCTGGGGCCTGCGCGGCTACGTCGTCGCGGCGCAGTTTCTTCCCGAGTCGGCGCCCTGGGCGGGGAGCGAACGGGATCCGGCCTACTTCGACACCGGGTTTTACGTTCTTGAGAAAAGGCCGTACTTGAGCAGGCAGTAGACGGCCCCAGCGCCGTCCTGCCATTTAATTTTTTTTCCTTCCGCGTAAGTCCGCCCGAAATACGAGATGCCCACTTCGTAGATGCGCCAGCCTCCGCGCGTCGCCTTGGCCGTGAATTCCGGCTCGAACCCGAAGCGGTTCTCCTTTAATGTCATGGAGCGCAGGACTTCCTTGCGGAAAACCTTGTAGCCCGACTCCATGTCCGTGAGGTTCAGGTTCAAAATC
>DATLSD010000036.1:0-2323 GCA_035534315.1 Elusimicrobiota bacterium
CAAAATCGAGAAGGAATATTATTTTTCCGTGGTGCTGGACCGCCAGAGCGCGTCGCCGGTGGTCGTGGCCTCGGGCCAGGGCGGCATGGAAATCGAGTCCCTGGCGGAGGAGAAGCCCGAAGCCATCCTGCGCGTGCCCATCGACGTGGACTCGGGGCTTCCCGCCTACGCCGCCCGGCGCCTGGCCTTCGCCATGGGCATCCCGACGGACAAGGTGGGGGAGTTCGCGCGCATGGCCCGGGCCCTGTGCCGGATTTTCATCGACTACGACTTGAGCCTATTGGAAATCAACCCGCTGGCGCTCACCTCCAAGGGCTTGGCGGCCTTGGACGCCAAGATCGTGGCGGACGACAACGCCTTGTTCCGCCATCCCGATCTGGAAAAACTGCCCGACCATGAGTCCTCGGCCCTGGAGAAAGCCGCCAAGAAGGCGGGCATCTCCTACGTGGGATTGGACGGCAACATCGGCTGCATGGTCAACGGCGCGGGCTTGGCCATGGCCACCATGGACACGATCGGCCTCGCCGGCGGCACGCCCGCCAACTTCTTGGACGTGGGCGGCTCGGCCAACGAGGAGCGGGTGACCAAGGCGTTTACCATCATTTTGAAGGACCCCAAGGTGGAAGCCGTGCTGGTCAACATCTTCGGCGGCATCGTCAAGTGCGACGTCATCGCCGGCGGCATCCTAGCGGCCTTGAAGAAGGTCAAGATGCGCGTGCCCCTGGTCGTGCGCCTGCAGGGCACCAACGTGGAGAAGGGCAAGGAGCTTTTGGCCCGCTCGGGCTTAAAACTTATCCAGGCAGACGATTTGTGGGGCGCGGCGCAAAAAGCCGTGACCGCCGCGCGCGGCGCGAAGGAGGCGGCATGAGCATCATCCTCAATAAAGATTCGCGGTTGGTCGTGCAGGGCTTGACCGGCTCGGCCGGCAGCTTCCACGCCCAGCAGTGCCTGGACTACGGCAGCAAAATCGTCGCGGGCGTGACCCCGGGGCGCGGCGGCACCCAACACCTGGGCGTGCCCATGTTCAACACCGTGGCCGACGCCCGGGCCAAGACCGGCGCGGACGCCTCCCTGATTTTCGTGCCGGCCCCCGGCGCCGCCGACGCGGTCCTGGAAGCCATCGACGCCGGCATCGACACGATTATCTGCATCACCGAGGGCATCCCGGTCCTGGATATGGCCCGGGTCAAAAAGACCATCGTCTCTTTGCGCGGACGCCGGACCATCCGCCTTATCGGCCCCAACTGTCCCGGCGTCATCACGCCCGAGGAGTGCAAGGCCGGCATCATGCCCGCCTACATCCACAAGAAGGGCTCCATCGGCGTCGTTTCCCGCTCGGGCACCTTGACCTACGAAGCCGTCTGGCAGCTGACCCAAGAGGGTCTGGGCCAGTCCACGGTCGTGGGCATCGGCGGCGACCCCATCATCGGCACCACGCACGCCGAGATCCTGGAGCTTTTCGAGAAAGACCCGCGGACCGAGGCCGTCATCATGATTGGTGAAATCGGCGGGCGGGGCGAGGAGGACGCGGCGCGCTTCTTCAAGGAGCGCATGACCAAGCCCGTCTTCGCCTTCATCGCGGGCCAGAGCGCGCCCCCGGGCCGCCGCATGGGCCACGCGGGCGCCATCATCGAGGGGGGCTCGGGCACCTACGCGGCCAAGGCCGCGGCCCTGCGCGACGCCGGCATGACCGTGGTGGAAAACTTGAGCAAAATCGGCGCGGCCGTGGCCAAGTCCCGCAAGCCCGTCAGCGCTTAGCGCGCGCGTTCATTCCGTGCTTTCCTGTGGTATGATGTGCTGATGAGTTCGAGCCGAAGGCTGGCGCTCTGGGGTTTGGCCGCCCTTCTTGCCGCGGCGGCCGCGCTGCCGGCGGGCGCCCAGACGAACGCGGCGTTCTTCGCCCAATTGAGCTCACTCCAAGCCCAGGCTCTGCGACCCGGCGCCGTGGCGCCGGCGGCATTCCCGCCCGGACTGCTGTTTACTCCCGTTTATGCGGTTCAAGAAGAGGCGCCGTCCTTGGGCGCCCAGAGCGCCGCGCGGCAGGACCTGGTTCGCGTGGACAACGACGACAACCCTTCCTCCTACATGGAATTCTCGCTGGGTTTGAACGCCGCGGGCGGCATTTTGGAATTGTCCTTCACCTCGTCCGAGCACCCGGACAAGAGGCAGGACTTTCCCTTGGACGGGCCTATCCGCTCCTGTTCGGTCCGCGGGCATGACCGGCTGAGCGAAAACAACTCCTGCGGCGTCGAGCTTTGCCACGCGATTTTCAGCACCTCGGTCATCCGTCTCCTGGCTTCGGACGTGAGCCCGGAGACGGGCG
>DATLSD010000037.1:0-3471 GCA_035534315.1 Elusimicrobiota bacterium
TTAGGTTCGACAGGCGTCGTTGAGTTCGTGGTTGCAGGCCCTGGAAGGTCTGAGCCAGGATAAAATCAGGCCAAAAAACAAAAGCCAACACTCCGTTGGCCTGGGCCGTCGCCTAAACAGCGGTCGGCACACGTCGGTCCCTGACTCCTGCTAGGGAGCGCCGATGTCAAGAAGCAGGATGCGGATTCTCCCGCGGTCACCGTCGGCGGGAATCCAAAGCACGAACGGGGATAGTCCGGGGGCAGCCGTCCGCCGTTTTCTCCGGATGAAACTAAAGGCGGGCTAAGCCTGTAGTAGCCCGAGCCGGCGGCGTTTGGACGCGGGTGCGATTCCCGCCACCTCCACCAATTTGGACCGGGATACCGCATTGCCTGAAAAATATTGCGTGATGTTCGCCGGGCAGTCCGTGCAGGAGTCCGGCATGGGGCGCGCGCTCCTTAAAATTCCGGCCGCCCGGGAAATCATCGGGCGCCTGAAGCCCTCGCTGGGCGACGACCTCGACTTCCTGCTCACCGAGATGCCGGAGGCGGACTTGGCGCTCACCTTCAACGCCCAGCGCGCCATCCACGCGCACCACCTGGCCAATTTTTTCGCCTACAGGGCCGCGCATCCGGGCCTCGCGCTTGACGGCGCCCTGGGCCATTCCATGGGCGTGGCCGCGGCCCTGGTCGCGGCCGAGGCCTTGAGCGTCGAGGATTCGGGAAAATTCATCCGCGCGCGCGCCGAGTCTTTTTCCCGCGCCTGCAAGGGATTTAAGGCGCCCATGGGCTTGGCCGCGGTCTCGGCCGACAATTTCCAGGACGCGGCGGACGAGCTCGCGGCCTTTCCCGGCGTGAGGGTCGCCCTGCACAACACCCTCGGGCGCGGCGTTTTGGGCGGGACCATGGCGGACCTGGAGTCCTTCAAGCAAAAAGCCCGCGACGAGGACTGGCCGGTCAAGATTTCGCTGCTCAAGGTCGAGGGACCCTACCACACCCCCGCCTTCGCCTCCTGCCGCGCGGAGCTGGAAAAAGTTTTGCGCGGCATCGAACTCCGGGCCCCGCGCGTTCCGGTCTTCATGGGAACCTCGGGGAAAATGGAAACCGATCCCGCGCGCATCAAGAGCCTTTTGGCCGAGCAGGCGGATTCGCCCGAGCGCCACTTGGACGCCGTGCGCGCGGCCTACGCCCACGGCTGCCGCAACTTTCTCGAAATCGCCCACAAGCCCCAGCCCGTCACGTGGCTCGGCGATCAGTTAAAGGGCGAAGACGGCGCGCCTTGGCCCGGCGTGACGGCCCTGGCGGTCAAGACCGAGGACATCGGGGCCTAGCGCCATGAACTACGCGCGCACGCTCACTCTCTTGGGCTCGGACTCGCTCTTCGTCGCGGTCTCGCTGCTCCTCATCCTGCGGCCGGCCGCGGGCCTGTTCTTTTATCCGCTCTACGGCGCCGTTTTCCTGTGGTCCGATCTGCGCGGCGAGTCGGAAACGCCGCTTATCTTCATCGTGCTGGCCACCTTCGCTGGATTTTTTCTGGCCTCGCGCCTGCCCGCGGATCAGATTCTTCCCTTGACCGCGGAAATCGCGGGCCTCTGGGCGCTCAATTGGGGCTTCTCGGCCCTGCGCGGCGCGGATTTCGCGGCCCAGCGCGCCGCCGCCCACGAAACCAAGGAGCTGGAGGCCAAGGCTCTGGACTGCGAGAGGGAAAAATCCTACTACCTCGCCTATCACAAGGACGCCGCGGCGCAAATCCGCGTGCGCCGCGAGATGACCGAAAGCGCCAAGAGCATCGGCAGCGCCCTGGACGCCGCGGAGGTGCGCGCGCGCCTGATTTCCATCCTCTCCTCGCGCTTTCCCGGCTGCCGGGTCAGCGTCCAGGACTCGGCGCAGGGCGACGCGCTCCTGTCCGCGGCCGCGGCCAAGGGCGGGCCGGTGCTCGTCAAAAATCCCCGCGAGACGGCGCTCTTTGCCCGAGGCGACGCGCCCGCCTTCGGCTCCGGCATGGCCGTGCCGCTCTCGGTCATGCGCCAGGCCATCGGATTCGTGAAGCTGGAAGCCGACGCGCCCGGAGCGTTTAGCCCGGAGGACTTGAAGACCGTCGACGTGCTGGCCACCGTCGCGGCCTTGAGCCTCGAGAACATCCGCTTTCACGATCAAATCCAGGCCCAGGCCGTGCGCGACGCGCTCACCCGGCTCTACAGCCACAGGGCCTTCCAGGAGCGCCTCTCCGAGGAAATCCTGCGCGCGGGCCGCAGCCAAACGGCGGTGGCCCTCGTCATGGGCGACATCGACCGCTTCAAGACCTACAACGACCGCTACGGCCACCAATCCGGCGATTCCCTGCTGCGCAGCGTGGCCTCGGTCTTCGCGGATTGCTCAAGGCCGGTGGATTTTCCCGCACGCTACGGCGGCGAGGAGTTCGCGCTTATCCTGCCGTCGGTCTCCGTTTCGGAAGCGCGCGCCGTCGCGGAAAAAATCAGGGGGCGCGTGGCCGCGGAGTCCTTCATGTTCGGCGGGACCAAGACCTCCGTCACCATCAGCCTCGGGGTGGCCGGATTTCCCGCGGACGCGACCACGGCCTCGCAGCTCGTGCGCGCGGCGGACGAGCGCCTCTACCGCGCCAAGGAAGGCGGGCGCGACCGGGTGGTATCGTGAACGAAGTTTGGATTTTCGCGGCCGCCGCGGTTGTGCCCGCCGCGGCGCTCTGGGCGGGCTACCCCCGCCGCCCCTGGGGAGCGGCCGCGGGAACGGCCGCCGCCGCCGGCGTCGCGTTCTGGCTTCTGGCGAAAGCTCCGGCCGCTCCTCAAACCTGGGCTCTTGCCGCCTGGGTTCTGGCGGCCTCGGGCTACGCATGGTTCGCCGCCTCTCGCGCACGGCGACACCACCGCGCGCGGCAGGACGCCCTGGAAAAAATCCGCGCCGCGGCCGAAAAGGCGCAAATCGATTTGGCCCAGGCCAAGAGCCGGGGCATGGCCGCGGGCCGCGAGCAAAAACAGGCCCTGGCCCTCTACGGGCTCATCAAGGGGCTGACCGAGGCGCTGGGCTGGGAGGACGTGCGGCCGCGCTTGGAATCGGCCGTGGAGGAATACCTGGGCATCTCGGACTACGCCTTTTATCTGGCCGCGCCCGGAGGCGCGTTTCGGCCGCTGCTCATCCGCGGGCTCTCGGCCTCGCCCGGATCGACCTGGACCACCCTGGAGAGATACCTTCAGGAGCACGGCCTTTCGCCCGCCCAGGCCCACGTCATCGAGAACCCGGAGAAAGCGGCGGTGGTGCCCATCTCGGACGGGGAAATCCTGGGCAGCTTCTACGCGCGCTGCCCCGCGTCCGTTTCTCCCGCCGAGCTCATGGGCAAGGCCCTGTCCTTCGCCCAGGAAATCGCCTTCGCCTTCCGGCGCATCCGGATTTTCCAGGACATCGAGAGCCTCTCGCGCATCGACGGCTTGACCGGCGTGCACCGCCGCGGCGGCTTCGACGAGCGCTTGAAGGACGA
>DATLSD010000038.1:0-8795 GCA_035534315.1 Elusimicrobiota bacterium
CGGGTTAAGAATTTCGCCGCGCGCCTGGAGCGGCGCTGGAACGACGCCCGGCATCCCGTGGCCTTCAAGGACGACGCGCGCATCGCGGACGACCCCAGCGCGGCCTACCTGCGGCGCTACTACCGCATCGCCTACCGCGTCATCGCGCCCTCGGCCCGGCTGGAGCAATATCTCTCGCCCGCGCCCGAAGACGCGCCCGCGCCGCCGCCGTCCACGAAGCTCTCGCTTAGCGCCCGGGTGCAGCGCGTCTTGATGTACTCAAGCATTTACGGCGCGACGCTCTATGCCGACGCGTCTCGCGCGGCGCGCTCCCTCGCCGCCCGAATGGGACTTCCGCGCTAGAACCGGCGGCCGGCGTCCTTACTGCGGCAGGTTTTTCGGCGCGGACATCTGGTCCTGGTCGCCGTTTAAAGCGTCCAGGAAAGCCACCAACTCCGTCTGCTCCGCCGAATCCAAGTTCAGCGGGTGCATTTGCGGGTCGAGCCACTTGTTTTTCTCGCCGCCCTGGTTGTAGAACTTGATGACCTCGGCCAAAGTCTTGACCGAGCCGTCGTGCATATAAGGAAAGGTCTCGGGCAGATCGCGCAGGGTCGGGGTCTTGAACTTGCCGCGGTCGGCGTCCTGCTTGGTGACCAGATAGCGGCCCCAGTCGGGATGCTTGGACGCCATGCCCACGCCGATATTGTGGTAGTCCCCGTCAGAGAAGTTCTTGCCGCTGTGGCAGGCGTCGCAGTTGGCCTTGCCGAAGAAAAGAGCCATGCCCTTGGCCGCCTCGGGGCTCAAGGCGTTGGCGTCGCCCGCCACGTAGCGATCATAAGGAGAGTCCCCGCTCAAAATGGTGCGCTCGAAGCCGGCGATGGCCTGCTCGATGCGGTCGAAAGTGACCTTGGGGCTCCCGAACGCGGCCGCAAAGAGCGGCGCATAGCCCTTGATGGCGCCGATGCGCTTGGCCGCGCCCTCAAGGCTAAAGCCCATCTCCACGGGGTTGGCCACGGGACCCTCGATCTGTTTTTCCAGGCTCGGCGCGCGGCCGTCCCAGAACTGCGCCGGGTTGTAGGCCGAGTTCAACACCGTGGGCGCGTTTCTGGTGCCGTGCTGGCCGTGGATGCCGGTCGACACGGGCTTGTGATCGGTCCAGCCCATCATGGGATTGTGGCAGGTCTCGCAGCTGACCGTCCCGTTTTTGGAGAGCCGCTTGTCGAAATAGAGGTCCTTGCCCAGGGCCACCTTGGCGTCGCTCAAGGCGTTGTCGGCCGGCACGGGCGGGGCGTCCAGCCCCAGCGGCACATGATAGGGATAGCTCGAGCCGGATTCACCGAAGTCGTCGCCGAACTGGGCCCGCGCGGACGCGGCGCCCCAGAACGTCAGAATCACGGCTAAAAAAACCGGGAAATGGATTTTCATACCCTTAGTGTGTGGTATACGCAACATTTCGTCAAGAGGACCGGCCGCCATGGGCCTTTTCTCCCAGCCCGGAAGAGACCAAAAGCCTCTCGTGCCGCGGGCGGCCTTTCCTTATAATATGTCCACCACGGAATGAAGCCCATCGACGCCGTTTTGCGCGGCGCGGCCTGCTTGGCCGTGCTCATCGCCTGCGCGGGCACGGCCGCCTACGCGGGCCAGGCCGCCGACGCCAGGACCGTCGCGGCCTACGAGGCCCAAATCGCCGCGCTTGCGCCCTCGCCCGCCGCCTGCGCGTCCAAGAGCCCCACGCATCTTTGCTACGGCGAGAACCTGCCCTTTTTGATGATCCACCGGCCCGGGCAAAGAGCCGCGCGCTCCATCCTCATGATCCACGGCCTGGGCGACTCGCCTTATTCGATGAAGGCGCTCGCGGACCTCTTTTATTCCTACGGCTACAACGTGGTCGCCGTCCTGCTGCCCGGCCACGGCCGCAAGGCCTCGGACCTGCTCCACGTCAAGCTCAAGGAGTGGCAGCAGGCTGCCGCGCAGGGCCTGCAAGTCGCCGAGGCCGTCGGCCGGCGCGTGTCCATCGCGGGATTCTCGACCGGCGGCGCGCTCACGCTCAATCTCGTGCGCCGCAACTACGCGAGCGCGCATCCGCTCGACTTGCAGGACCTCTTCCTGTTTTCCCCCGCCATCCAGATTCACGACCGCAAGGCGCCGGTCATCTGCGGCCTTTCGCCGCTCGATTTGGCGGCCTTCGAGGCCGTCCGCCCCTGGGCCTCGGTCGCGCCGTGGGCCAAGGCCGCGGCCGCGGGCGGCGGGCCCTACCAGAACTACTATAACGGCCGCTACGCCAAGCTGGCCCTAAACGGCGTCTGCCAGCTCCAGGAGCAAATCGAGGAAAACTCCGCGACCGGGCGCCTGCCGCGCCTGCCCGTCGGCATCGGCCTGCCCGACGTCACGCCCGCGCTCATCGCCTCCCTGGCCCGCTACAAATCCACGGTCCGCGTCTCGCCGGAAATCATCTCGGACATCGAGAGCCGCGGCCTGGGCGTCTTCGCGGTCGAGTCCGACTCGGACACGACGGTCAACCCCAACGCGGTCATCCAGTTCATGCGGGATTTATCCGGAGCCCGCGCCCAATTTATCCTCTACCCCGAAGCGGACGGCATCGCCCACGCCGACGTGACCCGCCCGGATTCCCCCACCAACAACGCCGCGCACTTCGCCCAGCTCACCAACGGCCTCGCGAAGTTCCTAAGCGACGAGGCCGCGCGGAGCGTCGCGGGCTTTAGCCGCCCCGCCCGCCTCAACAAGAGCCCAAGCCTCGACTCGCTCGCGCTCTCGCCTTCCTTCGACGGCCGGCCGTAAGGGCGCAGAACATTCGGCCGGGCCGGAGCCCGAGCGAGGGTCAATCCCGAGCATCCCCGAGGAACGGGATTTCCAACGCCGTCACCGGGCGACGCGGCGGCAGGAACGCCTTAGCGTAGGGCGGAGAACTTCAAGGGCGTGTAGAAAAACACGCCTTCCCGGTGGGCCTTCAAGGCGCGGTGCTCGCGCTTGACCGCGCGGATTAATTTGGCGTCCACGCGGCCCGCGGCCAAGAGCTGCGGCGCGACGCTCAGGAGCAGGCGCTCCCAATAATCAATCATGCGCTTGAAGGCCGCGCGGTCGCGCTGATCGTAGTGCCGGGTCCAGGCCGAGACCGCGACGCCCGTGAAGCCCGCCTGGCGCAGCAAATTCCCGGCCTTGGCCCCGACGCACGGGTCGCCGCCCACGTCTTCTTGCGCGGCGTTGTACTGCTTCCAATACGCCATGACCGCGGGGCATTCGGGATAAAGATAGAGGCTTTCGTTTTGCACCTCGATGCCGTAAAGGACGGCGCCGGGCTTGAGCACCCGGCGCGCCTCGCGCAGCACCGCGGCCGGCCGCTGGAGATGCTCCAAGACCCAGCAGAAAAAAGCCCCGTCGAAAGACTTGTCCGCGAAGGGCAAACGCTCGGCGTCGGCGGCTTGGACCCGCGCGCGGCCTTGGGCGATGGGCCCGGCCAGGTTTTTCTCGGCCTGCTCGATTTGCGCGGGCGAGACGTCCACCCCTTGCACGAAAATCCTCGGAAAGCGCTCCAAAAGGATTCGCGTCTGCGCGCCCACGCCGCAGCCGATTTCAAGGACGCGCCGGCAGCCGGAAAAATCCACGCCCGCGAACACCATGGGCTCCAAGAAACGGCTTTGCGCGGCCAGGCGCTTTTGCTCGGCCTTGGAATAGCCGTGGATGTAGCCTTCTTTCTTTTTTTGGGGACCGCCGCCTCTCTCGCTCATGGGAGCCTCCGCTGATCAATTAAAGAAAATTTTTCAAGTGATATAATGGGACGTGACTTACGCCGAGGCGGTCGACGCGTTCCAAGCGCGCATCGCGCGAAGCCCGGCGCCCGACCCGGACAACAAGCCCTTTTTGCTTCTCCACTCGGGCAGGACGCGGCATTCCATCCTGATGGTCCACGGGCTGACCGACTCCCCCCATTCCATGCGCGAACTGGCGCGGATGTTCCACGCCCGCGGCTACAACGTCGCCGCCGTCCTGCTGCCGGGCCACGGCACGCGCCCGCAGGATCTCTTCCGCGTCACGCTTAAAGAGTGGCGCGAGGAGACGGACTTCGGCCTGGCCGTCGCCGCGGCGCTGGGCCAAAAGGTCTCCCTGGCCGGATTTTCCACGGGCGGCGCGCTGGCCTTGGACGCCTTGCGCCGCGGCTGCGCGGGCCCGGCGCCTTGCGACTTCGCGGACGTGTTCTTGTTCACCCCGGCCTTGAAGCTGGTCTCGCGCCTGGTGCCCTGGGCCTGCCTGCCCGTCGTGGCGCCGATCCTTGAAGCCGTGCGGCCTTGGGCCATGGACACCCGCGGCGACGCGCACCGCTACGCCAAGATGGCCTTGAACGCCGTCTGCCAGCTGCACCGGCTCATCCGGGACAACGACGCGGCCCGCCCCGCGCTCCTGGCCGACGCGGCCGCGCGCGGCCTCGGGTTTTTCGCGGTCGCGACGTCCGTGGACACGGCCGTCGATTCGGGCGCGGTGGCGGACTTCATGGCCGCCTTGCCGCCCGAGTCGCGCCGGACCTTCATCCTCTATTCCAAAGCCGACGCCATCGCGCACGAAGGCGTGACCCGGCCCGAGACCAACCCGCGCTACGACGAGCTCGAACGGGCCCTGCTCGCCTTCATTGACGCGTCGGACCGCCTCGAAAAGGAATGATGTAGAATATCGTCCATGACGAACGCGCGCCGCCTCAAGCGAAAAATTCCGGTTTTAGCCCTGGCCTTGTGCGTTTTGGCCGCGGGATTTGCCGCCGCGCCCCGCCGCGCCCGCGCGGCCGGCCCCGGCGATGCGATGCCCGCGTTCGCCGGCATCTCGCAGTGGTTCAACACAAAAAAGCCGCTCACGCCCGAGAGCTTGAAGGGCAAGGTCGTCCTGGTCGATTTCTGGACCTACTCCTGCGTCAACTGCCTGCGCACCTTGCCGCACCTGGAGGCCTGGTACAAGCGCTACGCGCCCTACGGTTTTGTCATCGTGGGCGTGCACAGCCCGGAGTTTTCCTTCGAGAAGCAGGCCGACAACGTGCGCATGGCCTTGCAGAAATACGGCATCACCTACCCGGTCGCGATGGACAACGATTTAAAGACCTGGGACGCCTATGAGAACCACTATTGGCCCGCGCACTACTTCATCGACCGCAAGGGCGTCATTCGCTACGTGCATTTCGGCGAGGGCGACTACGCGCAGTCGGAGGGGCACATCCGCGATCTATTAAAGGAAGGCGGCGCCAAAATCAGCGGCGCCGAAACCCAGCTGCCCGAGGCGGTGGACTTCGCGCTCATCAACTCGCCGGAGATGTATTTGGGCTACTCGCGGCAGGAATACATGGGCAATTCGGAAACCATCGAGCCCGGCAAGAGCCGGGATTTCAAGGCGCCCGCGGCCGCGGATTACGCGCTCAACCACTTTTACTTGGACGGCCGCTGGACCGTGACGCGCGAGTTCGCGCGCGCGGACAAGCCCGGCGCGGAAATTATCCTGAGCTTCGACGCGTCGCGCGCCAATTTGGTGCTGGGCGCGGAAAAAGGCCCGGTCGAGGCGGAAATTTTCCTGGACGGCAAGCCCGAGACCGCCGTGAACAAAGGCCAAGACGTGCGCCTCTCGCGCGGCCGCGCCACCTGCGTCATCTCGCGGCCGCGGCTCTACAATTTGTCCCATGCGCCCTACGGCCAACACGTCATCGTCATCAAATTCCTGTCGCCCGGCGCGCGCGCCTACGCGTTCACCTTCGGATGAGCGCGTGAGCATCCCGGTCAACCCGCCGTCCGGCTTCCGCGATTACCCGCCCGAGGCCTGCGCCCGCCGGGAGTTCGCCATCCGCGCCATCTCGGAGGTCTACCGATCGTTTGGATTTCAGGCCATCGCCACCTCGGCGGTGGAGGACTTGGCGGTCTTGACCGGCAAGGGCGGCGGCGAGAACGAGAAGCTCATCTTCAAGATTTTAAAGCGCGGCGAGAAGTTGGACGAGGCCCGCGCGGCCGGCGGCGAGTTGGCCGACCTCGGCCTGCGCTTCGATTTGACCCTGCCGCTCTCGCGCTTCTACGCCAAGCACCAGAGCCTGCTGCCGCACCCCTTTAAGGCCTTTCACATCGGCCCGGTTTGGCGCGCCGAGCGCGCGCAAAAGGGCCGCTACCGGGAGTTCTACCAGTGCGACGCGGACATCATCGGCTCGGAGAGCCCCTTGTGCGAAGTGGAAGTCATCTCCGCGATTTTGACGGCCTTTAAGCGCCTGGGCTTTGAAGACGTGGACGTGCACCTCAACGACCGCGGCCTGGTCTACGCCGCGCTGGAGCAGGCCGGCGTGCCCGAGGATAAGCGCGGCGCGGCCTGCGTGGCCTTGGACAAGCTCGACAAGGCGCCGCGCGAGACGGTGCTGGCCGAGCTGACCGAGCTCGCGGGAAAAACCGCGGTCGACGCCCTGCAAAAGACGCTCATGAGCGGGGCGGAGAATCACGCCGATTACGAAAAGGCCGACGCGGCGCGCTATTCCCAACTGCGCTGGATTTCGCAGACGCTGGCCCAAGCGGGCTGGAGCCGCGTGCGCGTCAACCCGTCCTTGATGCGCGGCCTGGACTACTACACCGGCCCGGTCTTCGAGTTCCGCCACGCCAAGCTCTCGGGCTCCCTGGGCGGCGGCGGGCGCTACGACAAGCTTTCGGAAAAATTCGGCGGGCCCGCGGTGCCCGCCTGCGGCGGCTCCATCGGCTTCGAGCGGCTCCTGCTGCTTCTGGAGGAATCGGGCGTCGCGGCAAAGATTTCCGGCCCGGAGTTCTGCGTTTTGGTGTTCGACGAATCCCTGCGCGAAAAATCCTTGGCGCTGGCCGCGCGCCTGCGCCAAGCCGGCAAAAGCGTGGACCTTTACCCCGGCACGGGAAAACTAAAGGCCCAGTTCAAGTACGCCGACGCCAAGGGCGCCGCCGTCGCGCTCATCATCGGCCCCGACGAAGCCGCGGCCGGCGCGGTCAAGGCCAAGAACCTCAAGACCGGCGACGAGCGGATGACGGCGGTTGAAGAGCTGCTGCGTTCCGAGCCACAAAGCGCATAAACCGCTATAGAATTCGCGGCGTTTCCCTACAACTCCGGAATTGCCAAATATGTCGCATTGAGTTCATCTCCGGGTGCCGCACTCACATTTCTTTTGATTAATTCCAAACATGACGCGAACTTTTCTTTAAGCCAAAGATATTTTACCCGCACTGATGGGTCCTGGTTTTGAACTCCATGAACAATAATCTTTCGCAATTTTAAAAGATAAGCCGGATGTTCTTCCGGAGAATCGCATTCACTGCGTGCCTTTGAAATATAATCGATGTAGTACATGCCGTCTCCGTCTTTAGATAAGAACCGCATTATGCCTTCCCGTTCATCTTCAGAACCATGGTGCATTGAGTGGGCGGCAGCACCGGCATCAATTATGGCTTGATCAAGAATTACTCGTGGATAGTTTGCCGCCTTCGATTCCAGCATATAGGCATCGACCATAGCAGGGCCAAAAAGAACATCAGATCCGTGCATAAGTTTCCCCCGCGCGATAGCCCCGCGGCAAAGCATGTCACGCTTTAGGAAGCTCATCTGCACCCAAAGGATCTCTTCTATAGCGTGATACACGCCGCTTTCCTTATCTGCAGGAAAGGAAATTACAATTGAGTCAGAAAACTGCGTAATCCGTTTCGGAGAGAAAATTTTTTGTTGGTCTATTTCAAGAATCTGCCCTGCCTCTTGTATTGCCTCTACAATTTCTGAAATTCGATCGACATTATCATTCCCAGAAACACCGATCGTCTTGTGGATATGCTCTCTAAATCCGAGCACATCAAGGAAACAAACAATTCTATCGTCGTAGTTCATGATTCGGAAGCCACCCATGCCCCCATTTCATCGAGTATAGTCTTTGCGTCTGGCTTTCTTTCAACCAGCCGCTGGAGTCGCGCGGAAAAGCGATCTCGCAATCCTTGCGTATTCGTTCCAAGTTGCACGGCATGCCCAAACAATCGCGCACACATGTCAGCGATATCTTGTTGAATAACGAGTATTAGATGCAGGAATGCCAAAGCATGCGCTTCTTGGGTCAAGCCATCATCCGTATAGTCAATTTGCAGTGTTACTTGGTCCGCATTGAGGTCGAATATCTTCATATGTCGCTCATAATAGGAATGATTCGCATGTGAGAAAAAATCATTCAGCTTCTTTAGGACGCTCTGAATTTTATCCGAGTTTGCGAGGCTCTTGGATTGCAGGGCCGCCCCCTCATAAGTCGCCCGATACCTCTTAATATCGTGGACTCGGTTCCGCCAAATCGTCGCATTGTTTGGATCATCCACCCACTTGCCGATGATCAAAGCACACTCAATTCCGGGACGCGCGAGAAGCCACGCCTGATAGGATTGTGCTCGCGTAAAAAGATCAAAGGCAACGTGCGCTTGTCGCTGAATTAAAAATACCAATGGAAGCAAACTTACATGGGAATGTCCTTTCGTATCATGCTCAGTACCTAAAGGTTTTAAAATTACTTTAAAATTTTCATCCACTGCCATAAAACCCTTCATAAGGTCTGCGCACTGAATGAGAAAGACCTCTGCGTTGTATGCTACCGACGCGCGGTACTTCAGCACTTCGTTATCCATTTTAATTGGTAGTTTAATCGCGCGCTTCGCTGGCCCAGCGACCTCACCCCCTTAAACTAGGCCGAAGCCAATTGGTGTTCCGAGGTGCTAAACTAGCACAACGGAGGCCACACAATGGCGCGGAAACGGTACACGGAAGAGCAGATCGTAGGGATACTCAAAGAAGCGGCGGCGGGC
>DATLSD010000039.1:0-13956 GCA_035534315.1 Elusimicrobiota bacterium
GCGATCCGGCGCGGGGTAGAGTGGCGCGCCCTCGTACATGAAGACCGTGGCGCCCTCGGCCAGCGGACCGTAGACCACGTAGGAATGCCCGGTCACCCAGCCGATGTCCGCGGTGCACCAGTAAATATCCTCGTCGCGCAGGTCGAAGACCAGGCGCGTCGTGAGCGCGGCCTGGGTCAGGTAGCCGCCCGTGGTGTGCAGAACGCCCTTTGGCTTTCCGGTCGAGCCCGAGGTGTAGAGGATGAAGAGCGGGTGCTCGCTCTCGACCATCTCGGCGGGGCAGCGATCGCTTTCCTCGGCCAGAGCCTCGTGCCACCAGAAATCGCGGCCTTCTTTCCAGGAAACTTGGTTGCCGGCGCGCTTTAAGACCAGCACGGCCGAGACTCCGGGCGCGGACTCAAGGGCTTCGTCGATGGTCTTCTTCAAGGGGATGACCTCGCCCTTGCGGAACACCCCGTCGGCGGTGATGAGCACCTTGGCCTGCGAGTCGTTGACGCGCTCGGACAAAGCCTGCGCGGAAAATCCGGCGAAGACCACGTTGTGCGCGGCGCCCAGGCGGCTCGCGGCCAGCATGGCCACCGCGGCCTCGGGGACCATGGGCATGTAGATGGCCACGCGGTCGCCCTTTTTCACGCCCAGGCTCTTCAAGGCGTTGGCGCAGCGGCAGACCTCCAAGTAGAGCTGCTGGTAGGTGAGCGTGCGCACCTCGCCCGACTCCGACTCCCAGATGATCGCGGCCTTGTTGCGCCGCGGGCCGGACAAGTGCCGGTCGAGGCAGTTGACCGACGCGTTCAAGCGCCCGCCTTCGAACCACTTGGCGAACGGCGGCTTCCACGTCAAAACTTTTTTCCAGGGTTTGGCCCAGGCCAGGGACTTGGCCGCCTCGGCCCAGAATTTTTCGGGGCTGCGCCGCGCCTGGACGGACAAAGATTTCAAGGCCGCCAAGCTCTTGACGCGCGCGCGCCTGGAGAACTCCGGCGCGGGCTTGTAAAATTTTTTCTCCTTGAGCAGGACCTCGATATTTTTTTCAGCCTGATTTTTGTCGTTCATGGGGAAAATTGTAATGCTTTTTTGTATAATAGTCGAGCGCGCAAGGCGCGACGTTTTTCCCGAGCATTGCCTCGGCAATTCCGGAACATTGGAGCGACACCGTGCTGCCGACATACCGACCTCACAAGAAAAAGCGCCGCCGCAAGATTGGATTTTTGGCCCGCATGGCCACTCCGGGGGGCAAAAATGTCCTCCGCCGCCGCCGAAAGAAAGGCCGGCATACCCTCATCGTCGCTTGATGCCGGGTTTTGCGTTCGGGCGGCGCGCCCGGCTGGACGCGCCGCTGGGCTACCGCCGGGTCTTCTCCCAGGGACGGCGCGTTTCCGCGCACCGGCTCCTGCTCTGGCACCGCAAGCGCGATGACGCCGGCGCCTCCGGGGCTCGTCTGGGGCTCTCCGTGGGCGGCAAAATCGGCAACGCCGTGACGCGCAACCGCTTAAAGCGCCTGGTGCGCGAGACCTTCCGCCTACGCCGCGGCCAGCTGGACGTCCGGGAAGACTTTGTCGTCTGCCTGCGGCCGGGCTGTCGGTGGAAGGACCGCGCCGCCGCGGAAAAAGATCTCCTCGATCTGTGGAAGAAGGCCGGCATTTTGTCCTCATGAAAAAAGCCTGCTTGTTTCTCATCGAAGCCTACCAGACCCTCTTTCGCCCCGCGATGAGCCCGCATTGCCGGTTTTTGCCCAGCTGCGCGGACTACGCGCACGAGGCCGTCGAGCGCCACGGCGCCTGCAAAGGCGTCGCCTTAAGCTTCTGGCGTCTCCTTAAATGCCACCCGCTGCACGCGGGCGGCCTTGATCCCGTCCCCGAGACAACCCGCCATGGATAAAAATTTATTCCTCGCTGTCGTCCTGTCGGTCGGCGTTTACGCGCTGTGGTTCGGCGTGATTGAAAAGAAAATCGCGCCGCCGGCCAAGCCCGCCGCCGAGGCCGCGGCTTCGCCAGAGGCCGCCGCGCAAGGCTCGGCCCAACCCGAAGAAGAAGCCCCGTCCGCCGCCGCCCCCGAAGAAGCCTCGGCGCTGGCGACGCCAGCCCAAGCCCGGCGCGGACGCGTCGTCCTGTCCAAGCCCGTCAAGTTCGGCGACGCGCTTATTCGCGTCGCGTCCGCGGGCGCCGGCCTGGTCAGCTACCAATACGAGGACCGCACCGGCCCCATCGAGCTCGCCGAGAACTCGCCGCGTCTGCCGGGATTTCTCTCGACTTGGCCCAATACGGAATTTTACCCCGCGAAGAGCGACCCCTTGTCCTACTCGGCGCGGCTGCCGGACGGCGCCGAAATCACCAAAACCTTCATCCTAGGCACGAAGAAAAACCTGCCCGAGCTCGACATCACGATTTACAACCCCACCGGCCGCGCCGTCGAAAGCGCGCCCTGGACTCTCTCCGTCGGCCCGGGATTAAACACCGTCCAAGATGAGCAGAAAGAAAATCAGAAGGTTTGGCGGGCGTTGGGGCTTTTGGAGCCCAAGCCGGGATTAAACGGTAAGCTCGAGGTCTTCAAGAAGCCGCAGAGTTCGTCGGAGGAATTCCGCTGGGTGGGCGTGGACAACCGCTACTTTCTGGCCGCCGTGATTCCGCCGGCCGGATGCTTTAGCTCCGTCGCCTCCAATCTGCCGCCCGAGGTCACCTTAAACGCCCCGGCCGCGATTCTGGCCCCGCACTCAAGCAAGACCTGGAAGATTCCCTTCTACATCGGGCCCAAGGGCATGATTTGGCTCTCGCACTTCCACTTGGGCCTGGAGCGCTCGATCAGCTTCGGGTTTTTCTCCACGCTGGGCCGCGCCATGATGCGCGCGCTCTATTGGCTCAACCGCTTCACCGGCAACTGGGGCTGGTCCATCATCGTCTTGACCATCCTCATCCAAATGGTCTTGATGCCGCTCTCCTACAAGAGCTACAAGT
This sequence comes from Elusimicrobiota bacterium, assembly GCA_035534315.1. Lineage (GTDB taxonomy): Bacteria > Elusimicrobiota > Elusimicrobia > UBA1565 > UBA9628 > JAGWJU01. The sequence continues at coordinate 2,949 of DATLSD010000039.1, forward strand.
CCATGACCGCGATGAAGAAGCTTCAGCCCGAGATTACGCGGCTGCAGCAAATCTACGCCAAGGACGCCAAGAAACTCAACGAGCAGACCATGGAGGTCTACAAGAAGCACGGCGTGCACCCGGCCAGCGGGTGTCTCCCCATGCTCGTGCAGTTCCCGATTTTCTTCGCGCTCTACTACGCGCTGCGCGGGGCCTGGGAGCTCCACGGCGCCGGCTGGATTTTCTGGATTACGGACCTCTCCGCGAAGGACCCCTACTACGTCCTGCCCCTGGTCATGGGCGCGGTCATGTTCTTTCAGAACAAGCTCAACCCCATGTCCTCGGACCCCATGCAGGCCAAGATGATGACCTGGATGCCGATTATCTTCACCTTCATGTTCCTGTATTTCCCGTCGGGGCTGGTGCTTTATTATCTGACGTCGAATTTGTGCACGCTGATCACGCAGGCCGCGTTCAAGAAGAGGCTCGAAGCCCGGACGGCTTAAAATCCGCCGCGACCGTGATTTTCACAAGGAGGCAGGCAAGATGCAAGAAATAGAATGCGAAGGCAAAACAGTTTCGGAGGCCGTGGAGACGGCGCTAAAGCAGTTGGGGATGCGGCGCGAGCAGGTCGAAGTCAAGATCATCCAGGAAGCCAAGCCCGGATTCATGGGCTTTGGCGCCAAGCCGGCCCGAGTCAAGGTCGGCGAAAAGAGATGGGGGGACCGCGAAGCGCCCCAGGCGTCTCCGGCGCCGGCCGCGAAACGGACGGAAGCCCGGAGCAATTCCAACGGACGCGGTTCGGCGGGGCATAACGGAGCCAAGCGCGCGCCGCGAGAAAACCGCGAAAGCCGGAGCGCGGCGGAAAAGCCCGCCCGGACTCAGGCAGCCCGGCCGCAGGCGGTAAAGGCGCCAACCGAGCAGGCTCACGCGACGCCGCCCGACGCCGCGGAAAAAGAGCGCATCTCCCAAACCATCACGCAGCTCTTGGCCCTCATGGACTGCGGCCAAACTCAAGTGGAAATCGCCTGGGAAGAAAAGCAGGAGCGTTTGAAGGCCCGCATCACCGGCGCGGACGGCGAGCGGCTTTTAGCCGAGGACGGCCGGACTTTGGACGCGCTGCAGACCGTCGCCAATTTGGTCCTCATCCGCCGCGACTCCGTTGAGCCGCGCACGCCGGTTCAAATCGACGCCTTGGGCTGGCGCGAGAAAAAGGAGCAGGACATCCTCTCGCGCATCGATGCCGCCGTGTCCGAGGTCAAGAGCACGGGCAAGCCCTATCGTTTGGAGCCCATGGACGCGGCCACGCGGCGCGTCATCCACAAGCAGCTCGCCGACCACCCGGACATCGTGACCGGATCGGAAGGCGAGGGCGCCTGGCGCAAAATCGTCATCCGGCCGCGAAAAGGCTAGCGCCGGATCGACGGCAGGCAAAGGCCGTGCCAAGCCCAGGCCGCGCGGGAATTTCTCCGCGACCGGGGGCACACCCAAGTTTTGGGACCGCTGGAATAGGCGCGCACATGGGGCCGCGTCATGACCGCTGACCTGGACGGTTTTAAGCGTTTCGCCTTCGACGCGGAGGCGGCGAGCCCCGGCGCGGGGGAAAAGACGATCTACCGCCGCGGGCGGGGCCCGGCCGTGATCCTGCTTCACGAGCTGCCCGGCATGACGCCCGAGTGCGTCGACTTGGCGCGCAAAATCACGGACGAGGGCTACTGCGTGTACATGCCGCTGATGTTCGGCAAACCCAATCAAAATTACGGTCTGGCCCCGCTTTCGTGGCCGTGCGTGTGGCGCGAGTTTTCCGTGTTGAGCCGCCGCGGCAAGAGCCCCGCTGCCGATTGGCTGCGCGCCCTGGCGCGCCAAGCGCACGCGGAGCAAGGCGGCAAAGGCGTCGCGGCCATCGGCATGTGCTTTACCGGGCGCTTCGCGCTTTCGCTCATGATGGACGCGGCGCTCATCGCGCCGGTGCTCAGCCAGCCGGCGTCCTCCTATTCCCATTCGGCGCCCGGCATCCCGCGCGCGGAGTGGGACAACGCGGTGCGGCGCTCCAAGGACGAGAACATCCCGGTCCTGGGCCTGCGCTTTGCCGGCGACAAGTTTTGCCGCAAGGAGCGCTTTGACTCGCTGCGAGACGGCTTTGGCGAACGCTTTCGGGCCGTCGAAATCGAAGGCGCCGGCCATTCGGTGCTCACCATGGATTTTAAGTCGCTGGACGAGCCCGAGCGCACGCGCGTCTGGTCCGCGCTCATGGGCTTTTTGAACGAGCGCTTGAAGGGATAAAATCAGCGCGGGTCTACTGCTGCTGCCACCAAGGCTTGGCCGGAGGCGGGGCCGTCGGCGAGGAAGGAGGCGCGACAGGGTGGGCGACCGGCGGCGGAGCCCCGGACACGATGGCGAACATCTTCTCGAAGTAGGGCAGCGGCCAGGCGCCCACAATGGGCGCGCCGTTTAACAGGAAGCTCGGTGTGCCGGTAAATCCGAAATTACGAAACTCATTTTGGTCCGCCGAGAGCCGCGCTTGGACCGCCGGACCATTGAGGTCTCGCTCCAAACGGCCCATGTCCAGGTCCAGGCCTTGTGCCGTGGTTCTGAAGAAATCCTCGCTGAACTTGTCCTGATTGGCGAACAAGGAATCATAAAACTGCCACGCCTTGTCCGGCGACTGCAGAGAGACGGCCTCAAAGTATTTTGCCGCCAGCAGCGCCTGCGGATGCATGCTCAGGGCCACGGGCTTGAACACGAAGCGCAGGCTGCTGCCGTATTGGGCACGCAGGGCCTGAACGGTCGGGACGGCCTTTGCGCAGTAGGAGCACTGGAAATCCGAATACTCGACCAAAGTCAGCGGAGCGCTCGGGCTACCCAGAACGTGGGACGAGGCGTCGATGGTCGGATTCAAGGGATGCGCGAGCGCCTCGCGAAACGCGCTGACGGGCGAGGCGTCCGCGGCCGGCTTTGCGAAACTTTGCTCGGCGCTGGGCCTCATCACGGCTTGGCTGCAGCCGGAAAGGAAAACGGCCGCGAGCACGGCGGCGGCCGGACCCAAGCGCGCGAAGGGATTTCTCGTCACGGCGGCATTTTATCATATCGGCTTGGAGGGGATTAAACGGCCCGCGTCATCCCGGCTATAATAATATCCCGTGCGAAACAAGAAGCTGGCTCTGGCCGCGTTCTGCTTAAATCCCATCCTTTGGGCGTCATTCTACGTCATCGGCAAGAGCGCCATCGAGCAAAGCAGCCCGTTGATGTTCTCGACCATGGAACTGCTGGCCTCCGTGCCGGCCGCCTTGATCATTCTTCTCGCGTGCCGGAAATCCATCACGCGCGCGGCCGTGCGCTCCGGCGTCTGCGCGGGAGCAAGCCTCTACGCCGTCATCCTGCTGAGCGCGAGCGCGTTGGCCTTGACCAGCGCGACGGAAACGGCGTTTTTTCCGGCCATAAACGGCATCCTCGCGGCCGCGATCACCTTCGCCGCCAAGCGCGAACGCGTCTTCGCGGCGACGTGGGCGGGCGGCGCCGTCGCCGCGCTGGGCGTGTGCGTCGTTCTGCCGGTCATGCGCGCGCATTTGGCGGGAAATCTCCTGGCCCTGGCGGCCGCCGCCGCCTACGCGGGCTACATTTTCGTCGCGGAAAAAGTGACGCAGGACGCCGAGCAATCGCAATGGGTCATCTTCGCGGTGGAATTGGTCGTCATGGCGGCGCTGGGCCTTGCCGCCACGAGCGCGGCGCGCGGTTGGGACTTCGCGCCCTTTGGCCGCGCCGGCATGATTTGGGCGGTGATTTACGTGGGACTGGCCACGACCGTGGTGCCGACCGCCACGTCCATCCTGTTCCAGCAGTCCGTCAAGCCGGTGACGGTCGCCTTCCTTTATAGTCTTGAGCCCGTGTGGTGCGCCGCGCTGGCCTGGGCGGCGCTGGGCGAGCGTTTGCCGCCGCTGGGATACGCGGGCGGCGCGTGCATCGTGGCGGGCGCCGTGATTCATGCGATCGCGAGGCTTTCGCCTCTGGCAAAACCAGCTTAATCCGATTACACTAGCTCGCATGCTGGGAATCGGCGCCGCCCTTTTCGCATGAAGAAAAAAGATGGCGGCGCACGAATGCGGGAGGGATATATTCCCGTCCCTGGAGGCAACGTTTGGTTCCAGGAGTTTTCCGACGGCCGCGAGACGCGCCAAACGCCGCTGCTCGTCCTGCACGGCGGACCCGGCGCCACGCACGACTACCTCAAGGTCTTGTCGCGGTTGGCGCCGAGGCGGCCCGTCATTTTCTATGAGCAGCTCGGAAGTCTCAAATCTCCAGTAAAAGACAAGGATCAGCGCCTGTGGACTTTGGAGCGGTTCGTGCGCGAGCTCGAATCCCTCGCGGACGGCCTGCGCCTGAAAACTTTCGATTTGCTAGGGCATTCTTGGGGCGGGGCGCTGGCCGTGGAATACGCGCTCAGTCATCCGGAGCGCGTCCGCCGCCTCGTTCTCGCGAGCCCGCTCTTAAGCACGCCGCTATGGAAAGCGCACTCGCAGCGCCTCTTAAATGAAGTGCCTGAAGACGCGCGGCGAATTATCTTGGAGCACGAGCGCGCGGGAACGATCGCCGCGCCAAAATACCAGGACGCCGCGATGGCTTTTTACCGCCGCTTCGTGTGCCGGATGCCGCAATGGCCGGCCGAACTGGGGTTTTCCTTCGAGCATCTCAACTGGGACGTTTATCGGGTGATGTGGGGTCCCAGCGAATTCACCGTCACCGGCTCCCTCGCCAAGTTCGACCGCATGGGCGACTTAAGCGCCTTGACGTCGCCCGTTCTCATCACGGGTGGGCGCTTCGATGAGGCGGGCGCCTGGATTTTGGAACTCGCCGCGAAAGAGCTTCGCGCCGGACGGCTGGAGATTTTCGAGCGCAGCGCCCACGTGGCGCATCTGGAAGAGACCGAACGATACTTGAATGCTACTGATGACTTTCTTAAAGAATAGCTACTTCCATCTTTCAGGCCGACCTACTTATTAATTCTTGCTACTTCGCTTGAGCAGTTGCGCATAACTCCCGAACTTCGCCCCAAGGCGGAATGCGTTTCGAGCTAAGAACCAGCCCTACTGTGTCTCGCACCCAGGAGACGGATCTCCGCTGCCATCGACGAACTGCTTGCCGTTGAAGGTGTAAATGCTCTGGCTCGTAGAGAGCGGTTTCGGACCCGGGTGTTCCAGTTCCTCTTGGGTCGTGGCCCAAACCTCGTTGGTGATGCGGACGTTTGGCGTGTAGTCTTTGGGCGCCTTGTCCGTGAAACGGGAAAATATGTAACTGACCGTTTCCTTGTAGCCTTCGCCGGCTCCGCCGCCGATCTCATCCAGCGGGACCTTCAGAACTGGCGTCAATTTCCGCCCATTGACGAGCAGCAAAACGCCGCATGTTCCACCGGTGTGAGGGTCCGCCCAGCCGTAATAGCGGTAAACAATCCATAGGCAGCGCCGGGAGGGAATAAGGTCCGAAACAACGGCCGCGGTGGAGAGCGCCAGGTCGGAGATGTGGTGGATGCCAAAAAGATGCGGCTGATGCCCACTGTGCGTCGCGGCGTCGACAAAGAGATCGCCATACCAGCCAGGGATATCGCCAAAATCATTCGAGCTGATATTGATGGAGAAAAGCGGCGGAGCGCCGACCTCGTAATCGGCCGGCTTGATTATTGAATCCGCCCAGGCTCGGCTAAAATGAGGAGCGAAAAAAATGATCGTGGCGGCCAGCAGGCGACACTTCAAGTTCATATGAATGGCTCTCAATTGTGAGTTAAACAAACCGTTTTATCCTATAATTTTTCTCCGCCCGAATATCGCGGAATTTGCCGCTTTTCCGTTTTCAGCTTAAAAGCAAGTCCTCAAAACAACGATTTTAGATAGGGTCTGGGATAGGGTCTAGCCAGACCCTATATGCCCTATCTAAACCCTATCTCCAGACCCTATCTGACAGCCTCGGCGAACCAAAAATCCTTCCTTATATATATGCGCCGCAGCCCAAATGGCCTAAGTCGGCCTAGGTCTTTTAACCCCTCTAAATTGGGTCATTTGCATCTGTTGAAAAACCCGTTTTAAGCGCACAATAACGCGAATGAAAATAGACGGCGCTTGGCGTCCCGAACTTCCAAAATTCCTTGGTTCGGGACGTCCAAAATCTACGAACTCTGGAAGTTTTGGACGCAAAGCCCTGGCCGTTGCGCTCTGTCTTTGCCTGACCCCCGCGGGCGCGGCGCCGCTCTGGGCTCAAGAGGCCGCGGAAATTTTGTCCCCGGCGTCGGAACCGGCCCCGGCCGTCGCGCCGGTCCAGCTTCAAAACATCGCGCCCGCCGGAATCGATTTTAGCGGCGCGTCCGCGTTTGAGAACCTTCCGGCTGATGTAATTAAAACCGGAAATTTAAACGTCCCGGCGGCGCGGGCTTTCTGGCGCGATTGGCTTCGCGGTTTGGCTTTCATGTCGGCGCGTCCCATTTTATGATTTTTCGGCCGAATCTAGGCCTAGCCGTCGCTGGACACCCGGGAATGGGTCCACGCTTGCAATTTTTTGTCATGAGCCTGTAAATTTAATACAGTCCTTGTCATGCCATTTCAAGTCGTGCTGGCTAATTTTCCTGACCACATCGGGAGCTCGGGTTCTCTGGCTTCGGGCTGCCTCAGATCGTGGGCCTTGGCCGATCCTGACCTGGCGCAGCGCGTAAGCATCGACTACTGCGATATTCCGACCGGCGAAGACCCCATGCTGGCCGCACGCCGCATGGCCAAGCGCGCCCCCCGCGTAGCGGGCTTAAGCTGCTACGTCTGGAACCTGCGGCAGAGCCTCAAGCTGGCGGTGGCGCTTAAGGAACTGCTGCCGGATATCCGAATCGTTTTGGGTGGTCCCGAAGCCGCCGGCATGGCCCGCGACCTGCTTGAATCGGAGCCCGCAGTCGACTTCGTCGCTCTGAGCGAGGGCGAGGAGACGTTTCGCCGGCTTCTTCTGTTCCTGGCCGCGGAGCGCGGGCAAGTCGACGAGGTTCCGGGCCTGGCGTTCCGGAAAGGAAGCGCCGTCGCCGCCACCCCGGAAGCTCCGCTTATCGATGTGTGCAAGCTCGGCGCGCCCTATGCCGCCGGACATGTGGCGATGCCCAAGTGGGCTCCCAACGCGCTCTTCTTGGAGGCCTCGCGCGGCTGCCCTTTTTCCTGCGCCTACTGCGATTGGGGTCCCAAGCGGATGCGCTACAGGGCCGTTGAAGACGTCGAGGCGGATCTGCGCGCCATGGCCGACAAGACTCCGCTTGTTCACTGCATCGACGCGGATGTCCTGATGAACCGCCGCAAGGCTCTTCCCATCCTGGAGGCTTTCCTGCGCGCGACCGAGGGCCACGCAACGAAGCTCGGCTTCGGAGCCAACCCCATGCACCTTTGGCCTGAGGTCGTGGATTTTTTCTCCAGGCACCAGGACCGCTTCATTGTGGGCTTCGGATTGCAGACCGTCGTTCCGGAGGTGGCCAAGAGCATCCAGCGCCCGCTGGATATCCCCGTGCTGGAGCGCCGCATGCGGCATTTCAAGGAGAAATGCCCCTCCATGCAGTTCACCTTCGATTTAATGTTCGGCTTGCCGGGAGACGACCTGGGCGGCTTCAAGCGCAGCCTGGAGTGGACGCTGGGTTACCGGCCCTCCGTCCTCTTTACCAATCACTGCATTGTCCTGCCCGGCTCCGAGTTGGAGCGTCGGGCCAAGGAGCAGGGTCTGATCTACCAGAAGGAGCCGATGCACCAGATGGTGGAGACTCCCACCATGAGCCGCGAGGATTTCGGCGTTGCCCACCGCCTTGGCGTCCTGGTTCATTTTCTAGGCTACAGCCGCAATCAAGCCATTTACGATGAACTCTATGGGCTTATGGAGCGGCGCGCCGGCGAAGGAGGAACGCGCGTGGAGACGCTGGAGCGCTGGGCGCAGTTTCTCACCGGCTTAGGCCTCAGCTTCGGATTGGATGACGATGATCGGGAAAACTCGGAAGTAGCGGCGCGCGCTTGGCGGCGCCTTAAGAAGGATCCCTTGCTGCTGGCCGCCTTAATGAAGGCCACCCGGGATTTTGCCGCGCAGGAACTCGCCGGCGAAGCCGTCTCGGCCTGACGGCCGCACGGGAATATCCACTTAGGCACGATTCGGCTTTCATGTCGCGCCCCATTTAGGATTTTTCCGCGTGCATAGCCATTGCCCAGCAGATGCTTGTGCGTACCCTCGTCGGTCTGGAACATGGGGCCCAAGCTCAGGCCCTGCGCCTTCCGAATTTCGAAGGCGTCGCGAATCACCGCCGTGACCGGCGCGACGTCGGCCTCGCGGGCCGGGCGCACGACGAACGTCCGCCCGCCGGGAAGCGTGACGACGGCCGGGATGGATGGAATGTTCATGCTCTTCGCGGGTCCATTTTATGATTTTTCTCGCCTCCGGGGCTTTAGGCCTAGGTGCGGATGGGCCCATTGACTCATTACGTCGCGCCGGAGGGCTTTGGTATCATGAATTAAGATAAAAATATGAGAACATCACGCATGCTTAAGCTTTTCATGGCCGGAGGTCTCGCGACCGCGGCCGGAACCACCGCCGCGCGAGCCGCCTCCTTTGAGGCCGACGAGCTGGCGCCGGAGTCCCTGTCGCTCGCCCTGCCCTCCGGGCTGCTCACCAATTTAACCGCGGGCCTGCCGAGCGTCAACCTAAACGCCGCCGCGCTGCCGCTGCTTCCCCAATTGGACGCCCCCGTCCTGACCCCGGAAGCCGCGGCCGAGGAAGCCCCGCGGCCCATGTCCGGGCCCCGGATGATCGCGGAGATTTTCGGCGAGCAGACCATGCGCCAAGCCGCTGACGACCGGCAGCGGCTGGAGAAAAACGGCAAGAAGGTCCTGGCCCTGGCCGGAAAAATCGCCTCGCACTGGGGCGGCATCGGCGTTTCTTTCAGCGCGCCCCGCCCTTCCGCGCCGGAGCCGCGCATCCGGCGGCACAAGGCGCGCTCCTCTTCGAGCGAAGAGGTTCTCGCGGCCCAAGCCGCCCGCTAATCAGCGGACTCCCGGCCCGCCCAAACGGCCCATACGGACCTGGGCCCTTTAACCATCTGGGCGTGGGCCGTTTGCATCTGTCGCGCACGCGCCTTTAACCGCATAATACGCGCGCGAATGAAAACGACCGCGCCCTGGCGCAAGGCCCTGGCCGCCGCGCTCTGCCTGTGCTTGGTCTCTTGGGGCGCCGAGCCCCTTTGGGCGCAGGCCGCGGCGGACGTCTCGGCCGCGGAAGACGCCGACGCCCCGGCCGCGCTGCCCGTCCAGCTTCCTGATTTCGCTCCGGCGGGCCTGCCGAATCTCTCCGCCGGCTCCGCGCTTGAAAATCTCTCCGTCCCGGCCGAGCGGCTTTCACTTCCCGAAGCGCAGCCCCAATCGCCCGAAGCCGCGGCCCAACCCGCTGCCGCGCTGGAGGGGAATGCCTCAGCGCCCGAGGCCACGCGCTCGGCGCCGATTCCCGCCGCCCTTGCGTCCGCACATCGCGCGAAAAGCGCCGCGCCTAAGACGCTCTCGAAAATGCGCTCGGCCCGCACCACAATCCTGCGTCTGGCCCGCTCGCTCAAGGCGCTCGCCTCGCCCGCCGCGCGCAGCCGCGACTCCAGCTCCGATTTAAACGCGCAAACCCGGAACGCGGCCGCGGCTTTCGACGGCAGCACGTCTGTTGCCGGGGCCGCGGTCGAGGCCGGAGGCCGTCCCGAACTTCCAGAATCAGTTGGTTCGGGACGTCCAAAACCTACGGACTCTGGAAGTTTTGGACGAGCAGTCCCGGGCGCCCTATCGGGAAGGATGTTCGCGCCCGGGGCCATGCGGCTCTCGGGCGCGGAGCTGACCGTGGCCGAGCACGAGAAAGTCATCAACCCCGTCATCGCCGAGGCCTTCGCCCAGGGCCGCGCCAAGCTCGTCGAGCCCGACACCGAGGACTACGAGCTCCTGGACCCCGAGGGCGACTACGCCAAGCAGGACACGAAGATTTACCTCATCAAGATGGACAAGCGCGACTTCGTGCGCCGCGCCAAGCGCCTGGCCCGCGCCGCGGGCATCGCGGCGCCCCTGGACATCGTCGTCCACCCCGGCCCCGATCGCAACCAGGTCTACTACTTCGCCCTGCGCCGGCGCCTCTTGGAGCGCATGGACGACGAGGGCCGCGGGCTCATCGCCAAGCACGAGATTTACCACCTGCAGAACCCGGAAAAGACCGAGACGGACGTCCAGGAGGCGGCGCCCCTGCCCGAGTTCCGGATGGGCGCGCTCGCCCGCGTCAAGGACGCCTTCGTCTCGATGTGGACCTTCACCTGCGGCATCCGGCGCATGATGCGCGGCGACGCCGAGCTCAAGCCCTTCACCCAGAAATACCGCAAGGCCATCCTGGCCGCGCGCGCCTTCCTCATCGCGGACGCGGCGCTCTACCTGGGCCTGGGCTACCTGACCGGGCGCCTGGTCGACTTCGCCGGCGCCGCGCACCTCCACCGGCTGCTCTTCCCGTTCTTGTCCCTGATGGCGCTGACCTTTTTGGCCGACCTCCTCTACTTCGGCGTGGAGCTCACCCACACGCTCATCACCCAGCGCACCTGCGTGCGCTACGTCAAGGACATCCGCGACCACCTCTTCGCGCACCTCTCGTCCTTGTCCCTGAACTTCTTCCACCGCAATAAGCCCACGGAGCTGGCCCCGCGCCTGGGCGACGACGTGAACCTGCTCGACACCAAGAACATCGACATCCCCATCCTCATCCCCTACCACCTCTTCGAGCTGGCCATGAGCACCGCCATGATGCTCTGGACCAACTGGCACGTGGGGCTCATGATCATGGGCTCCCTGCCGCTCTTCGCGCTTTTGTCCTCCAAGATTTCCGACATCCTCTCGCGCCTAAACGAGCGCTACACCAACAAGCACGCGGCCATGATCGGCTACGCCACGGACGTCTTCTCCATCATGGAGTCGGTCAAGATTTTCGGCATCGAAAAAGAAGCGGCCAAGCACTTCAGCGCCTCGGTGGTGGA
>DATLSD010000040.1:0-25140 GCA_035534315.1 Elusimicrobiota bacterium
CCGATGGAGCTGAGTTCAACAAGACCCTTGGCGATCTGCAAAGGCGCGCCGCAGGCGATTGTGGAACGGCCAGGATGCAGGCGGTCTTGCGCGAATTCCTGGTCTGCCTGGAGCATTACCGGGCTTACCGCGCTCATCCGGCTCTTGGTTTGCCGACCACGACAAACGTCATGGAATCCATGGGCGGAGTCATTCGAGATCTCTTGCGAAGAAGCCGTTCGGCAAGCAATCCCAATTCGCTTCTTAGATGGGCTACGGCCTTTATCAGGCTGCATCCTCAACTGGTGTGCAACGGCAGAAATTCAACAGATTAATTTTACCCATCCCCAAATTGTGACCTCAAAACCCAGACGCGGCGGCAGGCGCTATCCGCCTTATGCCTTCACCGAGCACGGCGCGGTGATGCTGGCCGCGGTGCTCAACAGCGACGCGGCCGTGGCGGCCAGCATCCAAATCGTGCGCGCCTTTGTCCCGAACATCCGAAATACGTAGGTTCGGGACGTCCCAAACCAACTGACTTTGGAAGTTTGGGACGTGCGCCTGCGGGAGATTCTGGCCTCGCACAAAAACTTGGCCAAGCGCCTGGAAGCCGTGGAAAAGCGGCTGCTCGGGCATGACGTCGAGTTGGGCGTCCAGGCCCAGGAAATCAAGGCCGTTCTGGAAGCCATCCGGCAATTGGCGGAGCCGCCGCCCGAGCCTCCGCTGGAAAAGCTAAAAACCGTCGCCGGGTTCAAGCCGTAGGGCTCGTTCTCCGAAGATTCGCCCGCCCGGGGCAAAAAGCTAGCGCTCCCCCAAAAGGGGAGCGCTATTTTACGGCTTTTCGGCGGAAAGGCTTAGGACTTCTTGGTCGCCGGGGTCGCCGGAGCGGAGACGGCCTTGGCCTTCTTGGCCGCGGCGGGCTTGGCGCTGGCCACCCACGTGACGAACACGTGGATGTTTTGGGCCGAGCCGTTCTGCGCGACGACGCGCACGCGCTCGCCGGTCTTGAGCGCCGACGCGGTCACGGCCGCGTTGCGGCCGCCGCGCGTGTACTTGGTCGTGGCGGCGAGCGTCACCGTGACGGTCTTGCCGCTTTTCTCCGTGAGGGTCAAGGCGTTGGTCTTGGCGTCCACGTTCTGGACGTCGCCCCAAATCGTCGTGCCCGTCGTCTTGTGCGTCTTTACGGCCGCGGTCTTGGCCTTCGCCGTCTTCGTCTTGGCCATCGGTTTGGTTGAAACCGCCGCCGCCGACAAAGCCAAAGCGCAAAGAAGTCCCGCCGCCGTCGCCATCGTTTTCTTCATATTTTTACGTCCTCCTGCGTCGCTGTGAGAGATGACTGCCGCTGGGATTATAACATTTCCCTTCCCGGCCGCGGCCCCAGCCTATTGACGGCGGCGGGTTCGCGGGCTAAACTCCGTCGATGACGACCGCGCGCGCCCTGGCGGCGCTGGCCGCGCTAGCCCTGCTCCCCGTCCGCCGCGTCCGGGCGGGCGACGCCGCGCCGCCGCCCGCCATGCACGAGGCGTCGGCCACCGCGCGCCAGGGGCCCGTCCGGCTGACCCTGCGGATTTACGACACGATACTGCGGCGGCGCTACGTCATGACGCGGGTGCCGGACGCGGGCTTTGCCGCCACGAGCGCGACGACCACCATCGAAGAATTTCTGGACATGGAACGCCATTCGCATCGGGCCAAAGTCGAGCGGGCACAGTCCGCGTGGTATCAACTGGAAATAAGCAATAAGGGAAAGAGCTGGATAGCGGCGGATCAACCCTTTGATTATTATTCGGAAATAGACGGCCAGACATTCGCCTGGGGTCTTGATCAGAACGTCGCTTCACGGCATGGGATATATCTAGAGGCCGTCGGGCCCGACGGCAGGCCCGTCCCATGGACGTACGGACCGCCGGAGCCCGCATTTAGCGATGACAAGGGGCCGCTTTACTATTGGCGCCCTCTCTATGTCTGCTTGCCTTATTCTGTCGCCCGGGATATTTACGCGACACGGGACTTCTTTAAGTCTCTCTATGAACATTTCGTCTTGCCCAAAGCCGGTGTATCTTATGATCCTGACTCAGTCATCGATCCGAATGAGTCGATACGGACGCCCACTTGGGCTTTTCACGCGGCATTCCCGGATTGGATTCTTAATCCCAACGGATACCTCCGCGAGCGAGCGCATGACGCGTGGCTCAAGATCGTGAGACCCGCGCGCTACGCGGCGACGCACAAGCCGCCCGTCGTCGTGCCAGGTTACGCCGAGCTCTGGGGCTTTAAGTTCGACAAACCCGGCGTCTACAAAATCTGGGCGGTCTACGATGAACGGCCCAGGCCGGATAAGCGCGGCGAAAAACCGGATCCCGCGGAAGTTTATTTCCGCACCCCGGCGATCAAAATCACCGTGCTGCCCTAGCCTCGGGAACTTTCCGCCGCGGCGCCCGCGGCGCCCGCTAAAAGAAGAACAGCTCGCGGCGGACCTTCACGGGCGGCACGCCGAAGGTGTCCTTCAAGAGGCGCAGGACCGCCGTCTGCATCGGCGGCGGCCCGCAGAGGTAGAACGACGCGCCGGCTTTGGCCTCGCAGTGCTTGGACAAAATCCCGGCATTGAGGCGCCCGCTCTCGTAGAACACGCGGCCATCCCCCTCCGGCGCGCCCGCCTCCGGCATCTTGCCCAGCACGTGGACCACGCGCAGGGACAGCTCCTTGGCCGCCACGCTCAGTTCCTCGCGGGCGATGACGTCCGAAAACGTCCTGTTGCACGAGAACAAGACGATGCGGCTTTGCACGCGCGCGTGCGCCGCGTGCCTCAGGATGCTCAAGAAGGGCGTGATGCCCACGCCGCCGCTGATGAACACGAGGTCGCGCTCTTTTTCGAAGTCGGGACTGAAGACCCCGTAGGGGCCCTCGCACAGAACCTGCACGCCGCGCTTCAAGCCCGGCACGGCCGAGGTGAAGCGCCCCGCGGCCTTGATGGTGAAATGCAGCTTGTCCGAATGCGGCGGCGCGGAGATGGTAAACGGATGCGGCTCGCTCCAGCCCCGTTCGCCCATCACGCGGATGATGGCGAACTGCCCGGCGCGGCGCTTTGAGAACGGGCCCGCGCCCTCGGGGCGCTCCAGCACGAGCGTCGCGGTGTCGGCGGTTTCCTTCATGACCTCGTGCACGCGCCAGACGGCCCGGCCGGAGAGGCCCAGGCGGGTGACGAGCCGGTAAACGAAAAGGGAAAGCAGGCACGCGCCGATGGCCCCGTAGAAAAGCATGCTCCAAATGTCCGGCGGGCCCTTGGTGCCCTCGAGCCAGGCGTGGGAGAAGGCGACGGCCACCGCGGCGTAAAGCACGAGATGGGTATTCTTCCAGAGCCAGAAAGAGAGGCGATGCCGACCCCAAATCGCGATGGGAACGAGCAGGATAAGCAGGTAGAGGGCGATGTGGCCCAAGAGAAGAGCCGGATTGCCCGTGCCGAAATAGAACAGGAAAGACCACGGCGACTTGTTCGCGTGCTTCAAGGAGAAGGCCACGGTGCGCAGCAGCGCGTGCAAAATCAAGGCCGGAGGAATCGCCATGCCCAGCAAGCGGTGGACGCGGTAGACCCGGTCCAGGCCCATCCGGCGCTCGACCCACGGCAGCCGCGTGCCCAGCGCCGCCATCGCGACCAAGCCCAAGAGCCCGGCGACCGCCAGGACGTCGCCCGCAGGGCCGGCCAAGCGGAGCACCGGCAGCCAGGGCTTAAGTTGGTAGGGCATTATTAAGGAACGTCCTTAACAATGCTAGTAAAAAGACGGCCCGCGCGTCTGTCGCTAGCGGTGGGCCTTGACCGGCGCGGGCTTGCGCGCCGGCTTGGATGCGGAGGCCGCTCCCGCGATGGCCAGGCTCCGTCCCACGGGCTCAAAGCGCGCCTGGAAAAAGCGCAGGTACTTGGGCTCGTAGGCGAACTTCAGCCCGGGGATGGAGCTGCTCCGGCGCGCGGTCTCGATGACGCCCTCGGCCACGTAGTCGAGGTGGCTCTGGGTGTAGACCCGCCGCGGCAGCGCCAGGCGCACCAGTTCCAGGGCCGGCTTGTGGTTTTCGCCGGTCTTGGCGTCCCGCCCCGCGGAGACGATGCCCCGCTCCATCGCGCGCACGCCGCACTGGGCGTAGAGCGCCGCGCAGAGGCTCTGCGCGGGCAGCTCTTCCTGCCTCAAGTGGGGCAAAATCGCCCGGGCGTCCAAAAAGACCGCGTGCCCGCCGCAGGGCCGCACCATGGGCACGTAGCCCTCGTCGAGCCGGGACCAGAGGTAGCGCACCTGGGCGACGCGGTGGCTAATCCACTCGTCGCTCTCGACCGACTCCCTAAAGCCGCGGGCCAGCGCCTCCAGGTCTCGGCCCGCGAGCCCGCCGTAGGTGTGCAGGCCCTCGTAGACCACGCAGAGGTTCTGCGCCTCGCGGTAGACCCCCTCGTCGTTGACGGCCAAGAATCCCCCGATGTTGGCGTAGGCGTCCTTCTTCGCGCTCATGGCCGCCGCGTCGGTCAGCGCGCACATCTCGCGCAGGATGGCCTTGACCGATTTGTCCGCGTAGCCGGGCTCCCGCTCCTTGATGAAGTAGGCGTTCTCGACCGCGCGGGCGGCGTCAAGGACCAGCGGGATTTTCGCCGAGCGGCAGAACTTGGAGACCTCGCGCAGATTCCCCAGGGAGACCGGCTGGCCGCCGGCCATGTTGACCGGCGCGCCCACCGCCACGTAGGGCACCTTGCCCGGCCCGGCTTTTTCCACCGCGGCGGCCAGCTTGCCCAGGTCCACGTTGCCCTTGAAGGGGTGCTCCGAGGACGGATCGTGCGCCTCGTCGATGATGACGTCCACGAAAGCGCCGCCGGCCAGCTCCTGGTGCAGGCGCGTGGTGGTGAAGTACATGTTGCCCGGCACCACGTCGCCGGGCTTGATGAGGATTTTCGAGAGGATGTTCTCGGCCGCGCGGCCCTGGTGGACGGGCAGGACGTAGCGGTAGCCGTAGACCTCCTGGACGGCGTCCACGAAGCGGTAGTAGCTCCTGGCCCCGGCGTAGGCCTCGTCGGCCGTGAGCATGGCGGCCCACTGGGTGTCGGTCATCGCGTTGGTGCCGGAGTCGGTCAGCAAATCGATGAACACGTCCTCGCTCTTGAGCAAAAAGGTGTTGTGGCCCGCCTCCTTGATGGCGCTCTCGCGCTTGGCCCGCGGCAGCAGGCGGATGCGCTCGACCATCTTGATTTTGTAGGGCTCGGGCGCCATATGGGGCGCTTGCGTCTCGGTCATGTCGTTTCTCCTTGCGGGTGACGAGGCGGATTTTCACGCGTCCCGCGGCCGTCCGATGTTTTATATCTCAGGGAGTGTCGCAACGTTTATTCCGAACGAGGAAATTTCCGTGGAATAATAAATTTAATGCGCTGCGCCGCCGTCACGCGCAATTTACACGGGCTTGACCCGGATTTCATGGCGCGCGCGCGCCAAGGCGCCTATACTGGTGCCATGAACACCAACCACAGCGTCAAGCGCTACCGCGCCATCTGGATTTCGGACATCCACATGGGCACACGGGGATGCAAGGCCGACTTCCTGTTGGACTTCCTCAAGCACAACGAGTCCGACACCCTCTACCTGGTCGGCGACATCATCGACGGCTGGGCCCTGCGCCTGACGTGGTTCGGCTGGCGCCAAAGCCACAACGACATCATCCAGAAGATTTTGCGCCGCGCGCGCAAGGGGACCAAGGTCTTCTACGTCCCCGGCAACCACGACGAGGCGGCCCGCGATTTTCTGGGCATGAAGTTCGGCGGCGTCTCCATCGTCAACCAGGCCGTGCACAAGACCGCCGACGGCCGGCGCTTTTTGATCACCCACGGCGACCAATACGACGCGGTCATCCAATGCGCCAAGTGGGTCGCGAAACTCGGCAGCTGGGCCTACGACTTCTCGGTCATCCTCAACCACTGGCTCAACTTCGCGCGCAGAAAGCTGGGCTATCCTTATTGGTCTCTCTCGGCCTACTTGAAGCACCGGGTCAAAAACGCGCTCGAGTTCATCGCCGCCTTCCGCCGCGCCGTGACCCAGGAGGCCAAGAGAAAGGGCCTTGACGGCGTCATCTGCGGACACATCCACCACCCGGAGCAGCAAGTCATCGACGGCGTCCTCTACATCAACGACGGCGACTGGGTGGAGAGCTGCTCGGCCCTGGTGGAAACCCACGACGGGCGCCTGGAACTCGTGCGCTGGGACAAAATCCTGGAGGACGCGCCCGAGCCCGAAGCGGAGCCCGCGGAACCGGAGCCCGCGGCGCGCGCATGAAAATCCTCATTCTCTCCGCGTCGGCCGGGGCCGGGCACATGCGCGCGGCGCAGGCCGTCGAGTGCGCCTTGCGCGAAGCCCACCCCGAGGCCTCGGTCAAGGTCGTGGACGTGCTGGAGCTGGCCTCCCCGCTTTTTCGCCGCGCCTACGGCGAGGGCTACCTCGGCCTGGCCAACTCGGCCCCGCGCGCCTTCGGCTACCTCTACGACATCTTCGATCGGCCCGGCTCCGCCATCCCGGTGAGAGAGTCCGCGCGCGGGTTTTTGCAGCGCCTGGGCATGGACGCCTTCCCGCGCTTTATAGAGGAAGAGGCCTGCGACGCGGTGGTCAACACCCATTTTCTTCCCGCCGAGCTGCTCGCGGACTTGAAAGCCCGCGGCGAAATCGACGTCCCGCAGATGACCGTGGTGACCGACTTCGACGCCCACCGCCTCTGGGCCAGCCGCCCCTGCGAGCAGTTCTTCGTCGCCTCGCAAGAGGGCGCGGTCTCGCTCATCATGCACGGCGTGCCCACCGACGCCATCAACGTCTCGGGCATTCCCATCCACCCGGTTTTCGCGCGCTGCCCCGAGCGCGAGCAGTGCTTGAAGGCCCACGGCCTCTCCGGCGAGCGGCCCGTCGTCCTGCAGATGGCCGGCGGCGCGGGCATGGGCGCCATCGACGACATCTGGACGGAGCTTCTCGCCATCGAGCAGCCCTTGGAGCTCGTCGTGGTCGCCGGGCGCAATCAAAAAGCTTTTGAACGCCTGAAAAAAATCCCGGTGCCGGCCCGGCACCGCGCGCGCGTCCTGGGCTTTACCGACAAGGTGCACGAGCTCATGGCCGCGGCCGATCTGCTGGTCACCAAGCCCGGGGGGCTCACCACCGCCGAGGCGCTCTCAAGCGCGCTTCCGGTCGCCGCGGTCATGCCCATCCCCGGCCAGGAAAGCCGCAACGCCGATTTCCTGCTGGCCCGCGGCGCGGGGCTCCGGATTGATTCCCCCGCGGCCCTGCGCGGCGAAGTCTCCGCGCTGCTGCGGCACCCCGCGCGCCTGCGCGCGATGCGCGCCAAGGCCTTCCGGCTGGGGCGGCCGCTGGCGGCCTTCGAGGTCGCGCGCAAGGCCGTGGAGCTGGCCTCCGCGGGCGAGGTCTTCGCGACGTCCGGCGTTCGCGCGGGCTTTTAGGACAGCCAGACCTCGAGGATAAAGCCCCGCCGGATGCTGCGCGCGGGAATCAAGACGCGGTTCATCTTCTCCCGGGCCGAATACTCCACTTTGACGGGCTTGCCGTCCAAGAGGGCGCGCGACGCGGCGCTGCGCCAGGGCAGTTCGACGCGGTAGGCGCGCCGCTTGAGTTGTCCCTTGAAGCTTCCTTTGGTGGGATAGACCCTGAGGCGAACGCGCCCGTTCTTCCGAAAGTATGAGATGTCCGTCGTCGCGCGCGCGCCCGAGAGATAGGCCCGGCTGACGCCGTCGTCCTCGTAGAGAAAGGCGCGTCCCGTCACGCCCTCGGGGCCGGGATAGGCGCGGATGACCAAGGTCTTTAAGGGCGCGCTGCCCATCCTCTCGGTGAAGGGCTGCAGGGTCAAGGGGACGCCGCCCTTGGCGTAGAGCGGAAAAGAATCCAAATCTTTTTCCACCGCGCGCCGCAGCGGTCCGCGAACATGTTCGCCCGTGAACCAATCGTACCAGTCGCCCGGCGGAAACCAAACGGTTTGCCGGCCGATTTTCCGCGGGCCGCGGCCGGGGCTCACGATGGGCGCCACAAGCAGGGAATCGCCGTAGAGATATTCCTGCTCGTTGCCGTAGGCCGGCTCTTTATCCGGATACTCGACGTAGAGCGGGCGCAAAAGCGGCAGGGACTCGTCGTGCGCCTCCCAGGCCGCGGTGTAGGTGTAGGGAAAAAATTCCGAGCGCAGGCGGTAGGAAATCCGCATGGAGTCCTCGACGGCCTTGGAATAGGACCAAGGCCGCTTGTCGAGCGAGGCGTCGCGCGTGGAATGCAGACGCAGGGCGGCCGAGAAGGCGCCGAACTGGGTCCAGCGCGCCAGAAGCTCGCCGTTGCGCCGGCCTTGATAGCCGCCGATGTCGTGGCTCCAGAAAAACGCGCCCGCGCCGGCGGAGTCGGCGGTGAAAGGAACCTCGAAGGCCAAGGTGGGCCAGAGGATGAACGTGTCGCCCGAGAACAGGATGGGATGGCGCTGATCGCCCCAATTGTCCCAGCGGGCGAAGCACTGCCCGCGCAGCCCGCCGCGCTCCGAATGCCTGAAATAATACTCGTTGAGCCAGATAAGGCGGTTCAAGGGATACCGCGGATCGCCGGACCAATAGTCGAGCCACCAGAAGTCCACGCCCTCCTTCTCAAGAGGATCGTGCATGTACTTGATGAAGTTATCGAGATACTTCCGGCTCCCGGCGTCGAAAGGCAGGGTTTGCTTCAGGGAGGGATCGCGGCCCATGGCGCGCATGAACGCCGCGTAACGGTCCTCGAAAGGCTGCACGCCGCCGTCAATCGGATGACCGTCGACGGTTTTGTAGTTCTGCGGATGCTCGTTCAAGGTGACGTGGAGCCCTTGGGCATGGACCCAGCGGAGAAACGCCTTGGGGTGAGGGAAAAGCTTGCGGTTCCAGGAATATCCCGTCCAATGGCCGGGCGTGTGCCAGTCCATGTCCAGGACCAAAATGTCCAGGGGAAACCCGTGCGCGTGGTATTGCGCGACGATGCGGCGGTAGTCGGCCGAGGTATACGGCCACCACCGCGAATACCACGAGCCCAGGACGTATTTGCGCGGCAAGGGCACCGCGCCGGCCATCTTGGTCAAGGCCCGCAGGGCCGCCTTGTAGTCCAGGCCGTAGCCGAACAAGAACCAATCCGTGCCGTGGCCCTTCGGGCGCGCCGCGACCCAGCCGTTTTTAAGAATCAAACCGTCGGAATCGTCCACCACGTGCCAGCCCAGGCGCGACAAAATTCCCTGCGGCATCGGCACCGGGCCCTTGGCTTCGTCCAGGTTGCGCGTGCCGCCGAGGTTGGCGGTGTCGAGGAGCCCCGGCGTCCAGACGACGGCGGAGTTGCCGCGGCGGATTTCGGCCTTTAAGTTCGCGGCGTCAAAGGGCTTGCCGTCCGGCGTGTAGATGAGCCTGATTTCCCCGGTGTCGATGACCAGGCGGCCGGTCGATTCCTGGACGGAATAGCCCAGGA
This sequence comes from Elusimicrobiota bacterium, assembly GCA_035534315.1. Taxonomy (GTDB): domain Bacteria; phylum Elusimicrobiota; class Elusimicrobia; order UBA1565; family UBA9628; genus JAGWJU01. The sequence goes on from DATLSD010000040.1 coordinate 9,453, forward strand.
AGCGGGCGCTCCGGTTGACGGCGAAAAGAGACGGGTCGTCCACGAAAACGCCGGCGCTGCTGTACTCGATGCGGAGGCACTGCGGCGCCAGCACGGTAAAGCGCGCCGGGCCCATGGTGAAGACGCCCGGAGCCGCGGCCCGCGCGGCGGACGCCCACAACGCGCACAACGACGCCAGAAAGGCCGCCCGCGCTTTTTTCACGAATCATAGCATCGCACATTTATTAAGGTAAAATCTCACTGATGCCGCATCACCAGCCCCCTGACGTCTCGCGCGAGGACCTCCTGGTCGCCTTCACGGACGGCGCCTGCTCCGGCAACCCCGGCCCCGGCGGCTGGGCCGCGATTTTGCTCTGGCCCAACGGCCGCGTGCTGGAATTGGCCGGCGGCGAGGCCCAGACCACCAACAACCGCATGGAAATGCGCTCGGCCCTGGCGGTCTTGAAGGCCGCGGCGGATTTTCCGGGCGCGATTGAAATCCGCGCGGACTCGACCTACGTCATCACCGGCATCACCAGCTGGATTTTCTCCTGGAAGCGCAAGAACTGGAAGAACTCGGCCGGCGACCCGGTCTTGAACCGCGACTTGTGGGAGGAGTTGGACGCCCTGGTCTCGGCGCGCGGCCGCCACCGCCTCATGTGGCGCCACGTGCGCGGGCACAGCGGCGTGCCCGGCAACGAGCGCTGCGACGAGATGGCCGTGGCCTTCTCGCACGGCGAGTCCCCCAAGCTCTACGACGGCCCGGCCGCGGACTATCCCGTCGATTTGGCCCTAATGACCAAGGCTCATGGCGCTTGAGTCTCCGGCCGCGGCGGCCGCGAGAGTCCCCGCGCCGCCCCAACTCTCCCGCCGCGCCGCCGGCATTTTGCTCCACCTCTCCTCTTTGCCCGGCCCGCACGGCGTCGGAGATTTAGGGCCGGCCGCCTTTCGCTTCGTCGATTTCCTAAAAGACGCGGGCCAGCGCTGGTGGCAGATGCTGCCGGTCGTGCCCACGGGCCCGGGCGATTCGCCGTATAGTTCCCCCTCGGCCTTCGCGGGCAACCCGCTCTTCATCAGCCTGGAAGCTTTGGTCCAAGACGGCTTCTTAACACCCGAGGACGTCGCCCAGGCGCCCGCGTTTGCCGCGGACAAGACCGACTACGAGGCCGCCGCGAGCTATAAGGAGGAAATTCTGCGCAAGGCCTTCGCGCGCTTCTCCGAAAAGGGCGGCGCGGACGCGTGGGACGATTTCCGGGGCTTTTGCGTCGAGGAATCCGAGTGGCTCGACGACTACGGGCTTTTCTGCGCGCTGCAAAAGGCCAACGGCGGCAAGCCCTGGAGCCAATGGGACGAGCCTTTGCGCCGCCGGCGCTTCCGCTATTGGTCGCGCGAGACCGTGCGCCAGGCGGGCGAGGAGTCGGCCTTCCGGCAGTTCGCGCAGTATCTTTTCCGCAAGCAGTGGTCCGCCTTGAAGCGCCACGCGGCCGCGCAGGGCGTGGGCTTAATTGGCGACGTTCCCCTCTACGTGGCCCAAGACAGCGCGGAGGTCTGGTCGCGCCCGGAGATGTTCCGCCTGGACAGCGATCTCCGCCCCGAGGCCGTGGCCGGCGTGCCGCCCGATTATTTCTCGGAGAACGGCCAGCTCTGGGGCAACCAGCTCTACCGCTGGGACAAGATGGCGCAGGACGGCTACGCGTGGTGGGTCTCCCGCCTCGCGCGCGCGGCCAAGCTCTTTGACGCCGCGCGCCTGGACCACTTCATCGGATATTCGCGCTATTGGGAAGTGCCGGCCGACGCCAAGACCGCAAAAAACGGCAAGTGGACGACGGGACCCGGCGAGGATTTCTTCTCCGCCGTGCGGCAAAAACTCCCCGGGCTGCAGATCATCGCCGAGGACTTGGGCCTGGTGGGCCCCGACGTCGTGCGCCTGCGCGACGCCTTTCATTTTCCCGGCATCAAGGTGCTGGAGTTCTCCGTGGCCGAGGGCCGCGTGGAGGACCCGCCGCCGGGATACCCCGCCGCGAGCCTGGCCTGCACCGGCACGCACGACAACGACACGCTTTTGGGCTGGCTCGCCTCCCGCAAGGACCGCGATTTTTTGATGCGGCACTTTGGCGCCGACTTGGCCGCGCCGCAGTGGGGCTTCATCAAGGCGGTCTATCACTCCCCCGCGCAGACGGCCGTCGTCCCGATGCAGGACGCGCTCGGCCTCGGGACCGAGGCGCGCATGAACCTTCCTGGCCAGGCCAAGGGCAACTGGCGCTGGCGGCTTGACGAAAAATCCCTGACGCCCGAGCTGGCGCGGACCTTGGCCGAGTTGGCCCGCGCCTCCGGCCGATAAATTCATGAAAGTCGATCATCCCGGCGAGAACCATTTGAGCGCGCAGGACCTCTACCTTTTCAACGAGGGCAAGCACTTCAAGCTCCACGACAAGCTGGGCGCGCACCCGGGCACGTTGGACGGCAAGCCCGGCGTGTTCTTCGCGGTCTGGGCGCCCAACGCGCACAAGGTCTGCGTGATGGGCGACTTCAACGACTGGAGCAAGACCAAGACGCTGCTGCACCCGCAGGCCAGTTCCGGCATCTGGGCGGGCTTTGTCCCGGAGGCCAAGGCGGGCTCGCTCTACAAGTATTGGATCCAGTCCAACCACGGCGGCGCGAAGGTGGAGAAAATCGATCCCTTCGCCTTCGCCTTCGAGGAGCCGCCGCGCACCGCCTGCGTGGTGGCCTCGCTCGATTATTCCTGGGACGACAAGCGCTGGATGGCCGAGCGCGCGCGCAGAAATTCGCTCTCCTCGCCCATGTCCGTCTACGAGGTGCACCTGGGCTCCTGGCGGCGCAAGCCCGAGGACGGCGACCGCTTTTTGACTTATCAGGAATTGGCCGCGCAACTCGCGCAATACGCCCGCGAGATGGGATTTACCCACGTCGAGCTCATGCCCGTGATGGAGCATCCCTTCTCCGGCTCCTGGGGATATCAAAGCCTGGGCTACTTCGCGCCCACCTCGCGCCACGGCGGCCCCAAGGACTTCATGCGCTTCGTGGACATTCTCCATCAAAACGGCATCGGCGTGATTTTAGACTGGGTGCCGTCCCACTTCGCCACCGACCCCCACGGCCTGGGGCTCTACGACGGCACCGCGCTCTACGAGCACGCCGACCCCAAGCAGGGCGTGCACCCGGACTGGGGCAGCTACGTCTTCAACTACGGCCGCAACGAGGTGAGGAGCTTCCTTATTTCCAGCGCGCTTTACTGGCTCGAGAAATACCACGTCGACGGCCTGCGCGTGGACGCGGTCGCCTCCATGCTCTACCTGGACTACTCGCGCAAGGACGGCGACTGGGTGCCCAACCGCTTCGGCGGCCGCGAGAACTTGGACGCCATCGAGTTCCTAAAGACCTTGAACACCGAGATTTACAGCCGGCATCCCGACGTGCAGACCTTCGCCGAGGAATCCACTTCCTGGCCCGCGGTCTCCCGCCCCACCTACGTGGGCGGCCTGGGGTTCGGCATGAAGTGGGACATGGGCTGGATGCACGACACGCTCTCCTATTTCGCGGTCGACCCGCTTTTTCGAAAGTACCACCACGATCGCCTCACCTTCCGCATGCTCTACGCCTTCCACGAGAACTTCATCCTGCCGCTCTCGCACGACGAGGTGACCCACGGCAAGGGCTCGCTCTACGGCAAGATGTCGGGCGCGGACGAGTGGCAGAAATGCGCCAACCTGCGGCTGCTTTTGGGCTACATGCACGCGCAGGCGGGCAAGAAGCTTTTGTTCATGGGCTCGGAGTTCGCGCAGTGGTCCGAGTGGAACCACGACAAGAGCCTGGACTGGCACGAGGCCGGCTTCGCGCCGCACGCCGGCGTCCAGCGCTGGCTCGCCGATTTAAACCGCCTCTACGCCGCCGAGCCCGCGCTCCACGCCTTGGACTGCGACCCCGCGGGCTTCGAGTGGATCGACTGCGGCGACGCGGACCACAACGTGGTCTCCTTGCTCAGGAAGGACGGTCGGGGCCGCGTGGCCGTGGGCGTGTTCAACTTCAGCCCCGAGCCCCGCCACGGCTACCGCGTGGGCGTGCCGCGCGGCGGGCGTTGGCGGGAAGCCCTCAACAGCGACGCCAAGAACTACTGGGGCAGCGGGCAGGGCAACTTCGGCGGCATCCCGGCCGACGCCGTCGCCTGGCACGGCCGGCCCTGCTCTTTGCAGGCGACCTTGCCGCCTCTCTCGGCCGTGTTCTTCGTCCCGGAAGAGCAAAAACCCGCCGCATGACCCGCCGCCGCTGCCGCTGGGTCCCGCCCGAGGACGCGCTCTACGTGCGCTATCACGACACCGAATGGGGCGTGCCCGTGCAAGACGACAAAAAAATCTACGAATTCCTGGTGTTGGAGGCCTTCCAGGCCGGGCTTTCCTGGCGCATCGTGCTGGGCAAGCGCGAGAACTTCCGCAAGGCCTTCGCGGGGTTCGACTTTCGCCGGGTCGCCAAATTCGGCGCGCGGGATTTGGCCCGCATCGCCAAGGACCCCGGCGTGGTGCGCAACCGGGCGAAAATCGCGGCCGCGGCTCAAAACGCCAAGCGCTTCCTGGAAGTCCGCCGCGAGTTCGGCACGTTCTCCAAGTACATGTGGTCCTGGGCCGGAGCCAAGGCCGAGGACTGGGCCAAGGACTTGAAGGCCCGGGGCTTCAAGTTCCTCGGGCCCACCGTGGTCTACGCGCACATGCAGGCCGCGGGAATGGTCAACGACCACGCGCCTTTTTGCTTCCGGCGGCGCGAGGTCGGCCGCGCGCCGCGGCCCGCCAAGTCCTAGGACCCTTAGCCGCCCAAAAGGAGCCGGAAGGCTCACGCGCGCGCCCGGCCTGCTCTGGTAAACTTTTTTCACCAGTTGGGGAAAATTCAAGCCAGGAGACCATGATGAAAAAACCCATGAAAGCCGGACGCCTCGCGGCAACTCTCTGCGCGGCCGCAGCCTTGGCCGCGCCGGTCTTGGCCCAGAGCAATTGGGCCGCTCCCCTCGCGAATCCGCCGACCCACTACTCCCAACTGCAGGCCTATTTCAAAGAAGGCTCCCCGGCCAAGCGCTACGACGTCTCGGGCTGGCGCGCGGGCCGCTGCTACGGCGCCGCGGCGCCCAACATGCCCTACGCCCGGCTGCTGCTGGGCGGCTACGCCGTCGACGACTCCAACGGCTCCCTTTTTCCGAGCCATCGCGTCCCGCAGTTCTTTCTGGAGGCCTGGGCGCAGTCCAAGACGTCGGCCGCGGGGGATTTGCCTTCCGACCGCTACGACCGCCTGAGCCCCGCCGATGCGGCCGCCGCGCAAGCCCGCGCGGACCAACTGCGGGCCCGCTATCTCGGCCCGGTCCGCGGCGCGGTCGTCGACGGCGCCGCCCTGGTCTCAAGCCAGGACGGCAAAACCTACGCCGCGCGCGCCTACGATCAGGAGATCGGCATGCCGGATCAAGGCGGAGACCCCACGGTGCGCTATATCATCGTCAGGATTTCCGGCCCGGCCGCGGCGTCGTCCCTTGACTCCGACGTCATGTGCTTCTTCTCCGCGCAGGACATCGAGCCCGCGCGTTAGCGCGCGCCCGCGATCCGCGGGCCGCTTAGGAACCTGGGAGACCGGCGGGCAAGGCTAGGCCCTGCCGCTTGAGCCACTTCCAGAAGCCGGGATTCAAGCGGTAATAATCGCCCAAGAAGGGCGGCTCGGCCAGCAGGGAAAACAAATCGACAAAGCTCTTTAGTTGCGCCAACTCCTGCGGCTCAAGCGGCCGGCCGGCGGCGTACAAGGCGCCGGCCCGCTCGGCGGCGGCGTAAAGCATGGCGCGCTTTTTCTCAAGCCCGTCGACTCCCAGAACCATCGCCGCGGGGGAAAAGCGTCCGCCGAGGCTAAGCTTATGCGCGCTGCCCGCCCCGCGCGCGCAGGATACGGCGCGGCCCGAATCCAAAGAGATCACGGCGCGGCCCGAAGGCGTCCCCAGCCAGCGCTCTCCCATGCGCTCGGGAAGCGCGTAGAAAAACACGGCGAACTCGCGCCCCCGGCTCCCACCTACGGGAACCGGAATGGAGGCGGTCCAATTTTCGGGGATGACGCCGGCGCACGGCGGCCTCTGCAGCGCGGCGATCAGCGCGAAGCCCAGGGTGCTTGCCGGTTCCGAGGACTTGGAGCAGGACGCCGCCAAAATCGCCCCCGCGGCCAGAAAGGCGCAGAGCCTCCTCATTGAAGCACCTCGACGAAACTTCCCCCGGCCAAGGAGTCGAATGCCTGGCGAAATTGAGCCGCCGAAACCAGGCGTCCGCCCAAAGCGGGAGAATCTCCGCTGTCGTTGATGTAGTAGCCTATGATCCGGCCGCTCAGGCGGCTGACCTCGACGCCCGTGACCAAAATGGCGTGCGCCCCGTCGAGATAGAAGGCATTGTTCCACAGAACTCCGGCGTCGACCGAGACCACGGCCACGTGCCCTCTCCTGAGCGCGGCGTCCAGCTCCGCGTTGACGGGAGCCCAATTGTCGCCGAAGGAATGATAGTGCTTGACGACGGGGACGCCCACCGCCTGAAGGAGATCGCCCAGATAGTTGGGAATCACGCCGTCGCCGGAGGGCGGGATAAGCCCCTGGCGCCTGGCCGCGGAGACAAGAGCTTTCTCCGTCTTGAGCGGTTCGAACGCGGAGACGCGCCCCTCCATCTCTAGAACTTCCTGCTGCGCGACGATGCCGCAGTCCTCCCCCAACTGCTCGTGCACGAAGCGCCCGGCCTCCCGCGGGCGGCCCACTGTATAGCTCAGCCTCAGGGCGTGCTGCCTGCGGATGAGCGCCGTTTCCCTGGGAAACAAGTCCTGTCCCGCCACGGCGTCAGGATGGGCCCCGGCGCGTGGAAGATCGGAGGACGGCGGCGGCGCGGGCGCTGTGGCCAGCAGCGATCCGATCCGAGGCGCCGGGACGGCCCGCAGGGGAACGCCCGCCCGCGCCGGCCCCGCCGGAAAATTCGGCGCCCCGGCCGCAGGCCCGTTTGCGGCCGCCGGGGGCGCCCGGAACGGATCGGCCGGCAAAGAGCCCGCGGCTTTTCCCGGCTTGAACTTCTGCGCCAGCATCGCGCGCATGGCTTGGTCCTGCCGCAGCAAATCCTCCGCGCTCAAGGGCAGCGGCGCGGGCAGGCCCAAGCCCCGCTCCAACGCGGCAAGCCGGCCGCGGATCTCCACGAACTCCCGCGCCAGGCGGTTGGCGCGGGAGAGCTCGGCGCGGTAGTCGGAGCCCGGGAAGACCGCGTTGCTGTCGTCGACAAGGAGGGAAACGCCCAGAAAATCGGAGAGGGCCAGCCCGCCCTGCAGATCGATGTCCTTGGCCTCGGCGGCCGCTCGCGGCCGGGCTCCCGCCCGAGAGTCTTGCTCCGCCTCGTCCAACTGGGCGCGGAGCCGTTTCGCCACGGCCCGCAAGGCGCCAAAGCCGTTGCGGATATACGCGCGGGAGAGCCGCTGGGAGCGCCCCAACGAGCCGTTGAGCATGTTGAACAACGGCAAGGACGGGGAAGCCGCGCCCAGGCTTCGCTCGTATTTGTGCACGTAGGACTCGAAGTACTCGCTCTCGAGGTTCTGCTCCGCCTGCCCGAGACCGCGCAGCTCCGCGACGCCGCAGGCGCCGGCCGCGCTCGAGCAATAGGCGAACTCGCGATCCAAATCCTTGGCCGTTCGCAGCAGCCGCCTGGCCTCTTGGCATTGCGCCCGGCTGGACTTGGCCGCCTTGGCATGCGCGGCCGGAACCCAGTTCGCGGGCTCGCAAGTCTCGGAAATCTCCGCGCGGACGCCGTTTTGGACGGGCGCGGCCCGGGAAACGCCCAGCGCGGACGCCGGCGCGGCGAACCACAAGAGAGAGATCGCGAGGAACGGGAATTTCGGCGTCACGCCGTAAGTATAGGCGGCTCGGCCGTTAAAATCAAGGCGGCTCGCCGAAGAAGCCGCCAAGCATTGGGCCAAAAGGCCCGCCTTGACGGGGGCAAAAGCCTCAGGCGCCCGGCCTCGCGCCCCGCTATAATGGAAGCGCCGATGAAATTTAAAACCGGCCGCACCGCTGGACGCGCCCTTTGGGCCGCGGCCGCGCTCGCCTTCTTGCCGCCCGCCGCCGGCTGGTGCTGGGGCCCCGTAGGCCATGAGGCCGTGGGCATCGTGGCCGAGGCCCGATTGGAGCCTCAGGTCCAGATGGCCATGACCCAGATTCTCGGCGCCGGCGTGGGGCTTGGCCAAATCGCCGACTGCGCGGACGTTCTGCGCGACGCGGACACGGACTGCGCGGGCGTCTTCGATCCGCCCTTGCGGCAGGATGAACTGACCTCGCATTGGCACTTCGTCAACATCCCCTTGGACGCCCAGGTGAGCCAGACTCCCGCCACGGCCGGCATCGACCAATACAAGGACTGCGACGAGACCGCTTCGGGTCCCACGGCCGCGGCCATGCAGGACTCGCGGGAAAACTGCGTGCGCGGGCAAATCCAGTTCGCCATGCAGACCCTGCGCGCCCCGGCGCCGGCTCTTGCGCCGCGGGCCTCTTTGGCGCAGGCCCAGGCGCAGGCGGCCTCCGTGCTGCGGCAGCGGCAGATGGCGCTGATGTTCCTGGTCCATCTAGTGGCCGATTCGCACCAGCCCCTGCACGTGACCGACGACAACGACGCGGGCGGCAACCAGGAACACGTGATTTTCCAGGGCCGCCGGCGCAGCCTGCACCAAGTGTGGGACGGCGCCGTGGGAGCGCAAAGCGCCATGGATGCCCCGGCCCTGGCGAAGCTTTTAGAGCAGGATTTAAGCCGCCTGCCGCAGGATGAAGTAGCCGGCTGGACCCAGGCCGATCTCGAAGCCGTCGTCAACGCCGGCATCGGCGAGGGATTTAACATCGCCAAGAACGTCATCTACCCCAATTATTTCGCAGCCAAGGCCGCCAGCCCGGACGGCCGCTCGGTCCAGCTGGGCCAGGACTACCAGGACCAGATGCAGCCCATCGCCTTCCGGCGCCTCGAGCAGGCCGCCGTGCGCTTGGCCTTTCTCTTAAACCAGTCTCTAGGCCAAAATCCCGATTTTGCCCCGTCCGCCGAAAAATCCGCCGCCATGGCGGGCGCTTGGCGCAAGCACGGACGGCTGACGCTCAAGAAACCCGACGTGAGCGGCAAGACCTGGGACGGCCGCGCGCCCGTCCTGTCCGGGAAGTAGACTAGGCCGCGCCTGCGCGCGCTAGGCCTGGATGCGGGAGAACAGCTGCGCGCCCGCGACCACCAAAACCGCCGCTACCCCGGCCAGCACCGCGGCGTCCAAGCCCATCCCGGCGTAGGACCCTCCCGACAAGGCCAGGCGCAGGCCGTCCACGCCGTAGGTGAGCGGATTGGCCGCGGCCACGTCGGTCAAAAACCTCGGCAGGCTCTGCAATGGAAAAATCGAGCCCGAGAAAAAGAAGATGGGCATGACCAAAAAATTCATGATGAGCTGGAAGCCCTGCATGTCCTCAAGGACCGACGCGATGGCGGTGCCAAGCGCGGTGAAGGCCACGGCGGTCAGGGCCATGAAAAGCGCCGCGGCCGGAAGGCGAGCCCAGGATTCCAAATGAAAGCCCGCCGCGAAGGAGACCAGGAGCACTAGAAATCCCTGGATGACCGCGATGGTGGCTCCGCCCAGCGTGCGCCCCAGCATGATGAAGAGGCGCGGCGCGGGCGCGACCAAGGTTTCCTTCAAAAACCCGAACTGCCTATCCCAGATGATTTCGATGCCCGAGAAAATCGCGGTGAAGAGCACCCCCATCAGCACGATGCCGGGCGTCAGAAACTGGATGTAGTTTCCCCCGCCGGCTTTTTCAAAGACCGGCCCGAAGCCGAATCCCAAGGCGACCAAGAACAGCACGGGCTGGCCCAGGGAACCCACCAGGCGCGAGCGCGAGCGCAGGTAGCGCTTGATTTGCCGAAGCCACAAGGCCCACACCGCGCCCCAGGACGCCGCGCGCACGCTCCGGCTCACCGGCTTTTCCCCCGCCAAATAAGCCGCGCCTTGCGCATATCGTCGACCGCGCCGGGGACGTCGTCGCGCAGGTCCCGCCCGGTTAGGGCCAAAAACGCCTCCTCGAGCGTTTGGGTCTCGGTCTGGCGCTTGATGTCGTCGGGCGTGCCCTCGGCCGCGATTTTTCCGCCGTCGATGACGATGATGCGGCCGGAGACCTTTTCGGCCTCCTCCATCGAGTGCGTGGTCAAAAAAATCGTGGTGCCCAGCTCCGAGTTGAGCCGCCGCAGGTGCTCCCAGAGCCGGCTGCGGTTCTGCGGGTCCAGGCCCGAGGTGGGCTCGTCCAAGAAAATCAGGTCCGGCCGGTGCGAGAGGCAGCGCGCGATTTCCAGGCGCCGCTTCATGCCGCCGGAGAAATGCTTGACCAAGTCCTTGCGCCGGTCCCACAAGCCCACGAAGCGCAGCATCTCCTCGATGCGCCCGCGGCGCTCGCCGGCGGGCACGCCGTAGAGCACGGTGTGGAAGAGCATGTTTTCCCAGGCGGTCAGATCGTCGTCCAAGCTGTTGTCCTGAAAGACGATGCCGAACTTGCGGCGCACCTCCAGCGGCTCGCGCGCGGGGTCCAGGCCCGCGATGCGGATGGAGCCCGAGTTGGGGCGCAAAAGCGTCGTGAGCATTTTAATGGTCGTGGTCTTGCCCGCGCCGTTGGGGCCCAGAAACGAGAAAATCTCGCCGCGCTTTACCGAAAAGGACAAGCCGCCGACCGCGGTGAAGTTCCCGAAGGTCTTGACCAGGTCCTTGACCTCGATGATGTTGCCGCCGGAATCGTCCATGCGGAAATTTTAGCTTAATTGTCCCGCGGCCGGTCCGCGAAGGCTTAATGTTCCGCGAAGCTCGCGGCGAGATTGAGGAAGACCGGCTCGTTGTCCTGGAAGGATTTATCGGAACACAGATAGACGAGGGCGTAGAAGCCGTCCTTGGATGGGACTAAAACCGTTTCCTCGCGGGCAAGCGTGGACTCGCCCGAATCGATATTTTTCTCGGCTTTCGCCACGGAAAAAAAGCCGAGATCTCGCCCGCCGAATTTGCGCTTGGACAAGGGCGCAACGACGCGCGCGTCAAACGTCGCGCGGTTATAGTAGTCCTGCGGGCTCGCGTAGCGGGATTTCGGATAGTCGTAGATCGCGATCATGGCCGAAAATGGAGCCGGGCCGTTGGGCGGGCCAAAAAAGGAAGCCAACGCGCCGCCGTTATTCTCCAGGACCCGCCAGCTGCCCGGAATCGCCGCGGAGAATCCGCCGTTTTTAGGCGAGTACGAAACGTCTCCCGGCGGCAGCCGCTTGCCCGAGCAGGCCGCCAGGAGCGCGCACGCGCAGCAAAGGAGAATTTTTTTCATCGCGATTGAATGCCGAGGCGCGGAAATTCCTTCTCCAGCTCATCAAGAAGAGCGGGATCCGCGACGAGGCCATTGTCTATGTCTTGTTTCATGTATTGCAGGATGCTTAGAGCCTCGGCGTCTTTCTTGCCTCGGGCCTGGTCGCTTTCGATAGCCGGAAAAAGCGCGGCCACGCTCTTATCGACCGCGGAGCGTTGGGCCGAATTCGCGTACGAGGCGTAGAGGACGGCATAAAAAAGAGCCGCCGCCTTTTGATCCGGAGCGCGGCTTTTCCCAGCCGCTTCCAGGTAGCCGTTGGATAATGCTCCGGCCGCGGACCCGACGTAGCGCTCGGCGGCATCGGAAGCGCCGTTGATCCTGGCGGTTTGAGCCATAAGAGAAGCCGTATCAATATCTCTGAAGGAAGCCTTGAAATCGGAACTCTTTAGCGCACGCGACGCCATATCCTCGGCGACAGCCGGGAAAATCCGCGCCGCCTGCCGGCGCATGCGCGGCAACTCAACATCTTCGAACTTTTGCGCCCTGCGATCGTAATCGTCGTGAAAGGCCCGCAGGGACCGCGCGGTTTCCCGCAGATCTTGAGCCTTGAGGGTTTCTTTCCGCGCCAGGGACCGGAGGTTCTTCTTGAGCGCGCCATAAGCAAGGGACAAGGCGCTTTTGCGCTCTTGCTCGACCGTTTCAAGCGCGGTGGGAAAGCTCTCCGCGCCAACGCCTGCGCTGGAGGCGTATTGCCAAGCGATGTCACGCCGGAAATCGTTGTAGTCGGCGAGCATGCCCATCAACCTATGGATCCGGCCGATGCGATCCGGTGAATCGAGGCTAGTGCGGGGGTGCGCCGCGATATCCGCCATCAAATAGCGGTTCTGCCAGGTAAACGCCTCGTACTCCCAATCCAGCCCGTCGCCCGGAGCGCGGCCTCCAACGGGAATCCGGCGGTCCTGCCAGGCGTGAGTGAGCTCGTGGGCGAAGGTGACGTCGTTTTGCGCGACAAAATTGCCAAGTCCGTTCGGATGACTGCCAAGCCAGGAATTGAGCGCCTGATTAAGCGCTCCCGGATTTCCCGCCAGCGGTTTAAGCTTGCTCTGTTCCGTAACCGGCAGCGAATCAATGATATCCTTTTGATTGAGCAGAATGTAGTTTTTACCCGGACTGTAATAGCCTCCGGAAAAATTACTGGCGCTGCCGATAAGGATTTTGGGCAGATTCAGCCGGCCGTTAGGCCCGCGGAAATGATCGAGAATCTCGCGGCCCACGGGATTTTGGGAGAGGACATCGGCGATGGCGGACTGCGCCGCGCGGCCGACGGCTTGTTCGGCTTGGTCGAAATAAGGCGTATATTTCTTGGGCGCCGCCCAAGTTCCGCTGTGATTAAGAGGGTAAGCCAGCGCGTGCGCGTAGCTCGATAAAGGCGTCTCGCCGTCGAATTTCTCGTTCATTTGCTCCAAGGTCTGATCCAGAGCCCCCCGCATGTCTCCGATCGTGCGCAAGCTCAAGATCGCGCTTAAGGAAGGCGGAAGCCGGCGGATTCCGCTCACGTTGTAGCTTTCCATCTCTATTTTCTTCAGCGTCGCGGGATCCAACGGCTTATTCGGATCCGCGTTGGAAAGAAGAGCCCGGATATGCCCTAAGGCCTGGTAAGATTCCATTGTTGAGATATTCTTGAGCAGAACAAGCATGTTCAGGTTGGTCAGAGGAAGCTTGTGTCCGTCCGAATCAACGCATAAAACTTCGCCGGAGGGCTGGAAGCGGCATTTCTCCGCGTAGAGGTCGCTTTGAATGATGTCCGAGACGGGAGTGTCCAATAGGTTGTACGGCGCCAAAAAACGGCGGTACTGCGCGGCGCTAAGAGCCCGCCCGCCGGAACTTTTAAATTCTTTGGCTTTGGCGTCAAAGTTCCAGCACAGAAACTTCAAATAGCCCTGAATTTTAGGCGGCGCGTCCCCGCGAAAGGGCGCGCCGGAATCGGCGGCCGAATCGGGCGTGGATTGCAGGCTCAGCGGCCGGCCGGACAATGGCGCGTAGGCCGCGTTGCAGCTCAGGGGCGCCGCGCGCGAGGGCTGCACGGAAAAAATCACGGCGATGAGCGCCGGCAAAATCATATCGGAGTATTGCAGGAGATAGCGCGAACGTCAAGAGTCCTGAAGGGTTGGGGCGGCATAAAATCTTGCGAGCGAGCCGCCACGATATTGCAATTATGCAGATTCGGGGATAAGCTAAGCGATACCCATGATACGAGCAGGAAAAATCTTCGGGGCTCTGGCGTTCGTTTTGGTTTCCCTTCACGCTGCTCGCATGTCATTCGCGCATGATTTAGGCGGGGCAATAAAAAACAGTATGGATATTGTTCAGTGGAGAACATCCTTGGTCGCCGCCTCGTATGACCATGTCCAGGCGATCTATTATTTCAACATGCAGGACCAGCAATTCAGCCAGTCAACGACATGGTTTGTTGTTGGCGGCTTGGCCGCTACCAATGACAGTCTTTACGTGCTGGAGCAGTCCCCGGAGAATCAATATATTTGGTCACCTGGACAGTTGGCAATCAGGGCGGGAAACAAGTGGCTTGCTATACCGGGATTGCCGGAGCTTCGCGCCATCGCGTCAGACGGCAAGACGTTATGGGCCGTATCTCAAGATCGCTTATTTCATATCCAAGGCAAAAAAGTCCTAAGGGGAATAGCCCTTAGACCCTCCAATAACGATGTCTACTCGTTATTTGCTATTAACGACAGGTTGTTTATGTCCTGCATGCAACCCGATAATGACAACGCCTTTGGGGGCGGATTCTATGAGATCAATAAAAACAACGGCGACGTCTCATCAATCTCTCTGCCGCATGAATTTTCTGGCGGCAGCGTATACTCAGTTCTTCCCACGGCGAACAAAGACACCGTAATGACAACTTCCTGGGATGGGTATGAACTAAGCCCAATGTGGCGTTTTAACATACGCACGCATGCTTTTACACCGGGCGGCAAGCCCTATTTTTCTTTTTACGAACTAACCTCGCGGTCAGCGCAACCCGATGAGATCGGAAAAGAATTCCTGGCTTTCGCCAAAAAACTGCGGCAAGTTGGATTCTTCCAGAGCGAAGGAGGAGGGATTGATCCGGATGGTGCGGGTAATTATTGGGAGTTAGCGTACGAATACGCTCCCAATGATTTTAAGAAAGAAGTTTGGGACGAAGTCAGAGCGAACAATCCCTATTTCCCACCGATGTTCCCCATATTTAACCTTCACCGAGACCAATGGCTTTGGCAGTTGGCTGCGAATATCATCAGCCAAAGACCATTACCGGCAGACGCCGGTTATTTTATAATCGCCATTTCCTTATGGAAAAATAAAAATAGCGAGGAAGTATTAAAGAAGTTAATCAATGACAAGACATTGAGTCCAGGGGATCGGCTTGGGGCCCTGCGCTCTTTATTGCAAATCTCCGTTCCCGATTCTCAGGCGGAATGCCGTTCTCTATTGAATGATTTGCGAAACAATCCCGAAGTACCCCCTATGCAAATAAAGTATGCCCGCAAGGAATGTCATTTATAAGTAGCAACCACACTCCCCGCAATTTCAACCCGCCAGTCCTTCACAACCCCAAGATCGAAAAAAGCTATCATAGCGCCAAGCGGCAGCGACCATGAACGAACCCAAGCCCAAGATTCTGCTCCTGGAGAACATCCACCCGCGCGCGGCCAAGCGCCTCTCGGAGACGGGCTTCGCGGTCAAGGCCCTGCCGCAGGCCTTGGACGCCGCGGCCCTGCGCCGCGAAATTTCCGACGCCTTCATCATCGGCATCCGCTCCAAGACCAAGCTCACGGCCGAGGTTCTCGCGGACGCCAAGAAGCTCTCCGCCGTGGGCGCGTTCTGCATCGGCACCGACCAAATCGACCTTACGGCCGCGGCCAGGCGCGGCGTGGCGGTCTTCAACGCCCCCTACAGCAGCGCGCGCAGCGTGGTGGAGATGGTCCTGGGCGAGATTCTTCTTCTTTCGCGCGGCGTCTTCGCCAAGAACCGCAAGATGCACGCCGGGACCTGGGACAAGAGCGCGGCCGGCAGCCACGAGGTGCGCGGCAAGAAGCTCGGCATCGTGGGCTACGGCAAAATAGGCTCGCAGCTCTCCGTGCTGGCCGAGGCCCTGGGCATGGAGGTCCACTTCCACGACGTGGAGGAAAAGCTCGTGCTGGGCAACGCGCGCAAGTCCCGCACGCTGGCCGAACTGCTCAAGATTTCGGACGTGGTGACTCTGCACGTGGACGGCCGGCCCGGCAACCGCGGGCTCTTCGGCCGGCGCGAGTTCAACCTCATGAAGCCGGGCGCCATCTTCATCAACGCCAGCCGCGGCTT
>DATLSD010000041.1:0-11436 GCA_035534315.1 Elusimicrobiota bacterium
GAACCACCACACCGCGTCCATGCACTCCATGAACGTGGACCACTTGACGCGCATGGGCCGGCGCATGCAGTGCTCGATTTACGTCAAGAACGCGCCCAACCTCTACGGCCTGGGCCTGGGCGAGGGCTACGCGTCCATGTCCATCGGCACGCCCACGGGCGACGGCTTGACCAAGGCGTCGCACTTCGCGCGCCCCTTGCAGTGCAGCCTGGTCGGCTATTTTAGGATCACGTGATGAACATCGAGCCCGAGAAAATCAACGGCGCGGAGCTCTACCGCGGCGACTGCCTCAAGATTTTGGAGGACGTCGTGCGCCGCCACCCGCACGGCGCGTTCGATCTGATCTTCGCGGACCCGCCGTATTTTTTGTCCAACGGCGGCATCACCTGCAAGTCCGGGCGCATGGCCAAGGTGGACAAGGGCGCGTGGGACAAAAGCCGCGGCGCGCAGGAGAACCACGAGTTCAACCGCGCGTGGCTCTCGCTGTGCCAAAAGGCGCTAAAGCCCGACGGCACGATTTGGGTCTCCGGCACGGCGCACGTCATCCACTCGGTGGGATTTGCCCTGCAGCAGCTGGGATTTAAGATTTTAAACGACGTGACCTGGGTCAAGCGCAACCCGCCGCCGAACTTGTCCTGCCGCTATTTCACGCACGCCAGCGAAACGCTCATTTGGGCGGCCAAGAGCGCCAAGAGCCGCCACGTGTTCAACTACGCGGACATGAAGAAGGACAACGGCGGCAAGCAGATGAAGAGCGTCTGGGACATCCTGCCGCCCGCGGCCGCCGAGAAAAAATTCGGCAAGCACCCCACGCAAAAGCCCTTGGAGCTTTTGCGCCGCGTCATCCGCGCCAGCTCCAAGCCCGGCGACGCGGTCTTGGACCCCTTCATGGGCTCCGGCACCACGGGCCTGGCCGCGCTGGAGCTGGGGCGGCGCTTTACCGGCGTCGAGCTCGACAAAAAATATTTCGCGCTGGCGAAGAAAAGGATGGCGGCGGAAAGCCGCGGAAAGAACGGAGAGAACGGAAAGCGGGGAAGAGACGGACTTTCCGTTCCTTCCGTTCTTCCGTCGCCTTCCGTTTCCGCCGCTCCGGTGGCGGCCTGATGCCCGGACGCGACGCGGCGGTCTTGTCGGGCAACGCGCTTGAGGACAAGGTCGCGGCTTTGGCCGGGGGCCTGGGCCTGGAATCGCGGCGGCAGTACCGCGCCGGCCGGCGGCTCTGGGGCAGCGAGCGGCGCATCGATGTCGTTTTGCGCGACAAGTCCTCGCGCAAGGTCCTGGGCGTCGAGTGCAAGCACCAGGAGACCGCGGGCTCGGCCGAGGAGAAGATTCCGTCCACCATCAAGGACATCGAGGCTTGGCCCATTCCGGGTCTGGTGGTCTTCGACGGCCCCGGTTTTTCCGAGAACATGCGTCAGTATCTTCTCTCCACCGGCAAGGCGGTCGAGCTCGCGGATTTGGAGAGCCACCTGCGCCTCTTTTTCGGGCTGGAGCTGTAAATGGGATCCTTTAATAGCTATCACAATGAGTTAGTGAAAAGACTTTTTTCTTTGGAGACGAATGCTTTTGCTTTCATCAGCATTATAATTACGGTCTTGTCGGGGCTGGGGTATATTTATACCCGGGCCGCCGGACCAACTGCAATCATATTCGCCTCGCTCGGCGCTCTTGCGGTGCTGGGATTTGGCATATCTTATGTCCAAGCGAGCGCCTATTCTTATCGCCAGATTCAGTTGGTCTCATCAGCTCTGGAGATAAGGTTTGGATTGCAAAGAATCCTTGAGATGGAAGGGAGCAAGTGGTTGCTAACCCCCGATAAGGTGGCGGCTCCTACTTGCTGCCCCGGCTTGTGGTTTATCCCGGAAATGCTCAGAGTTCAATTATATTTTTATGCGGTACTTTCTATTGGAGTGGTGGTGACGGCGCTATTTTGGCTCCACAGACATTTTTGTATGTGTGTTGTTCTTCAAGATTTTGGCGTGGGCATTTTACTTGTTGTGCTTCTTTTAATTTCGTTGTTCATCATCTGCCAAAATTACGTTTTGAGGAAAAAGTTGTACAAATTCGCATCTAAGGGGTTGAAGCCAACATGAGCCCCACCGTTTTCAGGCACGGCGGCTACCGGTTTTTCTTTTTCTCCAATGAGGAGCCTCGGATGCACGTTCATGTCGCGTCGGCCGAGGGCGAGGCTAAATTTTGGCTGGAGCCGATAATTTCTCTCGCTCGTTATAATGATCTTTCACCCAGGCGGCTGCGGGAAATGCAAAAAATCGTCGAGGAGCGCGAAAATGAAATCCGTCTTGCTTGGAAAAAATACTTCAAAAGTTGAGGTGTTGAACATCTCGCGCAACGGCCTGTGGCTGCTGGCCCGCGGCAAGGAATATTATCTGCCGTACGAGCGATATCCCTGGTTTAAGAAAGCGCGGGTAGCGGAGATATTGAACGCCAAGCTTCTGCACGGCCATCATTTGCGCTGGCCCGATCTCGATGTGGATTTGGAACTGGATTCGCTGGAGCATCCAGAGAGATACCCATTGATTTATAAATCTTGAATATGACGCGCGAAAAAACGATTTTACCGCAAGCCGGGAGGCAAGCAGTACTGGGCCGCTTAAGAAAAGTGCTTTGCGGCCCGGTAGATAGGGTTTGGCCACTATCAACCCCACTATCCATACCCTATACACCCCCTATCAACCCCACTATCCATACCCTATACACCCCCTAGCCACCCCAGATCCATCTAGATCCCATCTAGATCCCATCTCCAGACCCTATCTTCAAACCCTATCTGCCTATCTGCTGCCTATCATTTGCCTATCTTATATCGCGTTTTTCCAGCTATTTCCGATTGACTTCCTATTGATCGCCAGCCTTTTATCCGTTTTTTCCAGCTATTCGGTGGGGCCCCCGGCCGGCCAGGGCTGGCCCCTAGGCCTGACTAGGCCTTATAAGGCCTACCCTAGGCCTAAATTCCAGCTAGTTCCAGCTAATAGGCGGGGTGGTAGTTCTATGGATGTGACTGCTGGGCAAGCGGAGAATAAGGAGGAAATTTAATGGCGTATAAATGTCCGTTGTGTGGGAGCCCGCTGACCGAGAGCCACTACTATAAAGTGATCAAGCTTCAGGAGAAAAAAGAAAAAGTCCAAACGGGAGAGCTGGAAAAAATGAGGAAACAGACAGCGGCCGCGAATGCTGCCGCTGCGGCGGCAAAGAGAAGGGAGCGCGAGACCCGCGCAAAAGCAAAGCAAGGGAAAGAAGCTGCCCGGAAGCAAGGCGTTCTAGACGAGAGAAGCAAAAAAGATATTAGAACCAAGCGGCTGATGGCGAGGCTAAAAAAGAGCGATGAAGCGAATAAAAAACTGAAAGAAGAAAGGGAGATGTGGCAGAAGCATACGTCCCCTCAGGAAATAGGCTTAGCTGATGAAGGGGTGTTGGTGAAAAGACTGGAAAAGGAATTTCCAGGGGATCGCATTGAACACACAGGCACGGGAGGCGATGTTCTTCACCACGCCATCTTCGATGGGGATGAGGCGGGCTGTATTGTCTATGAATGCAAGCACACTGATCGCATCGAGACCGGGCACATAACCCAAACCGCACTTGCGAAGAAGACTCGCCAAGCGAGCTACGGAATCCTAGTTACAACCGGAACACGCAAAGGCTTTTCTGGGCTCGATCAAGAGGCGGGCATTTTTCTTGTTGCTCAGGCTGGCGTCTTGACGCTTGCTCGCATATGCCGAGACAGCCTCGTCACAATGGCAAGGCAACGCCTCGATGCCTCGGCAAAGGCGGCGGCGGCAAAGCGGCTAATGGATTATGTCACCAGTCCTGTTTGTAAGACCCCCCTGGAAGAGGCTATCTCGCATACTGAGCGGGCGCATAAGAATCTGGTCCGAGAGGTAAAGCAGCATCTCCACGATTGGAAGGAGAGGCATGAACTCTACCTGACCATCCATTATGATGTGTCGCACGTTCAAAAGAACTTAAATCTTGTTCTTGGCGGCAAGGAACCCTTGAAGCTTGAAAAGCCGCGATTTGAACCGCTCGCGCTCCCATTTAAAAATGATTAGAAGCTCATCGGTAATATTTGTTGTCTCCGTGGTTTTTTCCGCGCTGATTCCCGCGCGGGCCCGGGCGTCGGCCTTGACCGAGCTTTTCTCGGGCCCGCCGGCCCCGCTGGCCATCACCAAGGATTTTCCCGCCGCGGGCATCAAGACCGTCTCGGCCCAGGTCGACATCGGGAACATTTCGATTCACGGCGTCGCCGGCTCCACCATCACGGCGCGGATTTCCAACGACGAGCCTTCCGCGTGCGCCGTCGTCATGCGGGCCCAAGGCCCCGTGCTGAGGCTCTCGGCGCGCGGCGCCAACCGCTGGTTCTGGCAGGCCGACCGCTGCCGCGCGAGGATTACGGTGGGCGTCCCCTCCGGCGCGGCGGTCATGGCCTCCGCGGGCGAGGGCGACGTGAGCGTCTCCGGCCTCGCGGCCGGGGCCAACGTCCACGTGGGCTCGGGCAACATCCTTTTAAAGGGCGTCTCGGGCGCCTTGACCGCGCATGACGGCCGCGGCCTGGTCGCGGGCTCGGTCGGCTCGTCCCAAGTGGACGCCGAAGTCGGCGACGGCAGCGTGGCCTTGACCGGACTTGTCGGCTCGGCCCAAGTCAATGCCGGCGACGGCAACGTGCGCCTAGCCTGGGCCAAGGCGCCCCGGCTTGGCAGCGCCGCGGTCAAAACCGGGCACGGCGACGTGGTCCTGAAGTTTCCGCAAGGGACTAAGGTGCACGCGAGCCTGGCCTCCGGCCTGGGCCGGGTGGTCAACGAGCTCCGGGACGCGCCCGGAGCGCCGTTTTCGGTCTCGGTCGCCGCGGGCCTGGGCAACGTGACGGTGAAGAAGGCGGGGCGCTGATGGGGAACGCCGCCGCGCGGCCGGGGTTAAAGCGCCCTGAATTCGTCGGGAGAAATGCCCGCCTGCTTGAGCAGCGCGGCGAGCAGCCCGCGCTTCATCTCGCGCGCATGGTAAGGAACGACGAGACGCGGCCCGCCGGGCTTGATCAGGACGACATGGCTTCCGGACTGGTGGTCAACGCGAAAGCCAAGCTTCCCGAGCTTGCGGATGAACTCCTTGGGCTTGACGCTTCCCAGGCGGCCGGGCATCGGGGCCTATCGCGTCAGGCGGGGACTGAAACGAGGATGGACTCCACCACTTCTTGGACGTCCTTGGGGACGCTTTCGCCGTGCTTCTTCAAGCTCGCGCAGTACGATTTGATGGCGTCGCGCGCCATGTCCTCGGCTTCCTCCAGGGTCTCGCCCTGGGTGGCGCAGCCGGGAAGCGACGGGACGTGCGCGATGTATCCGCCCTCGGGGGCTTTTTCGTATACGACGGTGAATTTCAAGACGCGCGTCATGGATAAGTTGAGTGTATCAGACAAGTCCTTTAAGCGCAAGGGCCGGAACGTCCCGGCTCCTATCGGATAGGGAGAAAACTCATGCAAGCCAATATCGCCGTGGGATTTATCGAGACGTCCTCCATCGCCAAAGGCATCGAGGCCGCGGACGCCATGACCAAGATGGCCTCCGTGCAGCTGGTCAAGGGCTACGTCATCGCGCGCGGCAAGTACGTGGTCTTCATCAAGGGCCCGGTGGGCGAGGTGGAAAGCGCCATGCGCGCCGGCCGCGAGATTGCGGGCAAGACCCTTTTGGACGACGTGCTCATCCGCAACGTGCACGCCCAGGTGCTCTCGGCGCTGGACAAGCGCGCGCCGGTCGACGCTATCGAGGCCTTGGGCATCATCGAGACCAAGGACGCCATCGCGACCGTGCTGGCGGCGGACGCGGCGGCCAAGGCCGCGGCGGTGCGCATCATCGAGGTCAAGACCGCCGTTCCCGGCGGCAAGGGCTACGTGACCATGACCGCCGAGCCCGGCGCCGTGCGCTCGGCCGTGGCCGCGGGCGTCTCCGCGATTAACCCCGCGCGCTTGGTCTCCCACGTCGTCATCCCGCAGGCCGACGCGCAGCTCCTGGCCCAGGTGGGTAAATAGCGTGCGCTTGGTCATCGGCTCCGATCACGGGGGCTTCGCGGCCAAGGAGTGGGTCAAGAAGCGCCTTTTGAAGGGGGGACATGACGTTTCCGATTTCGGCTGTTATAATGAGGAGGCGGTGGACTACGCGGACGTGGCGATGCTGGTGGCCGAGGCCGTGGCGAGGAAGGACTTCGACAAGGGGGTCTTGCTCGACGGCTTCGGCGGGGCCGTGGCCATGGCCGCCAACAAGGTGCCGGGCGTGCGGGCCGTGGCCGCGCACGATTCGATTTCGGCGCGCTTTGCCGCCGCGCACGACGACGCCAACGTGCTGTGCCTGGGCGGCAAGACCCAGGGCGAGCTGGCCCTGGCTGAGATTTTGGACGTGTTTTTCGGGACGGCGTTCGAGGGCGGGCGCCACGAGCGGCGCCTGGCCAAGGTCGCGAGCATCGAGAGGAAGTATTCGAGATGAAATTGGCGCGCGTGGTGGGCCGGGTGTTCTGCGCACGGCAGGAGCCCGCCATCGAGAACAAGACCCTTTTGCTCATCCAGCCGCTGCGCTGGGAGGACGAGGCCGCGGCGGGAGATCCCATCGTGGCCATGGACGCGGTCGGGGCCGGCGCGTCCGAAAAAGTTTTTTGGGTCGCGGCGCGGGAAGCCGCGGTGGCCTTTCCCGACATCCCGCCCATCGACGCGGCCGTGGTCGGCATCGTCGAGGGCCACCAGACCCGCAGCTTTCGGGCCAAGAACTGACATGTACATCGCCGAGGTGGTGGGAAACGTCTGGGGCACGCGCAAGCACAAGTCCTTGTGCGACAAGAAGCTCTTGTTGGTTCGGCCCATCGATCCGTTCACCGAGAAGCCCCTGGGCGAGGCGGTGATGGCCGTCGACGGCGGGGTGCAGGCGGGGCCGGGCGGCGTGGTCTTGGTCGTCGACGAGGGCAACTCAGCCCGGCAGATTTTAGGGGACGCCAAGGCGCCCATTCGCGCGGTCATTTGCGGCATCGTGGATCAGGTGACGTCCGGCGGGAGGATTAAGAAATATGAATGAAGCGCAGCTGCGCCGGGTGGTCGAGGAAGTCGTGCGCGCCTTGGCGCGCCAGGGATTTTTGAAGGAAGGCGAGTGCGGGTGCAAGAGTTCGGCCCCGGACGCCAAGGCATTTTCCGATAGGGCGTCCGGGGCGGCTCGGCCTCCGGCCTCGGCCGCCGCCGCGCCGCGCGCGACGACCGTGGGCACCGCGGGAAAAGTTTTCTCGGGCGAGTGGGCGCCGTATAAGCCCCACGCGCCGGCGGCGCCGGCGGCCCAGGCTTCGGGTGAAGACGTCGAGCACACCGGCGCGCCCGACTGCCCGCATTGCGGCACGGGCCCGCAGCTGGACGAAAATCAACTCAGAGCCTTGGGCGCGGACCGCATCGGCGTGTGCCGGCCCAGCAAGAAGTGCTCGCCCGTGGCGCGCTACGTGGACCACACGCTTTTAAAGCCCAACGCCACGCAGGAAGAAGTGGCCAAGCTCTGCGAGGAGGCCAAGTCCTACTGCTTCGCCTCGGTGTGCGTGAACCCCTCCTACGTCGCCCTGTGCGCCCAGCTTCTGCGCGGCAGCGGCGTGAAGGTCTGCACCGTGGTGGGCTTTCCTCTCGGCTCGACCACGCCCACGGTCAAGGCCTTGGAGACCCGCGACGCCATCGCCAACGGCGCCGATGAAATCGACATGGTCATCAACGTCGGGGCCTTGAAGTCCGGCAACGACGGCCTGGTCGCCAGCGACATCCGCGCGGTCAGGGAAGCCTCGCGCGGCCGCCTCTTGAAGGTGATCTTGGAGACCTCCCTTTTGAGCGACGGCGAAAAGGTGCGCGCCTGCAAGGCGGCCAAGGAGGCGGGCGCGGATTTCGTCAAGACCTCGACCGGCTTTGGCGGCGGCGGCGCCACGGTCGAGGACGTGCGCCTGATGCGCGAGACCGTGGGCCCCTTGATGGGCGTCAAGGCCTCGGGCGGCATCCGCGACGCGGCCGCGGCCAAGGCGATGATCGACGCCGGCGCCACGCGCCTGGGCACGTCCGCCAGCGTCGCCATCGTGGGCGGCGAGGCCGCCAAGGAGTCCAAGGGATACTGATATGGCCAAGAACAAGCCGACCAAGTTCAAGCTCAAAGTCGACATGCAGTGCGGGGTCTGCGGGGCGCTCACGCACTTGGAGGGCGAGACCATGCCCAAGTTCTGCCCCTGCTGCGGCGGGGCCATGGAGCGCTTTTGCCTGGCCTGCGGCAAGAAAGCGGACATGTTTTTCGAGGAGTGGTGGCCGGAGGACGACGAGTGCCTGCGCACGTACAGCCCGGCGCGCCGCTGCAGCCGCTGCAACGCGATTTTAGGGCCCGAGGGCGATCCGCCGTCGGGCGAGGACGGGGAGCGCCGGCATTAAGCCGGATCAAAGGAGAGACACGATGGCGGAAGCGGGACACGAGGCGTTGGGATTGGTGGAAACAAAAGGCTTTACCGGCATGATCGAAGCGTCGGACGCCATGGCCAAGGCGGCCAAGGTGCGCCTGTTGGGCTACGAAAAAGTCGGCTCGGGCCTGGTCACGACCTTGTGCCGCGGCGAGGTGGGCGCGGTGCGCGCGGCGGTCGAGGCCGGCGCCTCGGCGGCGCAGCGGGTGGGCGAGCTGGTCTCCACCCACGTCATTCCGCGGCCGCACGACGATCTGGAAAAATACCTGGATCGCATCGCGATTAAGCTCTCCGCGTAGGGTTGAAAGGCCGTGCTGACCCAAGATGATCTCGTCGAGCTCATCGTCTCCCATCTTCTCAAGGCGGGAGGCGGGGCCCAGGCGCGGCCGCAAAAGGCTCCGGCGCCCCGGGGCCGGCGCTTTATCTCCGAATACGAGCTGCGCCGGATGATCGCGCCCGGGGCGTCCCGGGTTTTAGTGCCCAAGGACGCCATCGTGAGCCCCATGGCGCTCGACTGGCTGGTGTTGAAGGGCATCGCCGTGGAGAGGGAGTAGGGAAGAGTGGTGGAAAAATGGGAACTGCGCCAGGAGGCGGACTCGCGCAACCCTAAGCGCCACCGCCTCTTGATGAAGGCCGGCCGCCAGGACGTTCTGGCGCTGGTGCGGGAGTTCGCCAATTTGTGCGGCCGGCCCGTGGCCGCGGACGTCGAAGGCTACAACTGGATTGTCGATTTGCGCTCCTTGAGCGCCTCCAACAAAGCGGCGATTTCGTCCTTCTTGGATTCCTTGGCGCTGCCTCTGGCGGCTCCGGCGCCCGAACCGGAACTTGCGGCCCCGCCTGCCGCCGAGCCCGAATTGTCCGCTCCGGAACCCGCGTCCCAGCCGGAGCCGGCCGCGCCGCCCGCCGTGGAGCTTCCGGCCGCCGAACCGGAGCCGCCCGCTCCGGCGGCCGTCCCGGAACCAGCGCCCGCCCCGGAGCCGTCCTTTTCATCGCCGCCGCCGGACCAGCCGGAGTTCACCGCGCTGCCCGCCGCGGAGTCCGCGCCGGAACCTGCCCTTACGCCGGCGCCCGCTGAAGCCTCCGGTCCGCCGACCGAGGAGAAGCTGGAAGCCCCCGTCGACTTCGAGCGGAATTTCGATTCCCTCATCGTGGGACCGCACAACCGCTTCGCCCACGCCGCGGCCACCTCCGTGGTGGATTCTCCCGCTTCCTTATATAACCCGCTTTTTCTCTTCGGCCCGCCGGGCACGGGCAAGACGCACTTCTTGAACGCCATCGCGGCGGGCTTGAGCCAATCGCTGGGCCCCGACGGCATCATCTTGACCACGGGGTTCAAGCTCTCCTACCTGCTGGATCCCATGCGCGGCGGCGGGCTGCCCTATTCCCGCGAGCGCTTGGAAGAGCGGGCCCGGGCGCTCCTCATCGACGATTTCCACCTGACCCAGATCACCGACGGCAACAAGCCCGAGCTGGCTCGGCTTTTCGCCGCCGTCTTGAAGAAGAAATGCCAAATCGTGATGGCGTCCCTCTATCCGCCCAGGGCGCTCGCGGTTTTGGAGCAGGCCCTGGGAATTTCCTTCGCCAAGGGCTGGGCCGTGGACCTGAAGGTCCCCGCCGCGGCGGCGCGTCCGGACATCGTCAGGGCCTTTCTCCAGCGCCGCGGGCTCTCCGCGAGCGAGGAGGAGGCCGCCAAAATCGCCGAGCTCTCCAGCGGCGACTACGCGGCGGTGTTCCAAAGCCTGGAGCGCCTGGCCGCCTTCAAGAAAGTGCGCGAGAAATTTTCCGCCCCCGCGGGCGACGTCGTGCCCATGCTCTTCGACCAGGCCAAGACCGCCCTTCCCGACGCGACAAGGCTCGACTCGGCCAGGAGCTTTTCCCCGCCGCCGGCCGGCCCCGACGCCCCGGGCCTGGCGCTGCTTTTTCCCCAGGGCCACGAGGGCGCGGGCGCCTGGTGCCTGGCGCGCTTCTATCAGGCCGCCGGGCACTACGGCTTTTCCACGGCCTACCGCCACGTCTTGAGCCGCGGCTACGACGCCTCCCAGGGCACACCCTTCGAGCTGGGCCGCGCCTGCGTGCAGGAGGGGGCCCGGGCCGCGCTCGTGGTGGGCCCGGCGGAGGATTCTCCCCTCTTCGCCAAGGCCGCCGAGTTCCGCCACGCGGTGCTCCATGTCCTCAAGGCCGCGGGCGTGCGCGCGGCCTGGGTCGCGCACGACGAAATCGCGGGCTCGGCGCCGTTTTTAAACGCTCATCTTGACCTGTCCCCGGAGGCCCATGATTAACCCACTGGCACTTGCCGCCGTTTGCTCCCTGGCCGCCGCCGGCGCCGCGGCGGCCGCGACCGCCGCCGTCGTGCGCCGAAAATTCGCCGCGCAGGCGGTCAAATCGGGGTCGCGCGAGCTGCGGGCCTTGGGAGACTTGGCCCAGAGCTTCGGGGCCTCGGGCGCGCAGACCGAGTCCATACTGGCCGCATTGGTCGCCATCCTGGCCAAGTACCTGGAGGCGGACTTGGTGGCCTTTTTGCTGCCCGACGCCTCGGGAACCGAGCTCGTCGTCCAGCCGGGCACCTACGGAGTCAAGGACAAGGAGGACATGTTCTACCGCATTCCCATCGCGAGCGACGAGCATTCCTCCGTGCGGGTCTTCAAGAGCGGCAAGCCCTTTTTGACCGGCGACGCCCAGAACGACCCGGATGTCATTTCCCGCTACGCCAAGCTTTGGGACATCCGCTCGCTCATGGTCCTGCCCCTGCTCCGGGGGGACAAGACCATCGGCGTCATGCGCGTGGGCAGCTTCCGCAAGGACTACTTCGACCAAAAGCACCTGGACCTGGGCCTGCTCATCGCGGGCGAGGCCGCGGCCGTGGTGGAGGCGGCCGTCCTGACCCGGCGCCTTTCCGAAACGGCGGAACAATTGAAGAAGTCCAATCGTATAAAGGATGAGTTCATCTCGACCGTCAGCCACGAGTTCAAGACCCCGCTG
>DATLSD010000042.1:0-59421 GCA_035534315.1 Elusimicrobiota bacterium
CGTCGGTGAAGCGTCCGGTCGACTCGATGACCAACTCCACGCCCAGGCTCTTCCAGGGCAGCTTGGCGGGTTCCTTCTCGGCGCAGACCTGGATGGCTTTGCCGTCGATGACCAGCGCCCCGTCCTTGGCCTCGACGCGGCCGGGGTAGGCGCCGAATGTCGAATCGTGCTTGAAAAGGTGCGCCATGGTCTTGGCGTCCCCTAAATCGTTGATCGCGACGAACTGTAGGGCGGGGTTCTTGAGACCCGCGCGCAAGACCAGCCTGCCTATGCGGCCAAAGCCGTTGATTCCGATTTTAATGCTCATTGGAAACCTCCTGGGTGTCTGGGCATTCCTTAAATAAGGAATGCAATAATACGTCCAGACAAGGAGATTCTAGCGATTTAGAACGACGATTTCTACCCGCTGATCAGCAAAGGACGCGGCGGAGGCTTCCTGGCCAATGGTCTCCGGCGGAGCCATCAACTCGCGCTGGAGGTAGGCCGCCACCGCCGCGGCCTGGACCTGCCCTAAATCCCCGGTGGCCGCGTAGACGCGCACGCTCAAGGGGATGCCGGAATAGTCGCGCTTTAACATGTCCGCGGCCGAGCGCAGAAGGTTCAAGCCTCCGCTCTGGATGGATTGGGCCGATTTGTCCAGCCCGAAGAGAGCCTCGGAATCGAGGCTGATGTAGAGGCCCGTCGCCTCCTGGTGGACGATGCCGTGGAAGAGCAGAGGGTCTCCCGCGATGGTGTAGGGCGAGCCGTCGGGCGCGGTGAAGGAATAGACGGCGGAGTAGG
This sequence comes from Elusimicrobiota bacterium, assembly GCA_035534315.1. Classification (GTDB taxonomy): domain Bacteria; phylum Elusimicrobiota; class Elusimicrobia; order UBA1565; family UBA9628; genus JAGWJU01. The sequence goes on from DATLSD010000042.1 coordinate 781, forward strand.
AATGCCCGGCCCGGATCCATTCGCCGTCCTCGTTTTCGCCCGACCACACGATTTCGGCCGGCGGGCTATCCGGCCCGCCCGAGCGATAGAACACGCGCCCCGCTTCGTCCGCCACGGTGAGCGTCCAGCCGTAATGCGCGGCCGCCTGAGCGCTCAAATGCCCTCCGACGGCGCGGTCAAGCTCTTTGAGGACGCCAAAGACGATGCCCGGGCCGCGGCCGAAGGAAGTTCGCCAGGGCTCCACCACGCGCTGGTTGTCCAGGAAATCGGGGTGGGTCTTCTGCCAGGACACCGTTAGGGGCGAGACGGCCAGCAATAGGGAGGGATCGGGCTTTAAGTCGCCGCGGATGGTCGCGAAAGGATCTACCATGATGGAAAGGGGGGGCTTTTGCCCTCCGACTTTGGCCGATGAGCCGCCGGTTCCCGTGATGGTCACCTCTGCAGGAAGTCCTTGCGAGGTGGTGACGGCCGCGGAGGAGGTGCTTGCCGCCGCCGGAGCCCGCGCGGACGGAGTCTGCGCTGGAGCCGCCGCCGAGGAGTCCATCCCGGGCAGGGACGCCGGGCTTTGCGCCCGCGCCGCCGCGCCGAGATTTAAGGAAAGAGTCAAAACAAGGATTGTTCGTGTCATGATTACTCCAGGACGAAGCGGAAGGTGATGATGCCCCACTGCCGCTCGTTCGTGTTGATGGGCGCGAATTGCCAGCGCGCCAAGGACTCCATGGCCAGATGGTCGAGCCGGCCGTAGCCCGAGGTGCGTTCGATGCTCATGTCGGGCTGGACCGCCCCGTCCGGCGAGACCCAGAAATGGATGGCGACGTCGGCTTCAAGCACGCCTTCCTGCCGCGCCCAGTCCGGGAAAGCGGGAATTTCGTAGTGAAGAATCTTGCGGTCGGCCAGCGGGCCCTCGATGTCCACGCCTTTTTTGCTTCCGGCCAGGATGGCGGCTTGGCGATGCGGCGTGGGCGGGGGTAGGGCGTTTAAGGTAGGCGCCGCCTCCGGGCGCTGCTGCGGCGACATGGAGAGTTCCTGCGACGGTAAGAGGGAGCTTAGGGCGCTGGGCGGCGGTCCGGAGGGGCGCGGCGCCGCCTCTTCGAGCGGCGCGGGCGCCTGCTCGACGTGGGGCGCGGGCAAGTTTTCCGAGACGCCTAAAGTTTCGAGAGCCTGAGCTTGGCGCCTCGCGTTGTCGAGCTTGATGGCCTGGGGCAGGTTCGCGACCTGCCGCTCGCCCACGTCCTGGAGCCGCGGCAGCGCGGCCATGGCTTTAATGCTGTGGCTGAAGGAGAGGTTTTCTTGGATGCCCTGGGCCTGGACTTGTCTCGAGCGGTTCAAGTCTAAGGCCTTCATCTGCTCAGCAGCCATGCGCTGCCCGCGATCTTGAAGCTTGGGTTCTTCGGGCATGAGCGGCTTGGGCTGTTCCGGAAGCTTCACGGTCATGGCCTGGGGCAGCGCTTTGGGCAGCGAGGGCAGGGCGAGCTTCAGGAAATTCCACGTCGTGGGCTTGACGGGCGCCGCTCGGACCTGCCGCGCGTTTGGGCTTTGCGGCGTTTGGATGAGGAGAGCCACGTTGGAGATGATTTTGGGCCGCTGCGGCTGGTGGCTTCGGGAATAAAGAAAGAGCGCCAGGGCCCCGGCGTGCAGGCCCACGGACAAGGCGACGGCGACGGGCATCCTTGGGGAATTCACTCAAAAAAACCGCTCACTTTTTCTCTTCCGTCTCGATGGTCAAGGACAGCGCGCCCGCGTCCTTGGCCCGGGCCATCAAGTCCGTGAGCCGCCCTTCCAGGGCGTCCTTGTCGGCGCGCAGGATGACGATTTTGGACGAGCTCTCGGCGAGCTTCAAGCGCAGCGCCGTTTCCAGCGACGCGTCATCCGGATATTCCTGGTAGTTCAATGCCGTGCGCCCGTCCTTGGTCAAAGTGATGGTCAGCTTGTCGCCCTGGTCGCCTTTCTTGCCGTGGGCCCTGGGCAAATCGACCTTGAGCGGCGGGGTGGACATGAGCGGCGCCGTCACCATGAAGATAATGACCAGGACCAGGCAAACGTCGACCAAGGGCGTGACGTTGATGCCCGCGACGATGTCGCCCTCGTCGGTCTGCGTGCCCGCCATGGCTCAGCCCTTGCTCCGTCCGCGTGCCGGGGCGGAGGCGGATTTCAAGATTGCGAGCTTGGCGGCGCCCGCCTGCTGCGCGGTGTCCAAAATTGAAACGACCTGTCCGACGTGGTTGCCGTCGTCCGCGGAGACGATGACCATGCGGTCCTTGGATTTTACCAGCGCCCGGGCGATGGCGGGCTCAAGGCTTTGGGGGTTCACCCGCAGGCCGTTGACCGTGAGTTCGCCGGCAAGCGTCAGATGCACGCGCACGTTCTCGTTGGCCGAGACCTTGCCTTTGGCCGCGCCCGCGCGGGACTCCATGACCTTGATGCCAACGATCATGGCGAAGGGCGCGATGGTCATGAAGATGATGACCAGGACCAGGCACACATCCACCAACGGGGTAACGTTGATGGCGGTGATGGGCTCTTCGCCCTTGGCCCCGGCGCCGATGGCCATTTATTTCGCTCCGAGCATGACCACGAGGCGCGTGGAGGCCACCTCCATCTCCGTGGACGCGGCTTTGACCCGTCTCATGAAGTAGTTGTAGAAGATGACGGCCGGGATGGCGACGACCAAGCCCCCGGCGGTGGCGACCAAGGCCTCGGCGATGCCCTTGGCCACGACCGCGGGGCCTCCGGTGCCGGCCAGGGCCAGCTCCTGGAAAGCGTCGATGATGCCCACGACCGTGCCGAAAAGGCCGATGAAGGGGGCGATGTTGCCTAAAGTTCCCAGCACGGCCAAAAAGCGCTCCAACTTCATGCGCTCCTCGAGCCGCTTGGTGGCCAGCAAATCCTCCATGTCGCGCCGCGTCTGGCCCGCGCAGGCCAGGCCGTAGGCCACGACCTGGGCCACGACCGAGGGCTGCTTCTGGCAGTAATCCTTGGCCTGCTGGGCTTGGCCCGCTTCCAGGTACTTGCGCACGCGGGCCAGGATGTCGTCGCACCGGTCGGCCGCGGCCGTGCGGAAGTAGATCCAGCGCTCGATGATGAAGACGATGGAGAGAATCGAGCAGCAAAAAAGAATGACCAGCGTGTAGTCATGCTTGAGCACGGTCAGGATGTCGAGTGAGTTCATTCGTGAAGTGTCCTCCTGGTTATTGTCGCGCGTCGGCGCCGCCGCCGCTGCCTCCGTCTCCCTGGCCCGGCTGGTCGCCGCTTGATTTGGACGCCGCCGGAGAGTCCGCCATCTTCCGGAGCGCCTTGGCGCGCGCCGCGGCCTGCTGGGCCAGCGGCTTGCCCGCGCTCAGCGCCAAGTCGTCGTAAACGTCCGCGGCCTTCGCGTCGTTGCCGGCTTTTTCATAAGCCTGGGCCAAATTGATGAGGGCCTGGAGGCGGAAGGGATTGTCGACGGGCTTGTCGCCGCGCATCTCCTCCCAGGCGCTCAAGGCCGCGTCGGGGCGGCCCATGTCCTGGTACATCTCTCCGAGGCGGTAGGACGCCTCAAGATAGTCCTGCGAGCCGGGCGCGGCGGCGGACTTGATCTTCATGAGCGTGGCCACCGCGTCCTGGTCGTCGTGCCGCTGCTTTTGGATGGCGTAAATCTGCCAGTAGGCGGCGGTGCTCTCCGCGCCGCCGGCCAGGGACGCATACTGATCATAGGCGGCCTGCGCCTCGTCGAGCCGCCCCAGGGCCTTGTCGGCCAGGGCCAGGTTGAACTCGGCGGGCTTCAAGTACTCCGATTTGGGATATTGCTCGGCCAACTGCCCGTAGTAGTTCGCGGCCTGGGCGTAGTTTTTCTCGCCGTAGAAGGCCCCGGCCAAGTGGAACAGGGCCAAGGGCGTGTTTTGATCCGCGGGGAAATTATTCAGGAGCCGCTGGTAGGCCGCGACGGCCAGGTCGGGCTCATTTTGCTGGACATCGCTTTCTCCCAGCAGGAACTGCGCCTCGGGAAGCTTCGGGTCGTCCGTGTATTCAACGCTGAATTTCTGAAGCTCCGTCGTGGCGCAGGCGTAGTCTTTCTGCTCGAAGCAGCGGCGGCCCAAGCGGAACTGGGCGTCGGTCGCGACCGCGGTCGTGGAGCCTGAGACCGTGAGTCCCCGCAGGGTTGACTGATAATCCATTTTTGGATTCCTGTCGAAAATCGCCTCCAGCAGATCCAAGGCATCATCGACCTCGGACGAGTTCGGAAAGCGTTTCAAGAAGTCCTGAATCTGGCTCACGGCGTCGTTGTCGTTCTTTCCGTTGAAGGACGCCTGGGCGATGCGCAGGTAGGCCGTGGAAATTTGCGGGCTGTCCGGGTAGTCGCTGATGATCTGCCGGTATGCCGCGGTAGCCTCGGGATATTTCTGGGCCCGGAAGAGCGTATCGGCCGCCTCGTAGGCCGCCTTGACGGCCTCGGGAGACTTGGGGTAGGCGGCGATGAGCTTCTGCCACTGGGTGATGGCGTCCGAATAGTAGTGCTCGTGATAGAGGCTCAGGCCCGCGCGGTAGAGGGCGGCGGGGACCTGCGGATTTTTAGGCTCGCTGGCCGCGAATTGGCTGTAGAGTTGGTAGGCCTGGTCGTAATTGCCTTGGTTGAAGAGACTGTCGGCCAAGCCCAGGCCGTTCAAGGCAAACGCCGTGGTCGAGCCGCTGGCCGCGATCATGTCCTTCAACTTGTTGCGCGCCGCGATGGCGTCCGCGTCGTCTCCTTTGTAGGAATAGCACCACGCCAAGCCGTCCTGGGCGTAAAGCGCGGCCGGATCGTTGGGGTAGACTTTGAGGATCATCTCGTAGAGGCGCTGGGCCTGGTCGGCCTGGCCTAAATCCAAATAGGCTTCCGCGGCGTAGAGGTAGCTCAGGCTGCGCCAGCGCGAGTTGGACGGCGGCATGCGGCGCAGCAGGTACTGGTAGGACGTGAGGATGGAGGCGTAGCTTTTCTGGTTGTACTGGTCCTGCAGAATGGAGAACAGCGCCTGCTCCGCGACATCGGAAGCCGGGGCCAAGTCCAGGATGCGCTGGAAGGCGTCGGCGGCCTCCGAGTGCCGGCCCAGCTTGATGAGGGAGTTTCCCAAAATCAGATAGACGTCCTTGGCCAAGGCGTCGGTGGGGTAGAGCGAGAGGAAATTCTGGCAGGTCTGCACCGCCTCGTCCATGTCGCCGACCTGGTATTGGGTCCAGGCCAGCTTGAAGCGCGCCAGCGGAGAAATCCGGATGTCCTCCGGATATTCCGTGATGGCCTTGGAGTAGGCGAACAGGGCCTGGCGCAGCTGCCCGGCGGTCAGGTAGGACTCGGCGATGAAATACTGGGCCAGCGGCGCGAAGAAGTCGTGCGGGTAGCGATCCAGAACGGCCTGGAAGTTGGCTCGGGCTTGGACGAAGTCCTTTTTCTCGAAGTAGCACGAGCCCAGGCGGAACATGGCCGAGACCCGCAGGGGATTGTCGGGGTACTTGGCGAGGAAATCCTGGTATTTCTCGATGGCGCCGTCGTAATCGTTGGCCAGGAAAAAGGAGTCGCCCAGGAAGAAACGGGCTTGGGGCGCCAAGTCGCTTTGCGGATGCTCGCTCAGGAGCCGTTCAAAATCCGCCGCGGCCAGAAAGGGCTTGTTGGCCAGGATGTGGGTCTTGCCCAGATAATATTCCGCTTCGGCGGAATCCAGGCTCTTGAACATCCGCTCGGCGGTATCGTAGTCGCCTTTTTGCAGGGCCACGATGCCCTCGGCGTAGACCACGTCCGGCTCCTTGAGGTAGTTGGGAAAGGTCTCGCCCAGCAAAAAGAGGTTGGCCTCGGCGTCGGGGAAATCATCCTGGGCCAAGTCCGCGTCCACGATGCCGATGAGGCTTTCCGCCACGATGTAGGATTTGGGGAAGCTCTTGCTCACCTTTTGAAAATTGAGCACGGCCTCATTCCAATGCTGGCCGTCGTAGGCCGTCTCGCCCAGGCGGTATTGGGCCGAAGAAGCCAAATCGCTGCCGCGGTCCTGGGCGACCGCTTCAAAAGCCTTCTTGGCGTTGTCCAGGGCCTGCGTGGCCACGGGGTTTTGGGGCTCGAGCGCGCGTTCCATGGATTTTTGCTTTGAGGCGTTTTCCGACTTGAGGATGGCCAGGGCATACTCCAGATAGGACTGCCCTTCCAAGAAAGTCGCGTCGTCCGTGTGGGGCGAATCGGGAAAGTTCTGCAGGTATTTTTGCAGGGCCTGGACCACGGCGAGCTTGTCCGTATTGGTGGCCTGGAACATCTGCGCGGCGGACTCAAAGGCGGCCTCCTCGGCCACGCCGGGAGTCTTGGGGCGGGGCAGCAAAAAGCTCCAGAAGCCGGCGCGCGCCGGGGACAAAGCCCCGGCTAAAAGCAGAGCGGCCAAGGCCGGTCCGGCGATTTTTTTCACGCGCCCTCCCAGGAGGGCGCGGTCTGCTTGAGATCCCGCTCGCGCGTCAGCGTGTTCACGAAGGACTCCTCCGCGACGCCTTGGAATTGCCGGCCGTCGCGCAGCCGGATGGAAAGGACGTTGGCCGCCACGTCCCGCGGGCCCAAAATGACCATGTAGGGGATTTTTTCCAGCTGAGCGTCGCGGATTTTAGCGTTGATTTTCTCGGGGCGCGCGTCCAGTGCCGCGCGTAGCCCCGCGCGCGCCAATCGCTCCGCGAGCGCCTGGGCCGCCGGGACTTGGGCGTCGGTCAGGGACAAAATCTTGACCTGCACGGGGGAAAGCCAGAGCGGGAAATTGCCCGCGTAATGCTCGATGAGGATGCCGAAGAACCGCTCGATGGATCCGTAGAGCGCGCGGTGGACCATGAGCGGGCGCTGGCGCGAGCCGTCGGCCGTCACGTACTCCAGGCCGAACTTTTGCGGCAGGTTGAAATCGAACTGCACGGTGGAGAGCTGCCATGGCCGGCCGATGGCGTCGATGAGCTTGACGTCGATTTTGGGGCCGTAGAAGGCGGCCTCGCCCTTGATGAGGGAGTAGTCGATGCCGCGCTTGGACAAGACGCTCTCCAAGGCGGCCTGGGCCCGCCGCCAGTCCTCGGCCTCGCCGGAATAATCCGCGGGCTTGGCCTCGTCCCAGGTCGAGACCTCCATGACGTATTTGTCGAAGCCGAAGGTCTTGAAGACCTCAAGGGCGAAATCCACGCAGCCGTCGACCTCGCTCTCGATCTGCTCGGGCGCGCAGAAGATGTGCGCGTCGTCCTGGGTGAACCCCCGCACGCGCAGAAGCCCGTGGAGCACGCCCGAGCGCTCGTAGCGATAGACCGTGCCCAGTTCGGCCAGGCGCATGGGCAAATCGCGGTAGCTGCGCAGGCGGTTCTTATATATAAGGATGTGGAAGGGGCAGTTCATGGGCTTTAACTGGTAATCCGCCTTCTCCACCTCGATTTCCGAGAACATGTTGTCCTTATAGAAGCTGCGGTGCCCAGAGGTGTTCCAAAGCTCGACATTGGCGATGTGCGGCGTGCTGACCAGCTCGTAGCCTCGGCGCAGGGCCTCGGCCTTGAGCCAGTCTTCCATGATGAGGCGCATGCGCGCGCCCTTGGGGTGCCAGAAGATGAGCCCGGGCCCCGCCAGCTCCTGGATGCTGAAGAGATCCAGCGCCGTGCCCAGCTTGCGGTGGTCGCGGGCCTTGGCCTCGTCGAGCATTTTGAGGTAGGCGTCCAACTCCTGCTTGGTCGGCCAGGCCGTGCCGTAGATGCGCTGGAGCATGGCGTTTTTCTCGTCGCCGCGCCAGTAGGCCCCGGCCACGCTCAAGAGCTTGAAGTGCCGGATGGCGCGCGTGTTCTCGCAGTGTCCGCCGCGGCACAAATCCGTGAAGGTCCCATGGGTATAGTGGGTGATGGTCTGGCCCTTCAGTCCGTCTAAAATCTCGATTTTATAGGGCTCGCCGCGCGACTCCCAGTACCGGCGCGACTCCTCGGGCGTCACTTCCTGGCCGACAAAGGGATGGTTGCCCTCCGCGATTTGGCGCATGCGCTTCTCGATTGAGGGGAAATCCTCCTCGGTGAAGCGGTGCGGGCTGTCGAAGTCGTAGTAAAAGCCGTTGTCGATGGCCGGGCCGATGGTGATCTTGGTCCCGGGAAAGAGCTCCTGCACCGCCTGGGCCATGACGTGCGCGCAGGAGTGGCGGAGCGCGTCCAGGGACTGCCGGGAGGATTCTTTTTCCGTCTTGGCCGCGACGTTCACCCTGAAAGTCTAGCGGTCGCAAGTGTCGGTGTCAAGGCCCGGATTTTCGGCCGGCCCCGGAGCCCCGGCGCGGCGGAAGCGCCGCCGTCATTATTGCAAATAATTCGCGTTTATTATACTATTGGATCCATGGATTCCCCGGATTTTAGGCGGATGCTGCGCCGGCGCGGCGGCCGGGCCACGCCCGGGCGATTGCGGCTCATGCGCGCCCTCTGGCGCGCGCCCGCGCCCGTGACCGCGGCCAAACTGCAAAAAAGCCTGGGCGGCGCCTTGAACCTGGCCACCCTCTACCGCGCCTTGGACGACTTGGCCGCGGACGGGGTCGTGCGGCGGGTCGATTTCAGGCACGGCCACGCCCATTATGAGCTCGCGGCGGAGCGGGCTCACCACCATCATCTGGCTTGCACCCGCTGCGGCGCGGTCGAGGACGTTGACTGCGCCCTGCGTCCGCGGCTCAAGAAATCCTCCGCCTTCGCGGTCATCACGGACCACGCGATGGAGTATTTCGGCTTGTGCAAGGCCTGCGGCGTCCGCGCCAGCGCGTCCAAGGAAACCGCCGCGTGAAAACACGGCGCGCGCTCTCGGCCTTGACGATAGCGGCTGTTTTGCTTCTGGCGGCGACGGCCGCGTCCTTGTGGCGCGCGCGGGAGCTTGCGCGCTCCGCGGCCGCTCCGGCCGCCGGCAAACTGCAGGTTGCCGCGAGCTTTTACCCGATGTATTTTTTCGCGGCCGAAATCGGCGGAGAAAGGGCCCGGGTTTTCGACGTGACCCCGGCCGGCACCGAGCCGCATGATTACGAGCTCACGCCCTTGGACGTCGCGCGTCTGGAGCAAAGCCGGCTGCTTATCTTGAACGGCGCGGTCGAGCCCTGGGGCGGCAAGGTTTTGCGGCTGCTTAATCCCCGGCGCACGCTGGTCGTCGTCGCGGCCAAGGGACTCATGACGCGTCACGGCGAAGTAAGCTCTGATGCCGCCGACCCGCACGTGTGGCTTTCCCCGCGCCTGGCCGAAAAAATCACCCGGCGCATCGAAGATGCCTATATTCAAGTCGACCCGGCCGGCAAGGCGTACTTCGCGGCCAACGCCCGCGCGCTCGACGTCCGGCTTCGGGCGCTTGACGCCGAGTACCGGCGCGGCTTGGCGCGCTGCGCCCGCAAAGACATCGTCACTTCGCACGCGGCCTTCGGCTACCTGGCCCGGGATTACGGCTTGACGCAGGTGGCCATCGGCGGGCTCTCGCCGGACGCGCAGCCCTCGCCGCAACACCTTGCGGCCATCGCGGATTTCGCCCGTAAGAACGGGGTTAAGACCGTTTTTTTCGAGCGCCTGGTCTCGCCCAAGCTTTCCCAAACCATCGCCCGTGAAATCGGCGCCAAAACCATGGTGCTCGACCCCATCGAGGGCCTCACTGCGGCCGATGCCGCGGCGGGCAAGAACTATTTTACGCAGATGCGCCAAAACCTGGCCCATTTGAGGAGCGCGCTGCAATGCCGCTAGAAACGCCTCCGCCCGCGGTCAATCACGGGGAGAATCTTATCGAGCTCGATCACGTGTCTTTCTCCTACGGCGGACGGCCGGTCTTGGAGGACGTCGAGCTTGCGGTGCACCGCGGCGATTATTTGGGCATCGTGGGCGGCAACGGCGCGGGAAAAACCACGCTCATCAAGATTGTTCTTGGCCTCTTGAGGCCCACTTCCGGCGCGGTGAGGCTTTTTGGACAGGACATTTCGGCGTTCAAGGATTGGTCGCGACTCGGCTACGTCCCGCAGAAAGCGACCAATTTCGACGCGAATTTTCCCGCTACCGTAGAGGAAGTGGCCCTCATGGGCCGCTACGGGCGGCGCGGGCTCCTGCGCTTCCTGACGCGCGATGACAAGGAAGAGACCCGTCGCGCGCTCGAGCAAGTCGGCCTGTGGCAGGAGCGCGGGCGGCTCATCGGCGATTTGTCTGGCGGACAGCAGCAGCGGGTTTTCATCGCGCGAGCCTTGGCGGGCGGCCCCGAGGCGCTCATTTTGGACGAGCCCACGGTTGGCGTTGAGCGCGGCGTGGCCGGCGAGTTTTACGCGCTCTTAAAAAGGCTCAACGAGGAACTGCGCCTGACGGTCGTCCTGGTGACCCACGACATCGACCGCATGGCCCACCAGGCCATGCACGTGGCCTGCGTGGACAAGACCTTGTTCTATCACCGGTCCGTCGATGAGTACTTTCGCAAGACCCACGTCGAGGCGCATCCGCACGATCATCCAGCCATCTCGCCCCAAGGGGAACGCTAACGTGCTGGATTTATTCCGCTACGGCTTCGCTGTCCGCGGCATGGAGGCGGGCGTGGTGGTGGCGCTGGTAGCGCCCTTAATTGGGACGTTTTTGGTCCTGCGGCGCTATTCCCTCATCGCGGACACGTTGGCCAACGTGTCCCTGGCGGGAATTACGTTGGGGCTGCTGCTCGGGATAAACCCCATCCTGGCCGCCCTGGTCGCCACCGCGGCCGCGAGCTTGGGCATCGAGAAGCTACGGCTGAGCAAGCGCATTTACGGAGAGTCTTCACTGGCCCTGTTTTGCTCCGGCAGCCTGGCGCTGGCGACCATCCTGTTGAGCGTGGGCCGGGGCTTCAACACCAACCTCTTTAATTATCTTTTCGGCAGCATCGTCACCGTCACGCAAAAGGACGTCGATACCATCCTGATTCTGGCCGCGGTGGTGACCGGTGCGCTGGCGTTGTTCTACAAGGAACTGGTCTACATCACATTCGATGAGGACTCGGCCCAGGTCTCGGGCCTGCCGGTGCGCCGGCTCAACATGCTGCTTATCGTGCTCTCGGCCCTGACCATCACGCTCTCCATCCCCATTATCGGCGTGCTCCTCATCGCGGCCCTGGTCGTCATTCCGGCGGTGGCCGCGCTGCAACTGCGCCGCGGCTTCGCGGCGACGCTTTTCTGGGCCGAAGCCATCTCGCTTTTCTCGGTCGTGACCGGCATGCTCGCGTCCTTCTACCTTGACTTGTCGAGCGGCGGCACCATCGTTCTCGTCATGCTGGGCGTTTTTCTCATCTTGCTGCCTTTCGGGAAATCCTCCGGCGATCAGCCGGCGGTTTGAAGTCCGCGGGAATTTTAAATTTGATTTCATAGACTCATGCTCACGGTTTTTTGCGGCCCGTTCCAGCCCTCGCTTGAAGACGCCTTTATCGGGCGCTTAAAGTCCTTGGCCGCGGTGCCGGCCGCGGGCCTGCCCGCGCCCATCGCGGTGGTGACGCCCTCGCGGGCCATGGCCGACCGCCTGGAGCGCCTGGCCGCGGTCGAGCGCGGCCTTCCCCTCATCAACGTCCACTTCCATACTTTTTTCAGCCTGGCGCTCGCAGCGCTGGAAGAGGACTCAGCCCTGGCGGGCAAAACGCTCTTGGGCGATCCGGTGTTCTTCGACAAGCTCATGGATGAAATCTTGGACTCTCACCCGGAGCTCTCTAGGCCTTTCGGCGGCGCGGCGCGGCCCCGGGCGCTGGCCCGCAGCCTGCGCTCGAGTCTGCGCGATCTCATCGACGCCGGCGCGTCCCCGGACCAGGTGCTGGAGCACTTCGGCGCGGAGCTTGAAGCCGGCGGCCCGGAGCGGCAAAAGCTTGCCGCTCTCCTGCGGCTGTCCTTTCTTTATGAGAAGCGGCTGGAGTCCTTGAACGTGCTGTCCTCCTCGGCGCTGGCGCGCCTGGCCGCGCGGCGCGCGGAGGACGGCTCGGCGTTTCTGGGACGCTTCCGGGAAATTCTCTACTACGGCTTTTACGATTTGACCGGCCTGCAGGCGGACTTCTTTGAGGCCGTGGCCAAGAACTATCCGGCCGCGCTGTTTTTTCCCTACCGCCGGGGTCACCCGGCCTTCGCCTTCGCGGAGGCGTTCTTCGAGCAGAAAATTCTGGGTCTGACCGCCGAGCGCCAGGATCTTGAGCCTCAAACGGGTAAGACTGCGCTGGGCCCGGCGCTTGATCGTCTCTTCGCGACGGAGGGCGCGTCTGCGGAACCGGCCGAGGAGAACGCGGGGCCATCTCCCGCGGCCAAGCTGCGCGTCATGAGCGCGAGCGGCGCCCGCGACGAAGCCTGGCTGTGCGCCAAGGAAATCATCGCCTTGGTCCGCGCCGGCGCCTGCCGCTATGAGGACGTGGGCGTGATGGCGCGCAGCCTCGAGCCCTACCGCGCGGCCGTCGCCGCGGCCTTCGAGGAAAACGCAATTCCCTATGCCATGTCCGCCCGCGAGCCGCTTTTGCGCGAGCCCTTCGCCAAGGCGGCCTGGACCGTTCTTTCCATTCGGCGCCGCGATTTTCCCGCGCGGTCCCTGGAGGAGCTTTTTTTCTCGCCGTATTTCCGTCTCCCGGACGGCGCGACCGAGGGCATGCTCCACCGCTGGCGCATCCTCGTCGAGCGCCTGCAAATCCGCGCGGGCTGGCTGCAGTGGGAAGGCAAGCTCAAGGACCGCGCGCGAGAGGATTTCGCGATCAGGAACGCGGACGACGAAATTCTCTTCAGCGTCCCGCAAAGCGAAGTAGCCGCGCTTTGGGAGGCGGTCGCGGGCTTGAAGACCGCGCAGGAGGCGCTGCCCGCCTCGTGGCGCGAAGCCGCGCGCACGGCGCGCGAGACGGTTTCGCGCTTCGTGCGCCTGCCGGAGGACGCCTCCGAGGCGGAACGCGCGGCCGCCGACGCGGTCTGGGGCATTTTAGCGTCCTTGGAGGCGTTTGATCGTTTGGGCCGGGCGCCGTCCTGGGACGAGGTTTTGGACGTCTTGGAGGAGAAATTTAAAAAGGCGCGCGGCGCCGAGCCGGAGCTGCGCCGCGGCGTGCGCGTTATGGACGTCATGGCCGGACGGGGCGAGAGCTTCAAGGTTCTTTTTCTCCTCGGCCTCAAGGAAAAAAGCTTTCCGCGCGACATCCGTGAAGACCCTTTGCTGCGCGACGCGGAGCGCGCGTTCTTGCGCCAGCCGGTCGGCTGCTGGGTGGGCTTGAAGTCCGCGGGCTATGAGGAGGAGCGACTGCTCTTCTATCTGGCCGCGGCCTCGGCGCGGGAAACGCTCTACTGCGTCTACCCGCGCTCGGACGAGGCGGGCAAGGCCGAGGTGCCTTCGCTCTATTTGCTGCAGCTCTGCCGCGCCGCGGGCCTGGAGTGGGGGGAGGAAAATATCCATCGCCGCGCGGCCCGCTCGCCCGCGCAAAAAATATCGGAGTGCCCTCCCGAGGAGCTCTCGCCCCGCGAGGTGTCTTTGCGTCTGGCGCTGAACGGGCGAAACCCCGCGCCGTATTTGATCCGCGCGGGCCGCGGTGAGGAAGCCGCGCTCGCGGACGGGGGGCTCTCCCGCCTGCCGCGTTTCTCGGCGTGGTCGCCCCCGGGCGCCTTGGACGGGATGGTGGGCCCGCCCACGGAGTATCTTCGGGAACTCTCGCGCCGCGGGCTCTCGCCCAGCGCCTATAAAACATACCTTGAGTGTCCCTTTCAATTTTTCGCCGAGCGCGTGCTGGATTTGGGGCCCATCGAGGATGCGCCCGAGAAAGACGCCCTGGACAAAAGGGTCCGCGGCAAGATGTACCACAAGATTTTAGAGCGCTTCTACAGGGACTTGGCCGCGGGCGGATCCCGCGCCGGCGCGCCCGCGGTTTGGGAAAAGATTTTGGACCGGGCGGTAGGCGAGGTCTTCGCCGAGCATTCCTGGCGCGTCCTGGGGCTCTACCCCGTTCTTTGGGAGTCGGAGAAGCGCGCGATGGGCGGCCACGCGCGCGGCTTCGCGGCGTGGGATTTGGCCCGGGCCGAAGCCGGGGGCTGGCGCCCCGCCGCCTTCGAGGAGGACCTGCGCGCGCCCTGGCCGGGAAAACCGCCCGAAGCGCTGCGGGACCTGCTTGTGCACGGGCGCCTGGACCGCCTTGATATTGATTTCTCGGGACGGCGCTTTTGCGTGGTCGACTATAAGACCAAAATTTCCGATCACCTAAAAAATGAAAAGACGCTACAACTTTCCTTTTACGCCGAACTGGCCCAGGCCAAACTGGGCTCCCAGGCGGAGATGGACGCGGCGCTTTTGGCGGGAGTGGAGGCCGCCGGCCCGCGTGCGCGGGAGGACGCCTATGCCGGCGCGGCGTGGCGCAAGGACCGCGCGGCTTTCTGGGCCGCGGCGGACAAAAATTTGACGCGCCTGGCCGAGGGGCGCTTCCCCATCCGGCCGGACGCGACGGGCGACGGCGGCTGGGGCCACTGCGCTTGGTGCGGCTTTTCCTCTTTGTGCCGCAAGAGCCACGGCCCGTCCCGCCGCCGCGCGGAACAGGCTTTGGGCGCCGCCGCGGAAGAGGGCGCGCATGAGTGATTTGCGGGCGCTCCTAGCCGACCAAGCCGCGCGCGAGACGGCCGCTTTTGGCCTCGCGCAAAACGTGGTGGTCGAAGCCGGCGCGGGCACGGGCAAGACCACCCTTTTGGTGCGCCGCCTGGCCGCCCTGCTCTTGGGCCCACAAGACGCCCCGGCCGTGGAGGAAGTGGTGGCGCTCACCTTCACCGACAAGGCCGCGGGCGACATCAAGCTGCGCTTGGCCGAGACCCTCGCGGCCGCGGCCGCGTTTTTGGACGGCGCGCCGCAAAACGAGAAGGCGCGGGCCCGCGCGGCGGAACTCATTTCCGCCATCGAGGCGCGCTTCAAGCGTCCGCGCGCGGAGATGTCCCGGCGCTGCCGCCAGGCGCTGGCCGACCTCGACAAGGCTGCCGTGGGCACCATCCATTCCTTCGCCGCGCGCGTGCTGCGGCTCTATCCTGTCGAGGCGGGCGTGGACCCGGATTTCACGGTCGACGACTCGGAGCGGCTCTTTGACGACTTGTTCGAATCGGAGTGGGCGCGGTGGCTCGACGTCGAGTTGGGCGAGCAGGCGCCTCAGAGGGAGGCTTGGCTTGAGGCTCTGACTCGAGCGCCCTTGGAGAGCGTGGAAGGCTTGGCGCGGGCGCTCTGCCGCGAGGGCGCGGAGCTCTCGGCCGCGGGCCAAGCCCAGCCCGCGTTGGCCCGCGAAATGCTTTCTTTGGCCGGAAAACTCGAGCGCTTGGCGCGTGTCCAGCCCAAGGCGGACGGCCGCTCGAAAATCAACGAGTCTTTGACTGCGGTCTTGGCTCGCTTAAAAGGCATGGCCGAGGCCCTTTCAAGCGAAAATCCGCCCTGGCCCGCGGCGCCGGAGCCAAGCGCCGAGGACATCGCCACCAAGAAGTGGCCCAAATCCTGGGATTCCGCCGGCGCGCCGCTCTATGAACTGGCCCGGCGCCTGGCCGAAGAATCCTGCGGCGCGGACGAAGTTTTGACCCGCCGCGCTGCCGCGCTGGTGCGGCCCTTCGCCGAGACATTCCGCCGCGCCTACACGCGCCGGGGCTTTATCTCGTTCGAGGGCCTGCTGCGCCGCGCGCGCGACTTGGTGCGCGACCACTTGGAGGTGCGCGACGCCTTGAAGCGCCGTTGCCGCGCCTTTCTCATCGACGAGTTCCAGGACACCGATCCCCTGCAGGGCGAGTTCCTGCTTTTTTTGGCCGAGGAGCCGGGCGGCCGCGCGCGACGCTGGGACGAGGTCAGGCTCGCGCCGGGCCGGCTCTTCGTCGTGGGCGACCCCAAACAGTCGATTTACCGCTTTCGCGGCGCGGACATGGCCGCCTACCAGCGCTTTACCCGGCGCATCCTTGATTCTCCAGGGGCGGCTTTCTGCGTGCTGGGCGTCAACTTCCGCAGTCCCGGGGCGCTGTTGTCCCCGGTCAACGCGGTTTTCCCGAAGATCATGGCCTACGAGGAGGACCTTCAGCCCGAGTACAAGGCGCTGGTTCCGGCGGCTACAGCGTCCGCGCAGGGATCGTCTGCGCCGCCCGCGGGCGGACCCGCGCTCGAGTTCGTCATTTCCGAGAGCGATGAAGAAGCGCTGGGAGCCGAGGAATCCCGCCAAGCCCAATTCCAGTGGCTCGCGGACTGGATCGTGGAGAACTGCGGCCCGGACCGGCGCTGGGGCTTGGGGGACGCGGCCGTCCTGCTGCGCTCGTCCTCGTCTTTGCGGCCTCTCTTGGACGCCTTCAAGGCGCGCGGCATTCCCTACGCGGTCGAGATGGAAAAAAGCTTCTACGGCGCGCCCGAGATCATCGATTTCCTCAACCTCTTGGCCGCGCTCGACGACCCGGCGGACAAAGTCGCGCTGGCCGGGCTTCTGCGCTCGCCGCTGTGCGCGCTGGACGACGCCGAACTCTACCGCTTGGCGCGCGGCGGGGCCTTGAGCTACCTGCGCGACCCCGCGCCGGGGCTTTTGCCGGAGGAAAGCCGCGCGCGCGTGAAAAAATTATTCGCCGCGCTGCGCCGTCTGCGCGGGCGCGTGGGCCGCGAGCCTCTGGGCGTTTTGGCGCGGCGGATATTGGGCGAGCTGCCGCTTCTGGAGCTGGCCTCCTGCGCCTACCACGGCGAGCAAAGCGCCGCCAATATCCTCAAGTTCGCGCGCCTGGCGCTGGAGTCCTCCGAGGGCGCGGGCTCAAGCCTGCGCGAATTCGTCGACTTCGCGCGGCAGGAGGCGCAAAGCTCCGACCGGGAGGGCGAGAGCCCCCTGGCCGACGAGCACCTGCAGGCGGTGCGCATCCTGACCGTGCACAAGGCCAAGGGCCTCGAGTTTCCGCTGGTGTTCCTGGCCGATGCGGGCGCCGGGCAAAACGCGGCCGGGCGCCGCGAGAAGGCGTATTTCGCCAACTGGTCTCTGGACGCGGCCGGGCTGCGCCTGCCCAAGGCCGCCTGCGGCGCGGCCATGGCGCGGCTGGAGATTTTAGAAAAAGAGCGCCAGGATAAGGAGACGGTGCGGCTTCTCTATGTGGCCATGACCCGCGCCAAGGAGAAACTCGTGATTTTGGGAGGGCCCAAGCCGCGCACGAGCTCCTTGGCTTGGTGGCTTGCGGCCGCCGGCGCCTGGCCGGACGCGTCGCAGACAAAAATTTCCTTAAGCGGGGTCGTGGTTCCCGTGCACCGGAGCAGGCTTGAAGCCGGGGCGGCGCGCGGCCAAGCGCGTATTCCGGAAGAAAAAGGCGCGCTTGACGTCGAGGCGCTGGCCGAGCTTTGGCTCGGGCGCGAGGCTCTGCGCGCGCGCTGCGCGGCCAAGCCCTGGTCGGTCTCGCCCACGCGCGCGGCGGGCGAGGCGGAAAAGCGCCGGCGCCCGGCCGCGGAGGAGGACGAGTCGGGAACGGGGCCCGTCGAGTCTTCCAGTGCGGGCGGAGTTGCGGCGGACGGCGCGCTCGTGGGCCGCGTGTGCCACCGCGTGCTAGAGGCCTGGGACTTCAAGGCGGGCGCGGCCTTTACGGACAAGATTTTGGAGCGGGCGGCGCTTGAGGCCGCGTCCGGGCTTTCCCGCGCCGAACCCGCCGCCGATTGGGGGGCGGCGGCGCGCGAGGCCGCGGCGGTTTTGCGAAAATTTTTGCGCTCGCAGGCGGCGGAGCGCCTTTCCCGCGCCGATATTTTGGGACGGGAGATTCCCTTTGTCTACGAAGAAGACGGCGCGGTCATGCGCGGCGTCATCGACGTCCTCTTTCGCGAGCGCGAACGCCTGGTGGTGGCCGATTACAAGAGCGAGAAGGTCTCGGCGCGGGACGTGGCCGCGCGGAAAGAGAAATACGCCGCCCAGGGCCGGGCCTACGCCGCGGCGGTCGAAAAAACTTTGGGCGAGAAGCCGGAATTTCAGCTCATTTTCCTGCGCGCGCCCGGCTTGAACGCAACTTGATATAATCCTCTCCGACGGGGCATAGCTCAATTGGCAGAGCGCCTGCTTTGGGAGCAGGAGGTTCCCGGTTCAACCCCGGGTGCCCCGAGTCCCGTTTTCCGGCGGGTCTTTTGCCCGGTTTCCAGTGGGACTTTGGACCCGCGCGCCATGCGGTGTTTCGGACTACACTGTTCCCATGACCCTTTCCAGGCGCCCAGCGCGGACGACTTTTTTGTGGGCCGGCGTGGCCTGCGCGCTCTTGACCCTAGCCGTTTCGCGCGCCCGGGCGTTCGACGCTTCCGCGGACGCCGCGCCGGAGACTGGCGCCGCCATTCCTGCCATGGGCATGTCCTGGGTTGATATGGCCGCGCAGCTAGGCGCCGCGGCCGAGGCGTCCGCACAGGGGCAGGGAATCTCCACTTTGCCGCCCGCCGCCGCTTCCGCGGACGCCGCCGGTCCCGCGCAGGTCATCATCATCCGCCACGCGGAAAAGCCGGCCGTCGGTAATAATTTGAGCCCCCGCGGCGAGGAGCGCGCCAAGGCTTTGGTGGGATTTTTTAAGACCAATCCGGCGGTGGCCCAATTCGGCACGCCCGCCGCCATCTATGCCATGACGCCCAAGGCCGACGGCAAGGACGCCAGGCCGCTTGAGACCGTGGAGCCCCTGGCCAACAGCTTGGGCTTGGCGGTCGACACCAATGTTCCCAAGGCCGACGTCGCGGGCCTGGCCAAGGCCGTGATGAGCGATCCTGCGGGCGCGGGCAAGATGGTGCTCATCGCCTGGGAGCACCACTTGATTCCGGCCATCGCGAAGGCTTTCGGCCTCACCTCGGCGCCCGAAACCTGGCCCGACGATGTTTTCGACCGCGCCTGGATCATCAATTTCGACGGCGGCAAGCCGGTCTCCTTCAAAAACATTCCCCAGCGCCTGCTGCCGGGCGACAGCGCCAACTGATTGCGGCGCATGGCAAAAGCCCGGATCCAAGCGCGGGACATCCTTAAAAAAACGGCGGCGTTTTGCGCCCTGGGATTTTCAGCCGCGGTAGGATTTTCCGGCCGCGCGGCGGCCGCGCCGCTGCCTCCCGGCGTGTTGGGCGTGAGCTATCCCGGCCGCCGGGGCGAGTACGCCAGCGCGGCCAAGCACCTGGCCGCGCTCAAGTCCTTGGGATTTTCCATGGTGGCCTTCGCGCCCAGCTACGCCTACACGGGTTTGAACCAAATCGATTTTTCCGTGGGCCCGTCCTCGGCCGAGCTCACCGCGGCCATGGCCGGCGCGCTTGAAGACGGCTTTACGGTGATGCTTAAGCCCCACCTCGATCCTCCGATTTACTTTCCGGGCTTTAATCCCCTGACCTCGCACAACGACAGTTGGCGCGTGAGCGTTTCTTGGCGCGGCTATTTCGACGTTGACCCGATGTCGGACGCCTACCGGGAAGGGATTATCCACGGCTCGCTGCTGGACATCCAAGCCGCCTTGGCCCGGGCCTCGGCGCGCGGCGCGCACCCGGCCCAGGTGCAGCTGGAATTGGGCACCGAGCTCATGGACTCGGTCGTGGCCCACCCCGGCCGCTGGCTGGATCTGCTAAAGTGGACCCGGGGCGACTTGAAAGCCCTGGGGCTTGTGGGCCGCGTGCGCCTCTCGCATGATTTCGCCCATCATCTCCAGATTCCCGAGGATTTTGTCCTGCGCATGAGCCCGGCCCAGAGAAAAATGCTGGGGCGCTACATCGCGGGCTTGGACGCCGTGGATTTGTCTCAGTACCTGGACCTCAAGATTGGCGAGCCCCTGGCCGCGCGCGCCCAGCGCCCGCCCACGCCGCGGGAAATCGCCAAGGCCCTTTCCATCTATGACGCGCGCTTTCGCAATAACATCTTGGGGCATTATTTGGGTTTGACGCCCGCGCAGATGCCGCCGCTGGGTCTGGGCGAGTTCGGCGTGGGGCGCGGCGGGCTGCTGCACCCCAATTATTGGTCCGGCGCGGCCACGCCCGCGCAAAAAAAAGAAGTGGAGAGGGAAATTGCCCTGGGCCTGCGCGGCCTGGCGGATTATCTTGCGATGCCCTCCGGCCGCACGGCGCGCTACGCCGTCTTGTGGGTGACTGGACCTTATTACGATATTTTCGGCTGGATGGATCCGAATTACGCCGACTTGGCCGCGCAAAAAGCCGTGACCGACTACCTGCGGAGGAAATCATGAAGAAAACGAAGACGCTTGTGGGCGTTTTGACTTTGGCGCTGGCCGCGGGCTCCGCAGTGGCGCAGCCGGATGTCTGCGCCAATAAAGTTCAAATCCAGAGCCAGTTCGCCATTCATAAGGTGGTGGTGCCCCTGACCCGCGGCGACGAGAGTTCCATCCCGAAGCCGCTGCGCGACGGCATCACGATTAAATTCTCCGCGCCTATGTTCCTATGCTTTGGTGCGGACGGCAAGTTCTCAGGCATCTCCTACGTGCAGCCGCCGATTGGCTACGACCTCAAGGTTCCCACGCCCGCCGACTGGGTCTGGGATTGGGCTGGCGCCGGGGAGCTTTCGGCCGCGGGCTACGGCCTCTCGGACTGGAGCCTTTTTGGGCATCATCTCTACGCCTTGTCCGGCCCGCGCGGCCGGGCGGGCTTTGGCGACGGCACGGCTTATATGGCGCTCTACGGCATCAGCATCAACCACTGGTACCAGCGGGAGTTGAAGCAACAACAGGACGCCGAGGCCAAGGACAGGGCTAGGTGGGCGCGAAAGGCTCTGCCTCGGCCCTCCAAGATCAGCTTCGATTAGGCTTGTCCGGCTTCCGGGTTTGGTATCATGCCCGCGTGCTGGTTCAGCTTGTTTTTTTTTCGCTTCTAGCCGCGCCGCCGGTCCGCGCCGCGACGATCGCGGCCTCGGAGATTTCCACGCGCACGGCCGCGGCGGATTTGTCCGTGGACGAAGCCTCGCCCGGAATGATCTTCGCCGCCGGCGCGCCCATTAGACTCGACTTTCGCCTTACTCCTCTGACCGGAATCGCGGCGGAGGCCCGCCTGGGTCTCACTCTCGAAAACGCGCGCGGCCGGGCGCTGGCCGCCTACGACTGGAGCCGTCCCCGGTACGCGCCCGGTCGGACGCTCGACTTCAAGCTCCGTCCGGTCCTGCGGCCGGGCGTCTACCGCGCGGACGCTCAGGCGGAGATCGGCGGCCGGTCCGCGGCCGAGCTGCGCTTTGGCTTCGTCGTCGCGCCCAAATCCCTGCGCGCCAAGCCCGACCCGCCGGCCGATTTCGCCGCGTTCTGGCGCCGCACCGAGCGCGAGCTCGCGAAAGTTCCGCTCAATCCCGAGCTCGAGAAAACCCCGGCCGTTTCGGACGCGCGGGCCGAGTGTTTTCATGCCAGCTACTCGAGCTGGGGCGGCACGCGCGTTCACGCCTGGTACTGCCGGCCCAAGGCGCCCGGCCGCTACCCGGCGGTGCTCATCAGCCCCTGGTATGGCCAAGGCCAAATCCCGCCGCCTATCGACTGGGCCGATCAAGGGGTCGCGGCGCTCTGGTATCAGGGCCGCGGCTACGGGGTCGATCAGTCCTCCTATCCGGTAGACAACGGCTATTACAGCCTCTTGGGCATCGCAAGTCCGCGGACCTACGTCTACCGGGCCATGGTTTGCCACGGCCTGCGCGGCCTGGAGTTTTTGCGCGAGCGTCCGGAGGTCGATGCCGCGCGCCTTGGGGTCGCGGGGGCAAGCCAAGGCGGCGGACTCTCGCTCATCTTGGCGGGCTTGGATCCGGGAGTGGGCGCGGTCGCGGCCAATTTTCCGTTTTTAAGCGACATCCGAGATTCCTTGCGCTCGGCCGCGCGCTCGCCTTACATGGATATCGCGGGCTATCTGCGCGGGCGACCCGCCGCCAAAGCGGCGGCGCTAAAGACGCTTTCCTATTTCGACGTGCTGAACTTCGCCGGCCGCGTGCGCGTTCCGGTTTTCGTCGAGACGGGCTTGATGGACCGCACCTGCCCGGCCGACGGGATCATCGCCATGTTCAACGCCTTGGCCTCGCGCGAAAAAAGCTTGCGCGCTTTTCCCGCGGCCGATCACGTGCATGAGGACGCGCCGCGCTGGTCGGCCATGCAGTCCTTCTTGGTTAAGCGGCTTTAGTCCGCGTAGCCGGCCACGCGCCGGCGCCAGACCGGCAGCCAGGCCGCGTCGTGCTTGGGGTGGGGTGAGTCGCGCACCCGGCGCTCCAAGACGAAGTCGGCGGCGCGGGAAAATTCCGCCAGGGCCGCCGGACCCGAGCCGGAGCCCTTCATCTCTTCGAGGACCTGGAGCAGGCCCCAGCCTTGGCCTTTGTAGCGCTCGCTTAAGGCCGTGCCTTCACCCTTGAAGTTGACGTAGTCCATGAGCGGATAAATGCCGCCGGGACTTCGGGCCACCCGATCGAACTGGGCCAGCACGGGCGCGCGCCGCGCGGTCGGCAGGCTTTGCAGCATGATCGGCAGCGCTTTTTCCAGCCGTTCGGCCATGAACATGGCCTGCAAGTCCACGGTGCGGGCCAAAAAATCGCGCAGGCTTTTCATGCGCGGGGAATCGGAATCCTTCAAGAATTCAGCCCGGTTTTGCCACGGACAATGCCGCGCGGCCAAGAGCCATTTGGGAATAAAAGCATGGTTCGCGCGCAAAAAGGCCAAGAGTTCGGGGAAGCTTTCCACGAAGGGTCCGCGCTCGCCCGCCGGGTACCAGATAAAGTGGCCGATGCCCAGGGACGCGAAGGCTTCGCCTTTGTTCCAGTGCGTGAGGCCCGGGATGGTGCCGCCGCATTCGTTCACCCAGATTTTACGCCCGGCGGACAGGGCTTCGGCCGGGGAAATGGCCACATGCGGCGCCGCGATTGTTCCTGAGGAGGACAAGGCGGCCATGGCCAGGCCGGGCAAAGCCAGCATCAGCGCGGCGCCTAGAATTCTTCGCACCACGGCTCCATTATAACCTAACATATGGCCGATGAAGAGGCCGGTTCTGGTTTTCGACGGCGACTGCGGCTTCTGCCGGCGTTGGGTGTGGCGCTGGCAAAGCCTGACCGGGAGCAAGGTCGAGTACGCGCCCTACCAATCCGCCGCGGCGCGCTTTCCCCAGATCGCGCCGGAACGCTTCGCGGGCGCGGTTCACCTCATCGAGCCCGATGGCCGCGCATCTTCGGGCGCCGAGGCGGTATTTCGCCTGCTGGACTCGGCCGCCGGCCGGCG
This sequence comes from Elusimicrobiota bacterium, assembly GCA_035534315.1. GTDB lineage: Bacteria > Elusimicrobiota > Elusimicrobia > UBA1565 > UBA9628 > JAGWJU01. Next base: position 23,859 of record DATLSD010000042.1, read on the forward strand.
TTGGCCGATGTTTCTTTATCGCCGCGTGCCGGGCGTGGCCCGGGCCAGCGAGGCTTTTTACGCTTTTGTCGCGCGCCATCGCCCGCTGTTCTCGCAGCTAACCCGCTTTTTATGGGGCGATCGCCTCGAGCCGCCTTCCTATTATAAGGTCCGCTGGATATTCCTGCGCCTCCTGGGCTTGGTTTATTTTTTTGCTTTCGGGTCCTTCTATCTCCAGGCCGGCGGCCTGCTGGGCCAAAACGGCATACTGCCGGCCGCGCCGTTTTTATCCGCCGTAAAAGCCCACTTGGGCGCGGCCGCCTACCATTTAGTGCCGACGTTGTTCTGGCTAGGATCCGGCGACGCGGCGCTGCGCGGCGCCGCTCTGGCCGGCGCTGCGCTGGGCGTTGTCTTGATGCTTGACGTGGCGCCCGGCCCGGTTTGTCTCATTTCGTGGGCGCTTTATTTATCCATCGTGAGCGTCGGCCGCGACTTCATGAGCTTCCAATGGGACATCCTGCTTTTGGAGGCCGGGTTCCTGGCGATATTCCTGGCGCCGTGGAAGCTGCGCCCGGGCCTTGCGCGCGAAAAAAAGACGCCCGGCGTTCTCGTGGGGCTCTACCGCTGGCTTTTGTTCCGCTTGATGTTCGAGTCCGGCTGCGTCAAGCTCCTGAGCGGTGATCCCAGTTGGCGCAACCTCACCGCGCTCGACTATCACTACTGGACCCAGCCGCTGCCGACGTGGGTGGGCTACTATGCCGCGCACCTGCCGGAAGCCTTCCAGAAACTCTCCACGGCCTCGGTCTTCGGCATCGAGATTGTCCTGCCCTTCCTTTTTTTTCTGCCCCGCCGTCCGCGTCTTTGGGCCTTCGCGGGCGTGGTCTTCCTACAGACCTTGATCGCGCTGACCGGCAATTACTGCTTTTTCAACCTTCTGACCGTGTCTTTATGCCTATTTCTGCTTGATGACGCTTTCTTGGAACGCTTCTGGCCGCGCGCCTGGGCTTCGGCGCCTGCGAAGGAAAAGCCGGCCGGGCGGACGCGCCGAGGGCTCGCGGTTCTATTGGCGGTTTTGGCGTTTGGCTTTGGCGCCGCGCAAGTCGCGGGGAATTTCATTGGGCGCCTGCCTCTGCCGGGGCCTGCGGGCGCGCTCTACGAGGAGCTCGACCCGTGGCACTTGGTCAACTCTTACGGGCTCTTCGCGGTCATGACCACCAGCCGCCATGAAATTCTCATCCAAGGCAGCGCGGACGGCAAGACCTGGCTGGAGTATCCCTTCCGCTGGAAGCCGGACGCCTTGGACCGACGACCCCGCTTCGTCGAGCCCTACCAGCCGCGCCTGGACTGGCAGATGTGGTTCGCGGCCTTGAGCGACTGCCGGGACAACCCCTGGCTGCTCAATTTCATGGCCCGGCTTCTTCAGGGTTCGAGCGCGGTGCAGAGCCTCATGGCGGGCAATCCTTTTCCCGACGCGCCGCCCAAGTACCTTCGCGCCGTGGTCTACGACTATCATTTCACCACGCTGGCGCAAAAGCGCGCGACTGGGGACTGGTGGACGCGGACGTTTTTGGGGCCGTACTGCCCCATCGTATCCCTGCGGCGTTAGATTAGCGGGAGGGGGGAACTTCCGAGGCGGAAACGGCGGTCTGCGGCGCCGAAACGGCGGGCTTCTTGTGGATGACAGTGCCCGCAACCACGTAACCGATGGTCATGGCCACGACGAGGAGCACGCCGAAGATTTCCGGAGGGCTGGGCGCGGGCAAGTCGAACCAGCGGCAGGAAAATCCGATGATGAAGCTTAAGACCAGCCCGACGACGATGCGCATGACGGCGCGGTCCGCGGCTTCTCAGCCGACGGGCGGAATCCCCAGCTGCTTGCAGATTTTGCGCGCGGCGTAGTTTTCCATCTCGGGGTGGCGGGTGACCGGAGTTTCCTTCTGCGTGACGGGATTCTGGAACACCGAGTATTTCCCGCCTTCGCGCACCAAAACGCAGCCGTTGTCGGTGAGATGCTTGATGAGGTCCTTCCTTTTCATGGCGAACTCCTTGGCGGTATTCTACGTCTTTGCCGGCGCCACGCGCAACACGGGGGAGCGGCGTGGCTCAGCGGCAGGTGGGAAAACTGCTCTCGCCGAAGGAGCCGCTGCCTTGCGGCACCTGGCCCTGGCGTTTCATGCCGACCAGCATGAAGAGCGGGTCTTTTTCATGAAGCAGGTACCAAGTTTTTGGTTTCTTTTTTCTCGTTTTTGGCCGCTGAACGATGGTCAGGCTGAACTGGCACATAAGATCCTTTTGGCTGCAGCGCGTGTTTTGGGCGATCCAGTCCTTTTCCTGGCGGGTGATTTCTTGAAAGCCCCCGATTTCGAGTTCATGGACTAGGTCTAGGTCGCCTTTGAGGGGGACGCTGCAGTCCTTGGGCGTGGGCGCCCCGGGCCGCGGGCCGCGGTTGTCGATTTCGTAGACCTTGCGCAGGGCCTCGAGCTGGGCTTTCTTGGCCTCGTAGGGATCGCGCAGCCGCCGGGGCAGCGCATCAGGATTGATTTTAAGAAAAGCGTCGATTTGACCGGGCGGCAGCCCCGAGACAGGAGTCTTAAGAAACGACTCCACCAAAATCACGGCTTTAGGCTCGGACTTGGCCTTGGCGCCGGCCAGGGCGGGCCAGCAGGCGGCGGCCAGGGCCGCGAGGAGAAAAGCCGCGATTTTTTCGGCGCGCCGCATGAATTCATTATAGATCATCCCCGCGCAGGGAGTGCTATAATCACCAAAGGACATGAAGCCGACGCCCTCCAAGAAACTTTCCGGGCTTCCGCCCTACCTGTTCGTCAAGCTGGCGGCCCTGCGCCGCCAAGCCGAAGCCGCCGGCCTGCCGGTCATCGATTTGGGCCAGGGCAGCCCGGATTTGCCAAGCCCCCGGCACGTGGTGGAGGCCCTGCAGGCGGCCGCGTCCGAGTCGTGGACCCACCGCTATCCGCCGTCGTCAGGACTGCCCGAGCTGCGCCAAGCCGTGGCCTCGTGGTACGGCCGGCGCTTCGGCGTGACGCTGGACCCGGACAAGGAGGTCGTGCCGCTCATCGGCTCCAAGGAGGGCATTGCGCACCTTTTGATGGCGCTTTTGGATCCCGGCCAGGGAGTCCTGGTTCCCAACCCCTGCTATCCTGTCCACTATAACGGACCGATTCTGGCCGGAGGCCGGGTGCACCTCATGCCGCTCAAGGAAGAAAACGGATTTTTGCCGGACTTGTCGCGCGTGCCCGCGGCCGCGGCGCGCGGCGCGAAGGTCCTTCTGCTCAACTACCCCAACAACCCCACGGGCGCGGTCCTTGAAGGAACCACATTTTTAAAAGAAGCGCTGACGTTTTCCCGGCGCTACGGCTGCCTCGTCGCTTACGACAACGCCTACTCGGAGCTGACGTTCGACGGCTATCAGGCGCCCTCCATTTTGCAGATTCCCGGCGCCAAGGCCCGCGCGGTCGAGTTTCATTCTTTTTCCAAGACCTATTCCATGGCCGGCTGGCGCATCGGCTTCGCGGTGGGAAACGCACAAGCGCTTGCGCAGCTCTCCAAATTCAAGGGCTTTTTGGACTACGGCATTCCGGCCTTCATTCAAAAGGCGGCCGCCGCGGCTTTAAGCGGTCCGCAGGACTATGTCGCGGAGTCGCGCCGCATCTATCAAAGCCGCCGCGACGCGCTGGTCCAAGCGCTGTCCGAGGCGGGCTGGGACGTGCCGCCCTGCCGCGCGGGCATGTATTTGTGGGGCAAGATTCCGGCCAAGGCGGCCAAGAAAGGATCGCTGGCCTTCGTGACGCGGCTCATCCTTGAGTACGGCGTGGTCATCTCGCCGGGCGTGGGCTTTGGCCCTTGCGGCGAGGGCTACGCGCGCTTCTCTCTTATCGCGCCCGAGGAGAAGCTGCGCGAGGCGGCGCGGCGCATCGGGCGGTTCCTGGCCAAGTTCTAGAAGGTTTCATGACGCATATCCGCCGCGCGCGCTTGGCCGCCAGGCTCGGGCTGGTTTTGGGAATTCTGGCCGTCATGGGAATCTCCGCGTCGCCGGCGTTCGCCTGGGGCCCGCTCGGGCATAAAATCGTGGGGCTCATCGCCCAGGATCGCCTGACGCCGCAGGCCCGCGCGTCCGTGCGCGCGCTCTTGGGGCCGGGCGTCACGCTGGATAAGGTCGCCAACTGCGCCGACACGGTCAAGTACGCCACCGCGCCATTTTTATGCGCCGGAGTTTTTCCGATGGCCCCCAAAGATTTCAAGGCAACCGCCATCTGGCACTTCATCGACATCCCGCTCGCGGCCCATCCCTCCGCGGGGCAGCTCATGCAGTGGTGCCCGCAGGGCAACTGCGTAACCGCGCAAATCCGCAAGGACGCCGACATCCTCTCCGACCCCGGCGCTCCGTTCGCGGTCAAGCGAGTGGCCCTGATGTTCGCTGTGCACTTCGTGGGCGATTTGCACCAGCCGCTGCATTGCGAGGACGACCACGATCAAGGGGGCAACAAGAAGCAGGTGGTCTTCATGGGCGTGCATAAGCGACTGCACGAGCTTTGGGACGACATGATTTTGCGCGAGAACTGGCGCGTAGAGTCCAAGGAAAACCCAATGCCTTGGGTGCGCGCCCTGGAAAAGGACTTGGCGCGGCGCAAGACTGCGGCTTGGACCGCGGGCGACTGGGTGGACGACGCGGCGTTGGAGAGCCACGCCATCTCCCGCGACGTCATCTATCCGCAGTACGTCAAGGACCACGGCCGGAATCTGGGACCGGCCTACCAAAAAGAGATGCAGCCTATCGTTCGATTAAGGCTTGAAATGGCCGGCGCGAGGCTGGCCTACCTGCTCAACCGCGCTTTTGCCGCAGCTCCGCTCGGCAAAGCTCCCGCCAAAACGGCCGCCAAGCGCTAAGCTTCCGGCGCTAATTAGGCGCCGTGGCACTTCTTGTATTTTTTGCCCGAGCCGCAGTAGCAGGGATCGTTGCGGCCGATGTGGCTTCCGGGACGCAGAGCCGCGGCGCCGGCCGTAGTGGTGGAAAGGGCCGAGGCTTTGGCGCCGCCGGAAAGGGCTGAAGTCTTGGCCGCGCCTTGTCCGGGCGCCGCCGCCGGCGTCGCCGCCATAACGGGCTGGACGACGCGCTTGGGCGCCTCCACCTTGAAGAGGTACTCCACGCTTTCCGCCCTGATGCGCGCGAGCATGGCCTCGAAAAGCCGGAAGGATTCCTTCTGGTACTCGACCTTAGGATCGAGCTGGGCGTAGCCGCGCAGGCCGATGGACTTCTTCAAGTGGTCCAAATCGTAAAGGTGGCCCTTCCAGGCGCGGTCGATCATCTGCAGGAGAATCATCTTCTCCAGTTCCGAGAACTTGTAGCCCTCGGCCTCGAACTCGGCCCGGCGCTCGGCGTAGCGCTCCTTGGCGGAGGATAAAAGCGTCTCGCGCAAGGCTTGAGGATCGAGAGTCTGAAGCTCTTCGGGCGCCGGGTCCCAGGATAAACCAAAGAGCCTCTCCAGGAAGAGCTTCAAGGCCGGCAGATCCCAGGTCTCGGAGTGCGATCCCGCCGGCGCTGACTCGGCTAGGTGCGCGTCCAACTCCTCATCGACCATGAGGTCGACTTGCGCCGCGGTCGACTCGCCGTCAATGATCTCGTTGCGCAACTTATAGACCACCTCGCGCTGCTTGTTCATGACGTTGTCGTAATCCAAAAGCTGCTTGCGGATGTCGAAATTATGCGTCTCGACCCGGCGCTGGGCCGACTCGATTTGCCGCGAGACCAGGCGCGACTCGATGACTTCTCCTTCTTTCATCCCCAGGCGCTCCATCAGGGGCGCCAAGCGGTCGCCGCCGAAAAGGCGCAGGAGCTCGTCGTCAAGCGCCAGATAGAAACGCGTGGAGCCGGGATCGCCCTGGCGGCCGCAGCGGCCGCGAAGCTGGTTGTCGATGCGCCGAGATTCGTGGCGCTCTGTGCCCAAGACGTGCAGGCCGCCCAGCGCGAGCACCTGCTTGCATTCCTCCTGGTCCTGCGGGTTGCCGCCCAGCAGAATGTCTGTGCCGCGGCCGGCCATGTTGGTGGCGATGGTGACTCCCGCCTTGCGGCCGGCTTGAGCGATAATCTGCGCCTCCATCTCGTGGTACTTGGCGTTCAAGACTTGGTGGGGGACGCCCGCGGTGCGCAGCATGCCGGAAATTTTTTCGGATTTTTCGATGGAGCGCGTGCCGACCAGCACGGGGCGGCCCTTTTTCCAGAGCTCCTTGATCTCATCTAAAATGGCGGCGTATTTCTCTTTCTCGCTGCGGTAAATGAGGTCGGCGAAATCCTCGCGCACGCTCTTGTTATGGGTGGGAATCTCGCAGACCTTGATTTGGTAAATCTCGAGGAACTCGTCCTCCTCGGTCATGGCGGTGCCCGTCATGCCCGACATCTTCCGGTAGAGCTTGAAGAAGTTCTGGAAGGTAATCGTGGCCAGGGTCTGGTTCTCTTCCTTGGGCGCCAGGTTCTCCTTAGCCTCGACGGCTTGGTGCAGGCCCTCGGACCAGCGCCGCCCTGGCATGAGGCGTCCGGTGAACTCGTCGACGATGACCACCTCGCCGTCCTTGACCACGTAGTCGACGTCGCGGTCGTAAAGGTGGTGCGCGCGCAGGGCTTGGGTGATGTGGTGGACCCACTCGCCCTCCAAGTCGTCGTAGAGGTTGGGGATGCCCAGGAGCTTCTCGGCTTTGTCGATGCCCGTCTCGGTCAGCACCGCGGTGTGGTTTTTCTCATCGACGATGGCGTCGTAGCCCTTGCCCAGGTCTTCTCCCGTGTACTTGGCCTGGATTTCCTCGTCCTCCGTGATCTGGCGCACGGCGAAGGAGGGCATGATGCGGTTGATGATGGCGTAGCGGTCGGTGGATTTCTCGGCCGCGCCCGAGATAATGAGCGGCGTGCGGGCCTCGTCGATCAAAATCGAGTCGACCTCGTCGATGATGGCGTACTGGAGCGGGCGCATCACGCGGTCTTCCTTGCGCACGATCATGTTGTCGCGCAGGTAGTCGAAGCCCACCTCGTTGTTGGTCACGTAAGTGACGTCGCAGGCGTAGGCCGCGCGGCGCTCCTCGTTGGAATGATCGTGCTGGACGAACCCCACGGAGAGGCCTAAAAATTTATAGACCGGACCCATCCATTCGCAGTCGCGCTTGGCCAGGTAGTCGTTGACCGTGATAAGGTGCACGCCTCGGTTCAATAGGGCGTTCAAATAGACCGGGGCGGTGGCGACCAAGGTTTTTCCTTCGCCGGTGCGCATCTCGGCGATGGAGCCCTCATGGAGAATGATGCCGCCCATGATCTGCACGTCGTAGTGGCGCAGTCCGATGGTGCGGCGCGCTGCCTCGCGGGTCAGGGCGAAAGCCTCGGGCAGAAGTTCATCCAAGGCTTCCTGCCAGGCGTCTTTCTCCGCTTTCTTGCGCTCGTCCTCGTTCTTGGGGAGGTTCTCCAACGCTGGGGCTAGGCGCTCTTCAAGGCGTTTTTTTAGCTCGGCGGTCTTTTGCGGGAAGGCTTCGTCGGGCAGCGCGCGGACCTCCGCGTCCAGGGCGTTGACGCGGTCCACGATCGGCTGATACTTCTTGAGCCGTCGTTCGCTGGAGGTTCCAAAGAATGATTCGAAGAGACGCTTTAGCATGCTCGGTGGAAATTATAATATATTCCCGCGCGCGAAACGGCCATATGAACATCCTGGTGATGAAGTTCGGAGGAACCTCGCTGGCGGATCCCGAAAAAATCCAGCGCGCGGCCATCCGCGTGGCGCGCGCGCGCCGCCGCAGATTTTCCGTCGCGGTCGTGGTTTCGGCTCCCGGCCAAATGACCGATGAGCTTCTGAGCTTGGCCCGGCGGGTCGCGCGCCGGGCGCCGCCGCGGGAACAAGACGTCTTGATGGCCGCGGGAGAGCAGATCAGCACCGCGCTCCTGTCTTCGGCGCTGGCCGGGCGCGGTGTGGCGGCAGTTTCCTTGACCGGCGCCCAGGCCGGCATCCGCGCCCGCGGACCGCATGGCGCCGCGGACATCGCCGACGTGCGGCCCGAGCGCGTCCGCTTGGAGCTTTCGCGCGGGCGCGTCGCGGTGGTCGCGGGTTTCCAGGGCGTCGATGAGAAGGACGATTTGGCCACTTTGGGCCGCGGCGGTTCGGACTTGACCGCGGCGGCCTTGGCCGCGGCTCTGAAGGCCCGGGCCTGCGAGATTTACACCGACGTCAAGGGCGTTTACACCGCGGACCCGCGTCTGGTGCCGCAGGCCCGCAAGCTCAAGGCCGTCGGATTTTCGGAAATGCTTGAGCTCGCCCAAGCCGGAGCCCAAGTCATGCAGCCGCGCTCCATCGACTACGCGCGCCGCCGCGGGATATCCCTCCACGTGCGCTCGGCGTTTCACGATGGGGAGGGAACCTGGATCGGCGCGCGCGGGCAAGACGGCGGGCGGCCCGGCGTCGCGGCGCTGGCGGTCGCGCGCTTGGGTCCGGCGGCGCGCGTTTCAGCCGTCGGCCGCGGGCTCGCGCGCGCGGACGCCGCGGCGATGCGGGGGATTCTGCGCGAACGCGGCATTTCCTGCCGCCGCTTGGAGCAATTTCCGTCGCGGGTTTCCTGCCTGCTCGATCCGCGCCAGGCCGTGGAGGCGCTGCGCGTCCTGCACCGGGCTTGGGGCCTGGGCCGCCGCGCGGCCTAAGCCGCGGTCAAAATCCCAGGAATTTAAGCACCGCGTCCTGGCGCCGGAACATGGCGGCCTTGTCTCTGGGCCGGCGATCGTCGTAGCCGATCAAATGCAGGCAGCCATGGACGGCCAGCGTGAGGGCTTCTTCAAGCGGCGAGTGCTTGAGCGCGCTGGCCTGGCGGCGGGTTTGGAACGCGGAAATAAATACGTCGCCGAAAGCGCCGCTCTCTTCGTAGGCGAAGGCGACGACGTCTGTGTCGTGAGAATGATTTAGAAATTTTTTGTTGAGCGCGAGCATGCGCCGGCGGCTCACGAAGACGACGTTGAGGTCTCCGCGGGCGTCTTTGCCGCGGGAGGCCAGGGCCGCGCGGCAGGCGCGGGCGATAAGCCGGGGCTTGCGGGCTTTGGGCGGCAGGAGCCCCGCTCCCCAGATGCGGACGATCAGCTCTTCTTTTCCCAAGCCTCGTAGGCGCGCAGGATGCGCCGCATGAGAGGATTGCGCATCACGTCCTCGTCGCTTAGGTTTAAGAACGCCACGCCTTCAACATCGGAGAGGATTTCCCTGGCGCGCCAGAGGCCCGAGGCGGCCTTGGAGCCCAAATCGGTCTGGGTCGCGTCGCCGGTGACCACCATTCGCGAGCCGTTGCCCAGGCGCGTCAAGAACATCTTCATCTGCTCGGGCGTCGCGTTCTGGGCTTCGTCGAGAACGATGAAGGCGTCGTCGAAGGTGCGGCCGCGCATGTAGGCCAGAGGCACGATTTCCACGGCTTCGGTTTCGCGCAAGGCCCGCCAGCGCTCCGGGCCGAGCATGGAGAGAAACGAATCGTAGATGGGCCGCAGGTAAGGGTTGATTTTTTCCAAGAGATCCCCGGGCAAAAAACCCAGCTTTTCCCCGGCTTCGACCACGGGCCGGGTGATGATCACGCGGCGGCAGGCGCCGCGCTCCATCTCGCGCAGAGCGCAGGCCACGGCCAGAAAGGTTTTTCCGGTGCCCGCGGGCCCGATGCCGAAGACCAAATCGTGGCTGGCGATGGCGTCCACGTACTTTCTCTGGTTGGGCGTGCGGGCGCGGATGATGCGTCCGTCAGCCGTACGGAACACGGCGTCCTCGGGCAGGGGCGCCTCGCGCGCGGTCCGGCGAGCGCGGCCTTCCGTTTCGCCGGCTCCGGCCTCGCGCACGGCGGCGAGCTTTCCCCGGATTTCGGAAAAGGCTTTTTTGACGCGGGCCGCCGGCCCCCGGACTTCCAGCCACAAATCCGCGGCCCCGGCGCTTTGGTCGAGGTATATCTCGACGGAAAATTCCTTCTCGACGGCCTTTAAGTTCTTGTCCTGCTCGCCCAGGACTTCGAGAGCCTCCTGCGGGCTGGCGATTTTAAGGCGCTTGACGCTCATGGGTTTTTAGCCTTTGCGGCCAATATCCCGGCCGCGGGGTAGGATGACGAGCCCGGAGGGATCGCGGAAATAGCGCGGGCCGCAGTCCGCGGATCCGTCGACGATTTCCCCGTCCGAGATCTGATTGAACCGGTCGATGACCGCGCGCTTGAGCCTGGCGCCGCGGCCCACGGAGCAGAAGTCCATGACAATGGAGTCCTCGATGATGGCGCCTTCCTCCACGGTGACGCCGCGGCCGAGGATGGAGGTGCGCAGCGTGGCGCCGCGCACCACGCTGCCCTCGCCGATGGCGCAGTTGGAGATGCTGCCGCCCAGAAGCCGGGCGGGCGGGCCGTCGTAGCGGATGGAATGGATGCTCCAGCGGTGGTTGTCGAGGTCCAGCCGGGGCGTCTCGCCCAGCGTGTCCATGTTGGAGCGGTAGTAGGCCGCGAGAGTCCCCACGTCCCGCCAATAGGCGCGCTCCTCGTAGGGCTTCAGGCCCGGCAGGACGTTGGTCGAAAAATCGTAGGCGTAGACCGGCAGGCGCTCCAAAATCCTGGGAAGGACGGATTTGCCGAAGTCGAGCTCGGGCTCGGCAAAATCAGGCGAAGCCAGGATGTCCATGAGAGTCTTGGCGTCGAAAAGATAGTTGCCCATGGAGGAGAGGGCCATGGCGGGATTTCCCGGCATGGGCTTGGGGTTTTTGGGCTTCTCCAGGAAGGAGGTCACGCGGCCGTCGGAGGCGGTCTCAAGGATGCCGAAGGAAGAGGCTTCCGCCAAGGTCACCGGCAAGGTGGCCACGGTCACAAGAGCGCCCTTGTCCGCGTGATAGCGCAGCATCTGCCCCACGTCCATGCGGTAGACATGGTCGGCGCCGAAGACGGCGATGATGTCGGGATCGAACTCCTGGATGATGTTCAAGTTTTGCCGCACCGCGTCGGCGGTGCCGCGGTACCAGTTGGAGCCCAGGCGCATCTGCGGCGGCACCACCGCGATGAACTGCTCGCGCGTCAAGCCCGCCATGCGCCAGTTCGAGCGCAGATGCTCGATAAGGCTTTGGGAGAGGTACTGGACCAGGACGTAGATGGACTGGATGCCTGAATTGACGAAGTTGGAAAGCGCGAAGTCGATGATGCGGTACTTGCCACCGAAGGGCACGGCGGGTTTGGAGCGGTCTCGGGTCAGGGGATGCAGGCGCTCGCCTTTGCCGCCGGCCAGGACGATGGCCAGCACGCGCCGGGTCTGCGCCGGGTGGTTCTCGGTCATTGGGAGTAAATGTCCCCGCCGTAGTCGGGCTGTTGCTGCGGCGCGCCGCTTGGGTTTGCGGGCGCTTGGCCTGCCGGTGCGGCGGCGCCCGAGGAGACGGGCGCGCGCACTTCGTGGCGCACGGCTTTGCCCAGTTGGGAGTCCTTGAGCATTAGGTAGTCCTCGCCCTCCCCCGCGCCTGCGGAAATTTCCGTCCAGGCGGCCGTGGTGATGCCGGTGGAAACCGGCAGGGGCAAAAACAGCTCGCCTCCGAACTCAACGACGGCGGCCGTGGGCACCAGGAGCGCGTTGGGATGATCCACGGGGATGATGACGCCCTCCCAGGCCGTGCCCGGCGGGAAATACTGCCTTGGCGTCAGGTCCATGGCGAAGCGGCCCGCGGAGTTTTCCGGCTCGCCGGGACGGTCGAGTTCGAAGTTCTCCACAAGCATGCGGAACTTGTCGTTGGGGTCCGCCTTGGCCCAATAGGTCAGCCATTGGCCGTCGCGGATCAAGGACGCGTTTCCCGCGGGCACCGTGCCCGTCAGGCGCAGGGTCTGCGCGGCGGTGAAAAGGGGAGCGCCGGAGGAAATCCAGTCTCCCGCCTGCACGCTGATTTTAAGGAGGTAGCAGTCCTGCGGGCAGCGCACCGGGATGAGGGGGTAGTCGGATTCCCAGCGGGCCAGCACCACGGACTTATCGGTCGTGGTCGGAGAATCGAGCATGGCCGCTAAATGCGCGCTGGCCACGTCGCCCAGAACGGCGCTGTCAAGGGCCCATGTCCCTGTTGACCGGGCGTAGAGATCTTCGACCCGCCCCGGTATGGTCGAAGTCAGCGTGATCACGTTTTGCGTGATCACCGTCCCATGGACATGGACCGTGATGTGGATATCGCCGCGCCGGATTTGGCGGACTTCCTGAGCGCGGGCCGCGCCGGGCCAAGCCGCGAGCGCCGCGGCCGCCAGGGCCCAAAGCGCGCGCCGGAAGCTCACGCCTCCTGAACCTCCCGCGCCTGCGCCGCCAATTCGGGATTCTCACCCTTCCAGGCATGGCGCAGAAACGCCGCGTAGGTCCAAGGCATTTTCGCGCGGAAGATGTCCGCCAGGGCCTGGGCGTACTGGCGGATTTCCCACTGCGCGTGGGCGTCGGCGCGCAGCGCGACGAAGTTCATGAGGCTGCGTGCGTTGACGGTCCAATAAAACTGGGTGTAGAGGTTGACCGGCAGAATCATGCGGGCCATTTCGCGGGCGACGCCGGCGGCGATCATGTCCTCGTAGAGCGCCGAGGCGCGGCGGACCTGCTCCGAGAATTTTTCGCTCAGGGCCGCGTGGTCCAGCGCCGGGGCCTCCACCGAGCCCTGTTTGTTCTTGCGGTCCTGCGCGCGCCAGGCCGCTGGGATGTAGTACTCGTCCTTGGCCTGGGTGTAGCGGTAGGAAATCTCGTTGTAGGCGGCGAAGCGGTGGCGGAACCACTGCCGCGCCACGAAGATGGGAGCGTTAACGTGGAACTTGAAGATCGCGTGCTCGAAGGGAGTCAGGTGCGCGTGGGCCAGGAGGTAGGAAATGAGCTTCTTGTCCGCGTCCTCGCCCTTGGAGACGCCGCCGTAGGAGACGCGCGCCGCGTCGACCACGCCGCCGTCGCCGCCCATGAATTCCACCAGGCGCACGAAGCCCTTGTCCAGGACGGGAACGGAGCCGCTAGGGATCATAAATCCAGATGGAGGACTTGCCGGCCCGCGTGGAGACCGCGGCGACCAGGTCCTCGGGATGCTCCGACGGGCCGACGAGCGCGAGGCTGGTCACGAAGCCGGGCACGTCCGATTTCCAAGCCGGGACAAAAGCGTCGTCGCTCCAGTTCTCCCGGATGATTTGGGCGTTGTCGAAAATGCCGAAGGCCTCGGCCAGGGCTCCAAAGCGCGACTCGTTGCGGACCAGGAACACGCTGGCGCCGCCGGGGACGGCGACGACGGGCATGGGGGGATAAAATTCCAGAAGCTTGTTCTGCCAGCGCAGCCGCACCGGCGTCCGGCCGAAGGAGTCCGCGCTCTCCCATTTGCCGTCCGCGGATTTGACCGCGAGCCGGTGCGTGTCGGTGAGGAAAAGCTCGGCCGGCGCGGAGTCCAGGCTGATTTGGGTAAATCCATAGATCCAGTCCGATCCCGTCGGCTTCAAGGCCTTGTCGCCCGGGGCAAAACGGCCGTCAGAGTCCAGCAGCGGGTAGATGGCGGAAAAAGGGAAGGTTCCATCGTCTAGCAGCTGCTGGGCCGCGAGCGCGCGCGCGCCGTCAGGCCGCTGGTAGGCCCGGACCATCCAGGGCATGTTCTGCTCAAGGACCCAGTCTCCGCTGCTCACGGCCAAGACGTCCGTTTCCATCCGATCGAGCGCGTCGTCATAGAACGTGGCCAAAAGCCGCGCCGGCCCGGAGCTCGCCGCGGGCGCCGATTCCAAGGAGACTAGATGGGACCCGATTCCGGGGACGGTGAACGTGGCCAGTGCTTTGGCGCCCTGGGGCGGATAGTCGTAGAGGCGCACGGTCTTCCGGGAGGCCAGCGCGATTTGATCTTTTCCCGCGCCGGAGAAATCCGCGATGGCGAAGGCGGCGATGGGAAAGTCGAACCACGGACTTCTCCAGCGCGGTTGGCGGCCGGCCGGCGCCGGCGGCGTCTGGGCCGCAGGGGCGCTCGGCGCCGCGGCCGCCGTTGCTTCATCAAGCTCCGCGCGCATTCCGGCGGCGATGGGCGCGGAGGAGGAAACCAGGACGCCCTCCGAGTAGAGCGCTTCGACGTCGGTGAGGCGGCCCTCGGCGGCGAAATTCTTGGGCTGGCCCAGGTTTTTGCCGGTGGCCGGATCGATGAGCGCGGGTCCCAGCGTATAGACGCGGAAGCTTTGGCCCGCGCGGGCGCCCGAGCCCGAGCCCATATCCAGGTAAACGACGCCCGAGTCCGCGCGCACCACGTAGCCCGAGGAACCCGCGGCGGCGGCGGGCGTGCTCCAAGCCGGAGCGCTCAAGCCGAGGAAAAGGGCGAGAAGGAGCATTCCTGGAGAAGTTATCATTTTATGTTAAAATTCGCCATGATGTTCGAGCCCGGCGCGAACGGCGGGTCCCCCATGCCCGGGGATTTGATGGGCATGATCGCGCGCGCCTCCCAAGACCCCGGAGCGGGCCTGCCCGTCAAGCCGGCCTGGGCGCGCCGCGGCGTTCTGCCGCTGTTTGCCGGCGCTGGCTTTTTGGTTTCCCGGGCCGTCGAGTGCCTTCCGGCCGACACGGCGCTTTCCATTCAGGATCGCATCTTTAAGTCCATCGCCAGCGACTACCGCACGTCTTTTGACGCCATCCGGGCTCCCTTGGAGCGGGTGCGGGCGGCCATGCGCCGCGCGGAGCAAGACGCGGGAAAACCAGCCGCCCTTTTGACTTTGCTGTCCCACCCGCCGGCGCAGGGCGACGCCGCGGCGCTCAACGTCGAGATGGTGCGCCAGGCCGTTTCGGCCATGCGCTTTCTGCGCGCCCGCGCCTGTCGTCCGCGCTTGGTCATTGCCGTCGATGCTTTTGCTCTGGACATGCTGGCCCTGCACGAGGAGGGCCTCTACGCCGGCTTCGTGGCCGGGTCCCACTTGGGGCTCAACCGCGCGGCTCTGCGGCGCTCGTTTGGCGGCGCGTCCTTCATGCGCCGCACGGCCCTGGACCTCATGCCCTGGAGGCTTTTCTCCCGTCTTGCCGCCGGCGGCGAGGTCGGCATGGTTCTTTCCGGCGGGGTGCCGGCCACGGGCCGCGCGCTCTACGCTCTGCGCGAGTGGGTGAAGGACATATGGCGGCGCCGCTCCGCCGCGGATGCGGGCGTCGCCAAGCGGCTCTTGGATGAAAACCAGGATTTCAAGCGCTTTGATGCCGGCCTGCCGAGAGAAAGCTCTCTGCGCAAGAACGTGCCGCGCCTCTGCGAGGGCTGGGCGGCTTCGCGCGCGCTGGGTTTGCAGGAAAACGCGTCCGCTCCCAGCGCCTGCGCGACCGGCCGTCTTGACGGGCCCACCGAGAGCGCGCTGCGCGCGGTCTTGCGCGCGGCGGGCGCGGCCGAGGATGAGTCCGCCGCGCGGTTGGGCGCTTTGGCCGACGAGTTCGCCCGCGAGACGCCCTTTCGCCGCCGATTTTTCCGCCTCCTGTCCAAGCGGGTTCTGGAGCGGTCCGGCCGGCCCATCGTGCTGGTTCCCATCTCCCATGACACCGGAGACGAGTCGCACCTGCGCTGCGGCGAGTGCTGGGTCTGGGGCGGACAAAAGGGAGGGCGTATCTCGGCGGTCCGGACCTCGGAGAAAGAGGAGCGCTGGGAGGGCACGGCCGACGAGTTCGCCGAGCGCTTTGTCTCGGAGAATTTCGCGTGACCGGAGGGAATGGTTTGCGTCCGAAGGTAATGGAGGGCAAACCATGAGCCGCCAAGTATTCCGCACGCTTTCGGATATGCGAAGCTTTTCGCTTAAGAACTGCCCGGCCATGGAACACCCCAAATCGGTCCTGCTCTGCCCTCCGGACTATTTCGACGTGCTTGACGTGAAAAATCCCTACATGATCGGCCAGGCGGGTACCATCGACAAGGCCTTGGCCCGGCGGCAATGGGAAGCCCTGCGCGGTGCCTTCGAGGCCGCGGGCAAGCCGATTGAGCTTATCGATCCGGTCCCCGGTCTCGAGGAGATGACGTTTTGCTCCAACCAGACGCTGGTGGGATTGGACGGCGAGGGCCGGCGGACCTGTCTGCTCAGCCAGATGCGCCACCCTCTGCGCCGTCGGGAAATCTCCGCCTACGAGGATTGGTTCGCGCGCCGGGAATACCGCGTCGAGCGCTTCAAAGATTCGACGCGGTACTTCGAGGGCGCGGGCGACGCGGTGTGGCACCCGGGCAAACGGCTGCTTTGGGGCGGCTACGGATTCCGTTCCGAGGCCGAATCCTACGAGGAGGTGGCCCGCATCTTCGACGCGTCCGTCATCGCTTTGAAGCTCGTCAACGAGCGCTTCTTCCACTTGGACACCTGTTTTTGCCCGCTCACGCCGGAAGCCGCCTTGATTTATCCCTCGGCCTTCTCCAGCGAGAGCCTAGAGATGATTTTGAAGGCCTTTCCCGTGGTCCTGAGCGCGCCGGAGGCCGAGGCGGCGGGCGTTCTCGCGTGCAGCGCCGCCATCGTGGACTGCCGCACCGCGCTGGTGCCCAAAGGCGCGCCCGTGGTGTCCCGCCAGATCGGCGTGGTCGGATTGAACGTGGTCGAAGTGGATATGTCCGAGTTCCTTAAGTCCGGCGGAAGCGTCTACGGCCTCAAGACGTTCCTATATTAGGAAGCGCGATGACTCTCTCGGCGAAAGTCGGGCGCGGGGCGACAACTCTGCGCTGGATTTTCCTGGCGGGATTTTTGTTCTACGCTGTCGATTTTTTGGCCGCGCGGCCGACTTTGAAAACAGCCGTCCACGCGGCCCTCTGCGGACTGGCGTGGTTTTTTTTGTCCCGGAAGAAAATGCGCGAACTCGATTCGCCCAAGCCGCGCTGAAGGTTAGAGGGCCGACTCGATTTCGCGCAGGCGGATCTTGCGGTTAAGCTGCTCCGCTCCTTCCTTAACCACGCGCAACTCCAGGTCCATCGTCTCCGCGATAATTTTCCTGAGCAGCGGGCTTAAGGGGCGCAGAAGCAGGGGAAGGCGATACTCCTCGTCGTGGGACAAAATGGTGCCGCCCGAGACCGGGCGCAGGTGGTAGGATGCCGCGACGAGCCACAACGGGCCTCCTCGGGATAGGGTCAGGTGCAAGCCTCCGTCGGAAGGAAACTCTGCCTCGACGGCGGCTTTCCACGACAGCCCCAGGAACCGCCCCGCGGCCTCGAAAGAGGCCTTGTGCTCGTCTCGGCTCTTGAGCCGGACCTCGAAGATCCGCCGGCTGTACTTGGCCAGGTTGTCGAGGTCGCGCAGATAGAGGCGCACCGATTCGCGCGGCGCGCTGATCATGAGGCGCTGAGAAACCTTGGTCATCTCGTTTAAACTGGAGCGGGCGAAGGGAATCGAACCCTCGTCTGATCCTTGGCAAGGACCTGTTCTACCATTGAACCACGCCCGCGTCGAGTTCCGATTATAGCAATTCCGGCCGATTTTTTCGTGTAGTCCAGCCGCTAACTGGTAGAATATTTCCATGCCCTGCATCGCCGTTGAGAGCCTCACCAAGATCTACCAAGCGCCTGAAAAAGAGCCCGGTTTCTGGAATTCCGTGCGCTCCTTCTTCAATCGCAAGATCCGCCACGTCCGCGCCGTCGACGGGCTCTCTTTTTCTATCGAGGAGGGCGAGCTGGTGGGCTTTCTGGGCGCCAACGGCGCCGGCAAGACCACCACGCTCAAAATGCTTTCCGGCCTCTTGACGCCGACGTCGGGCGCGGCCACGGTCCTGGGACGCGTGCCCTGGCGCCGCGAGGCGGAGCTCCAGCGGCGCTTTTCCCTGGTGCTGGGCCAACGAAGCCAGCTCTGGTGGGAAATCCCGGCCCAGGAGACGTTCCGCTTGAACCAGGCCATCTACGGGATCCCCGAGCCGGAATACAAAAGAAGCTTGGGAGAGCTTGTCGAGCTTCTGGATCTTTCCGAATGCCTCTCAGTTCCGGTCAAGAAATTATCCCTGGGCCAGCGCATGCGGGCGGAGCTGGCCGCCGCGCTGCTGCACCGGCCCGCGGTCTTGTTCCTGGACGAGCCGACCTTGGGCCTGGACGTCATCATGCAGAAAAAAATCCGCGCCTTTATCCGGGAATACAACGCCAAGCACAAGGCGACGATTCTCTTGACCAGCCACAACATGGACGACGTCTCGGAGCTCTGTTCCCGCGTCGTGGTCATCGAGCGCGGACGGCTTCTCTACGACGGGAGCCTGCAGAGCCTGGTCGCGCGCCATGCCCGGCATAAAATCATCCGGGTGGATTTTTCGGGACCGGCGCCGGCCGACTTGTCCGCCATCGGCACGGTCGTCTCCAACGGAGGCTCCCGCGCGGTGCTGGAAGTGCCGCGCGAGAAAGTCTCAGAGCGCGCGGCCGCGCTGCTGCGCTCTTGGCCGGTCGAGGACTTGACCATCGAGGAAGTTCCCATCGACGACATCGTGCGCGGGATTTTTACCGGCTCCGGGCGCGGCGCGGCTTCCTAAGCTTCAGTAATGCGTAAATATCTGGCCGCCTACCAGCTGGCCCTGCAGAATGTCCTGCAGCGGCGCTCTTCCCTCATCATGGACCGCGTCGGCGGCGTGGCGGTGCTGGCCAGCCTCTACTATTTCTGGCTGGCGCTCATGAACGGCCACAAGGGTTTCTTCGGCTACTCCAAGGCCCAGATGATCAGCTACGTGCTGGCCATCAACGTGCTGCGCTCCTTCGTGATGACCGGCCGCGGCTGGGAATTGGTCGGCGACATCTCGGGCGGGCGCATATCTTCTTACCTGGTTCGACCTATGAGCTACGGCGGCTACAGCCTGTCGCTGGACATGGCGCAAAAAACGGTCTATCTGGGCTCCGCGGTCTTTGAAATCGGGATTTTCGCGGCGCTGGTGCGCGCGCAATTCTATCTGCCCCGGCATTTCACCGCGTGGCTGGGGTTTGCCGCCACGGTGATTTTGTCCTCGCTGCTGTTCTTCGTGATGGAGTTCATGGTGAGCGCCCTGGCGTTTTGGACCTCGGAGTCGGGCGGGCCGCTGTTCTGCTTTGAGCTTTTTATCCAGTTCGCGGCGGGGGCTTTTTTCCCCTTGGACGTGCTGCCCAAGGTCATCAGGCACATCCTGGACTTGAGTCCCTTTCCCTACTTGGTTTTCTTCCCCATCAACATCTATCTCGAGCGCGTCAAGCCGGGCGAGACGCTGCGGGTGCTGGCCATCCAGGGCGCCTGGCTGGCCGTCATGCTGTTCTTGGCTTCCCGTTTGTGGCGCCGGGGCCTGCGCGGCTATGCCGCGGAGGGCGGATGAAGACGGCTTCGCGCTACTTCAGGATTTGGATGCGCATGGCCGGCATGAGCTTGAAGGCCCAGATGTCGCACCCGCTGGGCTCTGTGGGGTTTTTGCTGGGCAAGCTTATCCGCATCCTGTTCTTTTTCGCCTTCGTGGTCGCTATTTTCAAGAACGTCAAGGAACTGGGCGGCTATGATCTCGCCGACATGGCGCTGTTTTTCCTCACCTTCAACCTGGTGGACTTGGGCGCGCAGATTCTCTTTCGCGGCATCTACGGCGCCCGCCGCGTGGTGGAAGAGGGGGACTTCGACTTCTATCTGGTCCAGCCCTGCTCGCCGCTTTTCCGCATCATGTTCGCGACGCTCGACTTCCTGGATTTGGCGACCGCGCTGCCGGTGCTGGTGCTTTTGGGGATGGTTTTCGAGCGCCTGCCGGCCTTGGGCGCGGCGCGCTACGCCCTCTACGCCCTTTTGACGCTTAACGGCGTGGCCATCGCGCTGGCCATCCACGTCCTGGTGGCGGGCCTGGCCGTGCGCACGCAGGAGCTGGAGAACAGCATCTGGGTCTACCGCGACCTGATGTTCATGGGGAAATTTCCCACCGACATCTACGGCCCGGCCGCGCGCTGGGCCTTGACTTTCGTCGTGCCCGTGGCGGTCATGTGCACGTTTCCGGCCAAGGCTTTGCTGGGGCTCTTGTCTCCCGGGTGGATTCTCTATTCCTTTTGCTTCTGCCTGGCCCTGCTTGCCTTCGCGCGGCGTTATTGGCTAAACTCGGTAAGTCAGTATACCTCCTCGTCAAGCTGATGAACGGACCTCTCCGGCGCTACCACCAACGCTTTTCCTGCGATCTTTCCGTGGCCATTTATCTTGAGGCCGCGCGTGAACCCATGGGCTCCGGGCGCTTCGTTGACATCAGCATGGGCGGCGCGGCGTTGTCCTGCTTCGTGGATCTGCACCGCGGCTCCTCCTACGAGTTTGAGATCGGCGAGCCGGACGCGCGTCGGCGCGACAGGCTGCGGCTCTCCGGCGTCGTGGTCTGGCAGTCCGCGCCGCCTACCCGGTCATCCAAGCCCGAGCGCCGCTACGGCGTCACCTTCAGCCTGACCGGCCGGCAGGAAGGACTCTTGAAGCGCTTCATCGACATGGTGCGCATGGAGCGCTGGCCCAAGGACGAGGAGTCGTCCCGCGATTACTGGAGCGTCTAGAAGGCGGCCGTTGCCGCTGCGAGCCGCCGGCTGCCTGGCGGTTCTGGGGTTGGCGCTGCTGACGCCGCGCGTTTGGCCGCTGGGCCCCGCGGCCGCCTTGCCCCATACTCGCGCCAAGCCCAAGATTCTTCTGGGCATCGACGCGCTGGAGCGCGAGCATTTCCGGCCGCTGCAAGGCCTGCGCGTGGGCCTCGTCGCCAACCGCGCGAGCCGCGACGGTCGAGGCCGCTCCACCGCCGCAGTCCTGGCCGCGGCGCCCGGCGTGCGCCTGGTCGAGATTTTATCCCTGGAGCATGGGTTTTTCGTCGATACTCAGGCCAACAGCATCGGGTCGAGCGCAATTAAGTTGGATGGCCGGAGCATTCCGGTTCACAGCCTTTATCGCGGCGGGATCACGGACGGCATGCGCCCCACGGCCGCCGATTTACAAGGCGTCGACGCGCTGGTTTTTGACGTGCAGGACGTAGGCGTGCGCTACTATACCTACATCGCCAGCATGGGCATGGCCATGGAAGCGGCCCAGAAGGCCGGCGCGCGCTTCATCGTGCTCGATCGGCCCGATCCGCTTAACGGGAAAACTATCGAGGGCCCGGTTTCGCAGAAGGCCATCTTGCGGCAGGAAACGGCGCGGAACTACTTCCCGATTCCCATCCGGTACGCCATGACCTGCGGGGAAATCGCGCGCTTCTACGCAGCTAAGCTCAAGTATTCGGGCCTGAGCGTCGTGCGCATGTCGGGATGGAAGCGCTCGATGTGGTACGACCAAACCGGCCTTGCCTGGACGCCGCCGTCGCCCGCGCTTCCCAATCTCAACTCCGCCATCCTTTATCCCGGGATGGGCATGCTTGACGCTTCGAATCTCTCGGCGGGGCGCGGCACACCGGAGCCCTTCCAATGGTTTGGGGCGCCGTGGCTTAAGGCTGACGCCATGATTGGGCTTCTTGATGCGGCGCATTTGCCCGGCGTGCGCTTTAGCCGCGAATATCTAGTTCCGCGGACGGACATCTACGCGGGCCGGCGCTGCGCGGGGGTCAAAATGACAGTCGTCAACCGCGACCGCCTCAAATCCGTCGACGTTTTCGCCCACGTCGCCGCCGCCCTGATGGCGCTTCAACCCAAGAAGGCGCGTTGGGATTGGAAATTCTTGGATCAATTGGCGGGCACGACCCGCATCAACGCGCTTTTAAAAAACCGGGCCGGCGCCGCCTCGCTTGAACGAGCACTCGATCCCGATCTGAAGCTGTTTGAAAAATCGCGGCGACCCTTCCTGCTTTATTAAGGCGCGGCGGCGCGCGGCTTAAATCCCGCCAGTCCGCTGCCCAGCTTGAACACCCCCGGAATGTTCACGGGCAGCCGGCCTCCGGGGACGGCGGCGCCGAAAAGAACTTTTGCCAATGCCTTCATGGAGGCCGGAGTGATCCCATAGATGCATATCTGCGCGGCGGCTCCTGGAAAATCCTTGAGGTCGTAGGGGCCCATCAGGCTGACCACGATGATCGGTTTTTTGAGGGCTCGCAGCCGATCATAGAGTTCCACCTGCCGCTTGTTGTTGAGACTGCCGTCTTTATAGGCGCCGAAGATGATGGCATCGGCGTGCGCGGCCTGCTGGACCAAGCCTTCAGAGTCCTTCGCTCTGGGCCAGGGCAGGAACTGGAAAAGCTTGGTTCTGCGGTGATGCCGCGCGAGCGCTCGGCCGAAGGTGTCGACGTCAGGGGCGAAGCGGTCCGCGCGGTTGATGAGCACGGCCAGGGTCGCGCTCTTCGAGAGCTTGAGCGGAAGCAGGCTTCCGTGGTTGCGCAGGAGCGTGATGGATTTCTCCGCTATTGTTTCCGCCAGTTGGCGGCTGGCAGGCGCGCCCACCGATTCCCAGGAACGGGGATTTGAAAGGGGCCCGCCGAAGAGTCCGGCCCGCTGCTTGAGCTCGAGGATGCGCCTGACGGACTCGTCCAGGCGTTTTTGAGAAATCCGCCCGTCCCGCACGGCGGCCAGCACCGCGGCGTAGCTTTCGGGCAGGTTTTTCTTGCCGATGAGAAGAAGATCGCAGCCCGCCAAAAAGGCGCGCAGGGCGGCTTTCGGGATGGTGTAGGTGTTGGCGATGGCGCCCATGTCCAGGCTGTCAGTGACGATGACGCCTTGAAATCCCAGTTTGCGGCGCAGCACGCCGCCGAGGACGGCGCGGGAGAGCGTGGCGGGAAAATCGGGGTCGAGCGCCGTCATGACGATGTGCGCGGACATGATGGCCGGAACGCCCGCGGCGATGGCGGCCTTAAAAGGGGGGAGGTCCATTTTTTCCCAGGCGGCCAGAGGCCGGTCGATGACGGGAAGCTGCTTGTGGGAATCGGTCTTGGTGTCCCCGTGCCCCGGAAAATGCTTGGCGACCGGAATGATTCCGGCCTTCAGGTACCCGCGGACGGCGGCGGCGCCGAGCCTGGCGACCGCCGCGGGATCCTCGCCGAAAGATCGGATGCCGATGACGGGGTTTTGGGGGTTGCTGTTGACGTCGACGACGGGGGCGAAGTCGACCTGGATGCCCAGGGCGCGCAACTCGCGGCCGTTGATGTAGGCCGCTTTTTCCGCCAGGGCCGGCGAGCCGGCCGCGCCTAGGGCCATGTTCGAGGGAAACAAAGTCGCGCCGTAGAGGGGCTCGGTGAACAGCGGCCCGCTTTCGTAATCGGCGGCGATGAGCAGGGGCACGCGGGACGGAGCTAAATCGGTCCAGGAGCGCATTTGCCGCGAGAAATTCTCGGCCTGCTCCCCGGTGAATTTGTGCCAGCGCAGCAAAACGGCGCCGACCTTGCCGGACTGGATGAAAGGCTTGTCCTGCGCGGCGATGTCCGTGTCGGCGGCGATGACGAAGAGTTGGCCGACTTTTTCCTGAATGGAAAGCTTCCGCATCATCTCGTCGATCTTCCCTGATGGCGAGGCGAAAAGCGCGGAGGGCGCGAAGAAGAGAAGCGGAATAAGCGCATGAAGTGTCCTCTGGCGCATGGAACCAGCATAGTTTAGAACATTCGTCATCGCAATATTTACATAACAGGGGAGCGTTAAAATAAAAGGCGAAAATGACGGTTCTGCGCGGCCGTATCACCGCTTGCCTGCTGGCTTTCTGCGCGGCGCTGGCTCCCTTGGGGGCCGCCGCCCAAGCCCTTTCGTCCGCCCAGCAAAGCCTCTTGTCCAGATACCAATATCAGATCAAGCCCGACGGCAGCATCTGGGCGCCGGGCTCCTCGGCCCCGCTTGATGCTTCCGGCGTGGAGGCGGCTCTCTCCCAAGCGGCCGGCGCGCAGCGGCTCAAGGCCCTTTTGCAGGTCGACATGATTTTGGATCAAAGCGGCGGCAAGGATAATCTTACTCCGGAGCAGGCCGAGCGGATTAAAGATATCCTGCGCAAGAACTGGACGTATTTTCCGCAAGCGGCCCGGGCGGACATTTCCGGCTACTTCTCGCCCGAGGAACTCGACTCCTTGGACGCCGAGGCGGCGGCGCCTACGGCGAACCCGGCTCCGCTGGTCGCGGCTCCGGCGCCGGCTCCCGAAGATTCCGCTCCCGCGGAGCAAGCCGCCGCCCCTGGAGTCGCGGCGGCCGTTCCCGTCCCGGTGCTGGACGACTCTTCCGGCGCGGACTCCGCGCAAAATCTTTCCATGAGTCTTCCCGCTCAAGCTCAAGCCGCCGCCCCGGCGGCGCCCGCCGCGGCGCCAATCGCGGCGTCGCCCCAGCCGCCCGCGGCTTCGCCCGCGCCAAAACCAGCTTTTGTTCCGGCTCCGGCGCAAGCTCCGCAGCCCCCTGCGCTCCTCGTTTCCGCCGTTCCAAGGGCGGCGCCGGTTCAGCCGCTTCCTGCGCCAAAACCAGCGCCGACCCCGGCGCTGCCCTTGGCTCCCAAGACATCCACGGTCCCGGCTGCAGCGCCTGCGGCGCTGGCCTCTCCGGCTCTTCCCTCATCCGGCGCGCTGCACCCCGCTCCGGCGGCTCCCATGGCCGCGCCCGTGGTCACGGTCGTGGGCGCGCCCGCCCGGGCGGTCCAGGAGATGCGCGCGCTCGCGGCCGGATCCGCCGGCAAGGCAAGCCCCGACGCGGGATCGGTTGGTTTCCAGATTTTCCCGCTGCCCTTGCCGTCCGCGCCTCCGGCGGTGAGCGCGCCGGACGTGGAGAAGCTTCTGCAAAACGCGCCTTACACGCAGGACGTGGTTTTTCTCCTGCGCCAAATCGAGCAGAAGGCGGGCCTGGGCCGCAATCGCGCCTTGGGCTTTTTGCTCTCCCAGATTCCCGCCATCGTCATCGCGCCGCGGCGCTGCGAGACGTCAGCGCGCGGGTGCGTGGAGACGCAAACCGACGCGCGGGGGGAGACGCTCTACACCATCGTCTTGAGCCCCGGGCCGCTGTTGGTGCGCCGCGGCGAGTTGTGGTTCAAGCAGGACGATCTTATTCCCGATGCGCCGGAATTTTATTCCCGGCGCCGCTTGAGCGCCCCGGATTTCAAGGCCAATCAGGGCGACGCCCTGGCGGAGAACGTTCAGGACGGCCCGTGGGGCCAGACCAGCGTCTACGCGGACGGCAGCCGGCGCGGAACTTATTCGCGCGAGGAGATGGCGGGAACGCTTCTTCAAGAGCTTCTTATGGCCGCCGCGGCCCAAGAAGGCTGGGACGCCGCGCCCTACTATGCGCAGGTCTACGCCCGGACGGCGCAGGAGATTTTCTACGCCGGTGAGGCGGCCCAACGCAAGGACGACGATTTCCTGGATCCTGACGCGCGGCTTCTTTACCAGCGCTGGGAAAACGATCCCAATTCCCTGCGCGACGAACTGGCCCACTCCCTCTCCGCGACGCGCGCCGGCCTGCCTGATTTTCTGGGCAAGCGTTGGGACATCGCGGCCTCCGATTTGTCCAACCCCACGGACTGCGAGCTGCGCGTCTCCGCCGAGGGCGTGGATGAGGCGAAGGCCCGGGAGTCGGCCATGAAGGAAGATGCGGCCGCCTTGGAGCGGGCGGACCTCGTCACCTCGAAGCAAGCCGCGGCCGCGGATGCGGCGCTCTCCGCCGCGGCGGCGGCTTTCCGTTCGGATCCCTTGCCGCCCGCCCAATGCCTTAGCCTGCAGCAGAAAAAAGAGATGGGGCGCCGGCTCGCGCTGTCCTTGGCCGGCCGCGCCTACGCCGCGCAAAGAAAGTTTTTTGGAGTCCGGAAATGATGAGAAAAATATTTTTTATCGCGATTGCGGCCTTGTGGGCCGCGGCGCTTTTTCCGGCGGCCAGCCGCGCCGCCGGAACGCCCTACGCGCCTTCCTCGGGCGATTTTTCCTGCCTCCTGCCGCCCGGCTGGACGGCGTTCGAGGAAGAGGGCGGCGCCTTGGTGCACATCCTGGGGCCGCAGAGTCCCCTGGGCGACTACCGCGCCGGCATCGACATCGAGTTCATGCAGGACGGCGGAGCCGGCTTCGTGCCCTATGAAAAGGAGATAGATTACCTGCGCAACGGCGGCGCGGGAGACCACGTCGATTCGACCCTGGTCCAGGCCTTGCGCATTTCGGGGACTTTGGGGCGCTATTTCGAGTCGAACGTGACCCGGGTGCTGCCCGACGACCGTTTGCCCGCCGCGGAGACGACGCTGCACCACTTCACCGCCTTCGTCCCGGTGACGCGAGAGCAGAGTTACTATCTCATCGATCTGTCGTCGAGCGAAAGCACTTACCTGAACTACCGGGGGCTTTTTATGGAGTTCTTGAAGTCCTTCCAGACCCGCCAGTAGCGCCCCGAGCCAAAGCCAGGCGCAGATTGCCGCGGCTCTCGCGCATGAGGCGCCGCGCTTGGGGGCGGTCGAGGCTTAAGCGCGCGCGCAGCACGGCGAGCTTAACGCTGCGCCCGGAGTCATCGAAGAGCGCCTGGGCGCGCGCGGGCGAGGTGCGGCCCAAGAGCGCGACGAGGCGCAGCGCGCGCAGGCGCAGCTTGCGCGAGGCGGGCTTTAAGTCCACCATCCAGCCGTCATAGACCTTGCCCAGGCGAATCATCGCGGTGGTGGTCAGGGCGTTCAAGGCCAGCTTCGCGGCGGTGCCGCTTTTAAGCCGCGTTGATCCGGCCACGATTTCGGGGCCGACGCGCGGGGAGATGACGATGTCCGCCGCGCGCCTCGCGGCCATATGATTGGAGGTGATGAGCACCGTGCGGCAGCGGGCTCGCCGCGCGGCCTGGAGCGCCGCGCGTGAAAAGGGAGTCACGCCGCTGGCGGCGACGGCGATGAGGATGTCCTTGGAACCTAGGCCCGCGGCCGCGGCTTTTCCCGCGCGCGCGTCGTCCTCGGCGCCTTCCTTGGAGGCGAAGACCGCGCTCTTGCCTCCGGCCATGGCCGCGCGCAGGAGAGCCGGCGGGGTGTTGAAAGTGGGCGGACACTCGGCGGCCTCCAGAACGCCCAGGCGGCCGCTGGTTCCCGCGCCGACAAAAAGCGCGCGGCCGCCGCTTTCCAGGCAGCGGCGCAGCTCCTCCGAGGCGCGGGCGATGCGCGCGCCTTCGCGGCCCACGGCCCGTACGGCCGCGGCGCTCTCCTGGTTCATCAGACGCACGATGTCCAGCGAGCTTTTGAGATCGATGCCGCGGCTTTTGGCGTTTAGTTTTTCCGTGGCCAAGCGGGCGTAGACGCGGGCGCCGGCCGCCACGTTAAAGCGAAGGCGCCGGCGGCGAGGCCGCGGCCGGGGAACTCACGTCGATTTGGCCCGTCGCCGCGCCCGAGGAGGCGGACACGGCCGTCGCGGGGCTGGCCGGGGTTTCGAGCCAATCGAGGATGCGCTCCGAAACGGAGCGGTCGAAGAGGAAATCGGCGGGCAGGCGCGTGGTGATGAGCGTGGCATCGGCCGCGCCCGCCGAGAGCTTGGCGACGGCGAAGATGAGCGGCGCGGCGTTGGCGACGCCGCGGTCGCTCATCGAATAGGCGATGAGGATGGGGCGGCTGCCGTAGGCGCGCAGGGCGCTGATGATGGGCACGTTCTCGCCGTTCAAGGTCGGGGAGAGAAGCGCCACCAAGGGGATTTCCGGATGAATGGCGGCGTAGCGCGCGGCCAGGGACGCGCCCAGGCCGTTGCCGATGAGCCCGATGGAGGAGGGGGCCACGCCCGCCGAACTCAGAAAAACCGCGGCGGCGTCCACGTCGCGGCCCATGTCCATGAAGTCGTTGCCATCGCGGTCGGAACTAAACTGGCGCCAGGACATGGTCTTGCCTCCGGGCCCCAGCGTGCTCCCGCCTTGCCCGCGCAAATCAACGGCCAGGACGCCGTAGCCGGCGCGGGCCAGGACGCGGGCCAAGTCGGACCAGACGTTCTTGTCCTGGCCTACGCCGGGGATGAGCATGAGCGTCAAGAATCCCGGCTTGGCCGGGTGGAACTGCGCGGACAAGGTCCAGCCGTCCGAGGTCGTGAACTGCTCCGGCAGGCCGGGCAGCGTTGGGATGCGGACCGAGACCTCCGGCGCCGACGCGGTCGGAGCCGCGGGCCCGGCCGCAACGGCGCGGCGCGGCGCGCCCAGGCCCGCCCAGGCCCAGGCCAGCGCGGTCAGGAAGGCAGTATTTCTGCGGGCTTGAACCATAGGGCCACTTCCCGCGCGGCATCGGCGGCGTTGCCTGAGGCGTGAATGACGTTCTCGAACTGGCCCTTGGTGGTCACGCGTCCGAAAGAGCCGCGGATGGTGCCGGGCGCGGCCTCCTCGGGGTTGGTCGCGCCCGCGATTTGGCGCACGCGCGCGATGGCGCCCTCGCCGCGGTAGACCAGGGCCAGGACGCGGTGGTCCTTGAAGCCGTGGAACTCGCCGCGGATGTAGCGGATGAGGTTCTCGAAAAAGGGCTTGTCCGCCAAATCCTGGTAGTGCTTGCGGGCCAAATCCTCCGACACGGAGACCATCTTGGCCGCGGTCATCTCCAGGCCCGCGGCGTCCAGGCGGTCGATGGCCATTCCCGTGAGCCGGCGCGCGGCGCCGTCGGGTTTGATGAGGATGAGGGTCTGCTCGATGGGCATTGCTGGCGTCTCCTTGGGCGAATCTTGGCCTATTCTATCTGTTTGGCCGGGGCCGATCAAATAGCCGGGCCGCCCGCGCGCTTGGCCGCGCGGGCCAGCCGCTTTTTTTCGTCCCGCGGCAAAGCCTTGATGCGGGCTTCCTCGACCAGGGCTCCGGAGCGGGTAAAGCCCGGGGCGGCGTAGACCATCGTCACGGGCCGGCGCGTCCGGGTGTAGGCCGCGCCGCGGCCCGCGTTGTGCTGGGCGATGCGTTTGGACACATCCTTGGCGATGCCGGTGTAGAGAGTCTGGTCCGCGCAGCGGACGATGTAGACGTTCCAGTCCCGTTGATCTTCCGGCTTGACGCCGGCCTGCGCGAGAATTGAAATCATGCGCCGGTAGACGGGTTTCACGCGGGTATTATAAAAAATTATAAGCAGCCGATATTTCGCCGAAAACGGGCGTGGGGCTTTGGGCGGGGGCGGCCTTGGGACTAAAGCCTCAGGCACGAAGGCGGCCTATCGCTTTACACTATGCCCATGAACAAGATGATGAGCGCGCGGAGTTGGCGGGTTGTTATTTCTTTTGCCGCCGCGCTTTTGGCGGCGGGACCGGCCGCGGCGGCCCTGCCCGATTCTTTCTCGGCCAAGCTCGACGCCGCGCAGACACGTTTCGTCAAGGCATCTCAGACCCTGAATACGTTTGAAAAGAACTCAGCCGCGCCCGGCCCGGTGGAACTGCCTCTTAAGGACGGCGCATGGCGCGTAGATGTGCGCTGGAGTTCCGACCCGGAGGACGGAGAGGACGTCCTGGCCGGGCACTTGGCCTTCACGCCCGGCGCCGCGGCGCCCGTGTGCCGCAGCATCCGCATCATCCAGGTGGCGAATATGCAGGTAAGTCCCGGCAAGCCTTATCAGTGGCCGGCGTTTTCGGGAGAGACCGATCGCAATTTAACGCGCACGCCCGCCGGCTACTACGTGGATCACGAGGCCGCCAACTGCTCCAAAGGCAAACCCTGCTCCCCCTATTACCGCGACTCCTGGAGCCTGCCCGACGAGTCGCACGACGGGCAGAACCTTCCAGGGCAGGTCGTTTCCTCGTCCATTGCCGACTATCCTTTTGGCTGGGGCCAATTCGATCAGATTTCCCTGGAGACCTGCGCCCGCTGCGTGGACAATGGGCAGTTTTTGGGCTGCGCCTCCTGGGGCGCCTTTTGGCCCCTCATCGGCAATCGCCCGCCGCCCTTTGCGTCCGCCGCCGCCAACGCGCCCTCGGCGTCCTTCCTGAGCGCGTTGCGGCTTTTCGACTCGTTCTACGGGATGCCCAAGCCCTAAGCGGCGGCGCGCTCGTTCTCGGCGATCCTGGCGAGAACGTTTTGGGCTTTCCGGTTTTCGTCGACCGAAACCGCCAGTTGGGCTTGTCCGTCGCCGCCGGCCGCCACGTAGAGGCTTTCGATTTCGATCCCTTCGTTGGTCAGGCCGCGGGCCAACTCATCGAACCGGCCGGGATGATTGGGCAGTTCGAGCACGAAAATCTGCTTCTCCAGCGCCGTATAGCCGGCGTTGGCCATGAAATGGCGAACCGCCTTTGGATCTTTTTCGGGATCCAATATAAAACGGACGATCGTTTCCTCGGCGCCTTTGTCGACCATGAGTCCGGCGATGTTGAACTGCTGGGCGCCTAAGATGTGGGCCAGGCGCGGCAGCGCTCCCGGTTCGGTTCGCAGGGTCACGCTGAACTGCGTCGCTTTGTGGGGCATGGCGTATCTCCTGTTATTTCGTTGTCTGTAATTTGGGGCGCGGCATAAGGCCGCCCGACCCTCCATTAATTGACGGACGGAGAGTCAAGAAGTCGGACGTTCCTGAAGGTCCACATAAAATTTTCTTGGACCGATGGTCAGCATCCTGCCGTGGCGGGTTTTGATCATGACGACGACCTGATGCGGGCCGGATTTGTAGCGCGACCAGTCGTGCCAGTAATAACCCAAGGCGCCAACGCACAGAAACGGGGGCTCCTTGTCCACGTATATCTCGACTTTCTCGATGTTGTCGCGCACCTCGCGGCTGGTCTCGATGCGGAAGGTATAATCGTCACGGACAATTCGTTCGTTTTCCCGAGGCTGCTTGAGGACAGCGGGCAGAACTGCCGTTTTTGTCATCATGGCTTTTAGCCTCCTTGGGCTTCATTCCCCGGTTATTGTAGACGCGGCGGAGGGTCAAAGCCATGGAGAAAATGTAATTTTATTATGTCTGGGGCGAGCCGCCCCAGGAAAACGGAGGAATGCGTTCCGTCGGCCGGGCTGGGAGATGTGAACGTTTTTTGACGACGGCATGCGCGCCGCTAGAAGCAGGCGTAGCCGCAGCAGGTCGTGCCGGAGCCGTCGACGTCGAGCTTGGCCAGGGCATTGGGCGGAACAAGGGCCTGATGACGCAGCGATAATAGGCAGCCGGTCCAAATGCAAGGGATTGATTTCCAGCCGGGGTTTTCCTAAAATTTCGTTGTCATGCGTTATTCACAAATGTTGATCCTGGTCCGGGAGACCGGGCTTTCCCCGGAGCGCGCGGCCCCTTATTTCGGGCTCTCCGGAATGACCTTGCGGCGCTGGCAGGAAAACCCCTTGCGCGGCGATTTGCCCGAGCCGTACGCCTCGGCCTGCGCCAAGGCGGTCCACCGGCTCGTGGCCGAAGGCGTGGTCTCGCCGGAATCGGCCGTGGTCGGCGAGATATTAAAGGAGAGCGGGGAGGAACTGCAGAAGTCGGTGGAAAAAACCTTGGGGCTCGCGCCCAACTTTTTAGCCGAGGCGGCCAACAATTCGGACGTCCTGGAGTCCGGCTTGTCCCGCATCGGCTCCGATTCACAGCGGCGCGACGCGGTCGAGAGGCAAAAAACCCGCATCTTCTCCTTCGCCTCATGGGGCAAGGGGTGGAAGCGATGCATCTCCAAGCTCATGGAGGTCATCCGCTCGCCGGAATTGACCCTGGCGGATAAGCTCGTCGCCTACGGCGCGTTGTTCTACCTTATCACGCCCTTTGATCTCATCCCGGACACCATTCCGGGCATCGGCTATCTGGACGACTTCGCGATTTTGAGCTTGGCGCTGCTCTACTACGAGCGCCGGTACAGAAAAAAGAAAATCAGCACGGAGATGAAATGAAAAAAATCGGCATCGGCGCGGCGGGCGTTGCGGTCTGCGCGCTGTCTTTAATTTTCACGGCGGGCTGCGCCCATATGCAGAAAACGGCGGCGGTGACGACGGCGCCTGCGAGCACGGCCTCCGCGACCAATGTCTCGGAGCCTGTGGTTCGCACGAGCGTCATGCGCGCAATTCCTGAGCTTAAAACCGTCCATTTCGCATACAATAGCGCGGCCTTGAGCGCCGCGACTCGGGTCGTTTTGCGCGCCAACGCGGCTTGGATCAAGGGACACGCCGAGGCGACCGTTCAGGTCAGCGGCAACTGCGATCAGCGCGGCACCGAGGAGTACAACCTGGCCCTGGGCCAACGCCGGGCCGAGGCCGTGCGCCGCTACTACGTGCTTTTGGGCGTTGCGCCGCACCGCGTCGCGACGATTAGCTACGGCAAGGACAAGCCGCTCTGCGATCAGATGGCGCCGTCGTGCTGGCGGCAAAACCGCCGGGCCGACACCTTGTTGGCCGAGCCCGCGGGCGTGGTCGGCAACTAGGCCCGCCGCGGCCCGTTTTAAAGCCGTTGAAGCCGCATCAAAAAAGGAGAGTGCCATCGGATATGACAGAAAAGACGGGACGTGAGGCGGGATTTAGTTTTGGCTGTTTATTGATTTTATGCGCGGCGGCCGCCCTGGCCGGCTGCGCGCACAATAAGACCATGGCGTCCGCGGCCAAGCCGTCGCCTGCCGTCCCGTCCGCCTCTGCGGTTCCTGCGGCCAAGGCCCCAGCTCCCGCGCCGGCCCCAACGTATTCCCGGCTGGCCGAAAGCCTGAAGACTCATAAGTTCTGGGGCATTATTGAATCGGTCGACGCGAAGGATGATTCCGTGACGCTCAAGTCCCGCGACGGCGTGATCAAAAACTTCATGGTCTTCTCGGACACGCGGATTAACCGCGGCGGCGGCGACGCGCCCGCGACGTTCGCGGCGCTCAAGCCCGGAGAGCACCTGCGCGTGATCTACGCCCAGAAGTACGCCAAGGCCATCCACGTGATGGTCCTCGCTTCGCACGCCGGTTAAGCCGTTCCGGCGTTCGCGCGATTGTCGGCCAATCGCCAATGTGCTAAAATGGCGCTTGCCGTCGAGGGGGCTTTTAGTCGGCAACCACCGGCTTCCTCGGCGAACGATTACGGGCCTGTAGCTCAGCTGGGAGAGCGCCTGCATGGCATGCAGGAGGTCAGCGGTTCGATCCCGCTCAGGTCCACCAATTTTTTCACGCCTCTAAAGGCCTTTTCTCGATTAAATGACACGCCTGATTCTTGAATGCGCGCTCGCCGCGATAGTCCTTGCTGCAATTATTGCCACGGCGGTGCAGGCAAGATTCTTGTCCATTCTTCGGGAAAATCATCCGGAACAATGGCGGAAGCTGGGCTCTCCGGCGCTGTTCAAGAGCGGCTCGATGGGAAACTCATCCGCCGTCCAGCAATTTATCAAAGAGGAAAAATTCGCCGGCCTTAACGATGAGCGCCTGTCCAAGGCGGCGGCCATGCTGAAGCTCGCCAACCGTCTGTATTCCGCGGTTTTTATTATTGGGATCGCGCTGTTCGTGTGGAATATTTACTTCCTGCCGCACCTCAAAAACAGGTAGGAAGGATTACCTTGTTTCTCACCTAAAGCTTGATCCGCCTTAATCCCGCCTCGAACTCTCGGTTCCTAACGCATCACTTCAATTTCGGCGCAAGGAGTTCCTGGTGAAGTTGGGTAAAAGGGTTGTCTCACCCGCCGTCCTTTCCTTGGCCGTTGTTGTTGCCGCCGCCGCTGTCTGGGGGGCTCGCTACGATTTTTACTGCCGCGCGATTCTGGGAGGGTTAGCTGGAATCGTCAAAAGCATCTCCGCCCATGATTCTTTCCCGGAATTGACGGTGGCTCAGTCTTTGGATTTGGGATGGGCACAGAGCGCCGTTTTCCATCCTAAAAACTCCTACTTGGATTATCCCCAGGCCAAGCGGCAAGGCGTCGTGCGCGTTGGCGTTTTCGGCGAATCCTTCGTGGCCGGGGATGAAGCCGCTTATGGGCAGGATTTTCCGTCTCTTCTGGCCCAGCGGCTCAAACGCGCGGGGTACAAAAACGTCCAAGTCATCAATTTCGGCGTTCCCGGCTACGGTGTAGAGCAATCCTACCTTCTCTGGAAGTACCTGGGGCAAAAATACCACCTTGATTACGCCGTCTTCCTGGTTTTTCGGCATGACGTTGAACGGGACGACACGTTCGGCTTGCCCGGTTATTTCGCGCTGCACGCGCGCTTTGTGCTGGGTTCTGGCGGCCTCAAGCTTCTCCCCGTGGCCGGCCGTACGCCTTCGGAAGTCGTTTCCGATTACTACGGCTTTTTCCCGTCGTGGCGGTATCTGCGCTACGACGAACGCGAGCCGATATTTTTTCGGGTCTGGTCCGCATCGCTGGGCAGCCGCTTTAACCCGTTTTACTACCGGCGGGATCCCGGGAAAGAACTCTCCGAGATATACGTCCGCCTCTTCCGGGACGTCGCCGGTCATAATCGGCATCTCGTCATTTGCTATTCCCGCCACTTCGATTTCATCCGAGACGCCGTGGCGCTAAAAAAACTGCCGAACGTCCACTTCGTGTTCATGGGCCCCCTTTACCAGCGCCTTATGTCGGGATATTCCTCCCTTTACTTGGCGCCGGGCGGGCATCGCAGCGCTTTGGGGAATGAAGCGACAGCTGAGTTCCTCTATGATTATTTGACCGGCGACAAGCGCCCCGACGTGAGGGCCGTGGTCCTGGGCGGGCAGCCCCGAGGTTCCGAAGCAGGCCGCCGGGACCGCCCTTCGGGCGCGTACGGCTCCGTCGAGTTGATGATAAAAAATAAGCCCGCGGCTGTTTTTACCAGAGTGAACCCGAAGGTTGCGCTTCAAACGGCGGTGTTAAACCCAAAGGCCCTCGGCACTCGGTCGTTCCTCATGGCTCTATCGCCGGGGGGAGAGCCGCACTTTGCGCCCCTGGCTTTTGCCCTCAAGGACGGCCGTGCGGCCGTCCTTTCATTCGCCGAGGGCGGCAAGACCGTGCGCGTGCCCGTTGGCGTCGTCCGTGCCCCCTGCGGCGTGGTCGGTTCCGTGGAGTTTTATCCCTCCGGGGAGCGGAGCGGGGATGAGGACTGGCGTATATCGGAAAGCGACGAGAGGCGAAGCTTGCTTGTCTCTTCCTCTGTGGCGCTGCAGGACCTCGGCCTTTCGGTCGGCGGCAGAGCGCTTCCGTGCCCGATTGCGGGCGGGCTTTCCGGCCGATCTCCTGATTCCTGGCGGTGGAAGATTGATTGCGGCGCCGGCGTTCGGGGGACGGTTTTTTTTCGTTCCGTGGCGCGGCAAATTCTGCATCTAGGCGGCCTCCCCGCGCGGGGAACTTTGGATTTGGTGGGACGCTCTACTCAGGGCGGCCCGTTTAGATGCGCCATGCTCGGTTATAAAATTGAACGTTTGGACTTGCCGCCGTTTTTGTCCCGGATGACCGCTCCGCTGAGGAAATAGCGCCCGGCTTTATAAAGGAAGGGCCGCCCGTCTAACGCTCGGGCGACGCTTCCAGGCGGGATTTTTCGTTTTTTTCCTCCATCAACCCCGCCTTCTTCATGAGCGAGGGCTCGGACATCTTGAGCCCCCAGAACACGAAGACGCTGATGAGGCCGGGGACGATGAAGTAGGCGATGCGGTAGATGAAGACCGCGACCAGGGCCGTGGCCCAGTCGATGCCCAGGCTTTGGTAGACCGCGGCCATGGAGCCCTCGACCGCGCCCAGGCCTCCGGGCAAAATGGGAATCAGGGTCGCGGCCTGGCCGGCGGTAAATCCGGCCGTGAGGCTGCCCATCGAGAGGTTCACGCCTACCGCGCGGAAGCAGCAGTAGAGCGAGGTCATGGCGCAGAACCAGTCCGTGCAGGTGTAGGCGATGGTCATGCCCAGGCGCTTAGGGCTTCGACGCGCGCGCTCAAGGCCGCCGTTTAACTGCTCCTCGAACTGGGCGAACTCCTCGCGCGGGATGCCTGGCCGCGAGAACCAGTAGGCCGCG
>DATLSD010000043.1:0-22736 GCA_035534315.1 Elusimicrobiota bacterium
CCCGTTGGGCGCGCAGGCGTGTAGTCCTTCGGCCGAGCACCCAACGGGATGGCCGGCGTCAGCCCTCGGACCCACCGCACTGCGCGTCATGCAAGTGTCATTTAGGTTTTATCCGGCGGCAATGGAGCGGCGCGACCGGCCGTTCTATAATTTCTTATAAGCCGCGCGATTTAAAAGGAGAATGCCATGACGATATCGGCCAAGACGTTGGGAATTTTGACGGCGGCGGCGCTCGCCTTCGCCCAAGCGGCGCCCTGCCTGGGCCAGTCCGCCGAGGCCGCGGCGGCGGGCGGCGCGTCGTCCTTCGCCCAGGCAATCGCCCGGGCGCAAACGATTGTCTCCGGCCGGCGGGCGCAGCAGGCTCTAAACGACGCGCTCTACGAGGCGGCCTGCCGCGGCGACGAGGCGGCGGTGGTCTCTTTGATCCGGCGCGGCGCCGACGTCAACGCCGTCTACGCGCCCAGCGTCGGCAACAGGCCCCTGGACGCCGCGGTCATCTTCGGCTCCGGCGCCCTCGTGGCCCGGACCCTGATTAAGGCCGGCGCCGACGTCAACGCCGCGGATTTCTCCGGCATGACGCCGTTCATGTACGCGGCCCAATACGGCCGCGTCTCCGTGCTGCGCCTGATGCTCTCCGAGGCCCGGCCCAACCCCGCCAACATCAACGGCGCCCTTTTCTCCGCGGTGGATGCCGGCGGCGGCGCCTCGGTGGAAGTCCTGCTCGCGGCCCACGCCGACGCCAACGCCCGGAGCGGCCAAGACCGCTATCACGCGACGATTCTCATGCTCGCCGTCGAGGGCGCGGGCCGCGACACGGGCGTCATCAAGGCCCTCATCGCGGGCCATGCCGATCTAAACGCCCGCGATTGGCGCGGCCGGACGGCCCTGATGTACGCGGCGGACGCCAACCGGCCCGACCTCGCCGCTTTTTTGCGCCAGGCGGGCGCCGACCCCGATCTCCGCGACTACGCCGGGCAGACCGCCCGGGACCTCGCGCGCGCGGCCGCCCGAAAAGCCGCCGCCTTCGCCCAGTGGTGCCGCCAAAATCCCGTCGCCTGCAATGACTAATCGGCGCGGCGCTTGGTTGCGCGCGCGGCGGCGGCCTTGCTAAACTAGGCCCATGATTCTCCTCGACCCCGTCAACGCGATCACCAGCGTCTCTTTCTACCGGAAAATCGCCAAGCAGGCCTTTTCCCGCACCGTGCTCTACCTGTCCTATCTGGCCCTGATTTTCTGCGTGCTGGGCACCGCGGCCCTGAAAATCCGCGTGGGCCCGGCCCTGGAACAGACCTTCGCCTGGCTGGCCCAGTCCGCGCCCGTTTTGACCTTCGACAACGGCAAGTTTTCCTCGACCTCCCCCATGCCGGCCGTGCTGCGCGACCCGGCCGACACGGACATCGCCGTGGCCGTCGACACCACCCGCACCGCGCCCATCACCGAGAAGGACATGGACGACGCGGGCGTGACCGCGTATTTGACCCAGTCGGACTTCTACCTGCGCCGGCCCAACGGGACCATCGAGGACCGCAGCTTCTCGGACACCAAGACCGACAAGCCCGTCACCCTGGACCCCGCCTTCTACAAGCAGGCGGGCGCGCTCTTAAACCGCGTCCTTTATCCCGCCGCGCTCTTCGGGCTCTTCATCGTGTTCCTGGTCTGGAAGCTCGTCGCCTCGCTGTTCTACTCGGTGGTCGCCATGGCGCTGAGCAACCTGCTCCACGGCAGCCGGCCCTACGCCGAGCTCTTCAACCTCTCCGCCTACGCGCAGACCTTGATCATCGCCGTGCAGATCATCTTTCTTTTCATGCCGTCGCGCATCCCGCTGTTCTCCCTGCTGGCTTTGCTCGTGACCGGAACCTATCTCTACCTGGCCCTGCGGCCCGAGCATCCCCAGGACGCCGCCCCGGCGTGAGGCGGGCCCTGCTCGCGGCCGGGGCCGCGGCGGCTCTCTCGCTGGCCGCCTGCCGGAGCCGGGACTTTTCGCTCGCCGGCACCGTGACGGTCTCCAACCCTTTGCGCGAGCGCGCCGCGCGCCCCAACTCGGTGCTCTTCGTCGTCGCCAAGAACCCGGGCGGCGTGCCGGTGGCCGTGCGCCGCGTGGTCAACCCCGTTTTTCCGGTGTTCTACGAGTTGGGCCGGGCGGATCTCCTCTTGCCCGGCGCGCCGCCGCAGGGGCCCTTTTCCATCGAGGTGGAGGAGAACTCGCGCGGCGACGTGGGCAAGCCCAAACCGGGCGATCTGGAGGGCTTCAGGTCCGACCCCGTGCCCGACGGCTCGCGCCAGGCCGACGTGGTCGTCAACCGCCTGGTGCGCTAGCAACGCCGCGGCGTTTAGGCGACCGAGAGCTCGGCGATGCGGAAGGTGGGCGCGCCCGTGGAGCCGTAGAAGATGAGGTCCGAGCCCACCGCGTCGATGCGGGCAAGCACGTCCATGAGGTTTCCGGAAATCATGGCCGAGCGCACCGGGGCGCCCAGCCGGCCGTTTTCTATCTCCAGGCCCGAGACGCCGATGGAAAATTCCCCGGAGACGGGGTCGACCATGTGCATGCCCATGACCTCCAGGACCAGGATGCCCTTCTTGGTCCCGGCGATGATGTCTTCCCTCTTGGTTTTTCCGGGCGCCAGGTAGAAGTTGGACGCGGAGGGCCCGGGCAGGCCGCGATAGGAGCCGCGCGCCGCGCTGGCGTTGCTGCGGCGGCCGTCCTTGTTGGCGCAATAGACGTCGTAGAAGTACTCCTGCAAAATCCCGTCCTGGATCATGGTCTTGCGCTTGGTGGCGCAGCCCTCGTCGTCGTAGAGGGAGCTGGCCGCCCCGCCGGGCAGCCGCGGGTCGTCCGCGAAGGTGGCCAGGGACGAGGCGACCTTCACGCCCAGCTTCTTGGCCAAAAGCGACTTGCCCTTGTGCACCGCGTCCGCGCAGAGCAGATCCGCGATCAAATCCAGGAATTCCCCGGAAATCCACGGATCGAAGACCACCGCGCGGGGCCCGCTTGGGGCTTGGCGCGCGCCCAAAAGCGCGCAGGCCCGCTGCGCGGCTTGGGCTCCCAGGCGCTTGAAATCAAAGGCGCCGTTTTTCCGCGCCGAGGCCGAGGCCGATCCGATTTGGCTCTCGCCGTCTTGGCGCGCCAGCACCGAAGCGCCCGCGCCCGTAAAGGTGCCCCGCTCCGCGGAGACAAGCCCGCGCGAGTTGACGACGGCGCTTTCCCCCCGCGTCTCTTGGTAGCCCGCGCGCAGCACTTCCCCCGCGCGCTTGTCCGCGCCCAGGGCCGCGGCGCCCAGGGCTTCCAAATCCTTCTGCTTGTCCTGCCATGGCCCGGAGAGCACGCCTTCGTCCCAGAGCGACGCGGCCAAGGCCTCCGCCGATCCGTTTTGGCCCGCGTCCGCGGGCGCGAAGGATCGGAAATAGTCGCTGGGCGAGTGCTTGATCTGGGCCAGCGCGGGCTCCAAGAGCCCGCGTATTTTTTGCGGGTCCAGGCTGCCGCAGGACGCGAAGGCGGCCCGGCCGTCCTGGATGAGCCGCAGGCCCGCGCCGGAGGACTCCGAATCCTCGACCGTGTCCAGGCGGCCGCGGCGCAGCTCGACGCCGCGGCTGAGGCTGCGCGAGACGTAGAGCTCCGCCTCCGTTCCGGCCGGCAGCCGGCCGCGGATATCCGAGAGCGCCTGCTGGGCCAGCGCCTTTAAATCGTCCACGCTCAGCGCCGCCCCATGCCGTTTAAGCCCATATAAAGGAGGAGAAAGCCGACGAGCAGGAAAAAGACCCCCCACTTCTTGCGCTCCAAGGCGATGTGGCTGTCGTTGAGCAGGTAATCGCGCAGAAAGGAGTTCAGGCGCGCGATGAGATCGGGGCGGTAGAGATAGCCGAAGCCCAAGAGAAAAAAAACGGCGCTCAAGACCAGCTTCCAGACCGAGATCACGGGGCGGGCGCTCCGTTGAAGCGGTTCATGGCCGCCTCCAGCCCCGAGGCTCGCGCCAGCCGCGCGGCCTGCGCGGCCAAGTCCAGCACGCCGTCCAAGGCCTTTTCCTCATCCGCCGAAAACCGGCCCAGCACGAAGGCCGCGCCGTCGGCCTGGGGCGGCTTGGGGCCGACGCCCAGGCGCAGCCGGGGAATATTCTCGGTGCCCAGCGCCGCGATGACGGACTCCATGCCCCTGTGCCCGGCCGCGGAGCCCGAGGGCTTTAAGCGCAGCCGGCCGAAGGGCAGGTCCAGCTCGTCGTAGCAGATCAGAACTTCGCCCGCGGAGACGCGGTAGAAGTCGGCCAAGGCGCGCACGAAGCGCCCCGACTCGTTCATGAAGGTCTCGGGCTTGGCCATGAGCAGCCCCTCGCTGGAGGCGCAGACGCCCAGGCCCTTGAAATTCTTCCAGACGCCCGCGGGCCCGGCCAGAAATTCCGCCAGCCGCCAGCCGATGTTGTGCCGGGTGCGGGCATAGCGGGCGCCGGGATTGCCCAGGCCCACGATGAGACGCAGCTCGGCCAAGAAAATCCGCGGCTATTTCTTGGCGGGCGCCGCCGCGCCGCCTTCCTTGCCCTTGGCGTCCTTGGTCTCCTTGGCTTCCTTGGGCAGGGGCTTGCCTTCCTCGTCCTTCTTGCCCTTGACCGCGCTGAGCTCGGGCTCGGCCGGAGCCGCTCCCGCCACGGCCGCGGCTTCCGCCGCCGGCGCGGGCGCCGCCTCCTCCACCTTGGCGATGGTGACGTGGACCACGATGTGCTCGGGATCCTCCAGGACCTCGACGTCTTGTCCCAGGGGCAGCTCCTTGACCAGGATGTGCTTGTGGAGCTCGAGGTTCGCGACGTCCACCTCGATGAACTGGGGAATCTTCGTGGGCAGGGCCTTCAAGGTCAGCTCGCGCAGCTCGTGCTGGAGCACGCCGCCCGAGTTCTTGACGCCCGGGGCCTCGCCCTTGATGTGCAGCGGAACCTTGGCCGTGATCTTGCGGCTCAAGGAAATGCGCTGGAAATCCGCGTGCCAGAGGCGCTCCGAGACCGGGTGCCGCTGGAGCTCCTTGACGATGACGGTCTCCGTGGCGCCGCCCAGCTCCATGTGCAGGATGGCGTTGACGCCGCCCTGCTTGCGGGCCGCGAGGATGTCCTTTTCCGCCACCTCGATTAAAATCTCCGGCTTGCCCTCGCCGTAGACGATGCCGGGCACGCGCGCGCGCGCGCGCAGCGCCGAGAGCTCCTTCTTGGTGCCCTTCGCGGGCCTTTTTTCCGCCGTCAATTTGATCTCTTCCATGTTTTTTATTCCTCGTGTCTATTAAACAAAAAGGGCGCTGATGGATTTGCCCTCGTGATTGCGTGAAATCGCCTCGCCCATTAATGGAGCGATGGAAAGAACCTTGAACTTGCCGCCGTCCAAGTTCCGGATGGGGATGGAGTCGGTCAGGATCATCTCCTCGATGTCGGACTTCTCGATGAGGTCCAGGGCCGGGCCGGAGAGCACCCCGTGCGAGCAGGCCGCGTAGATGCGCTTGGCGCCGGCCTGCCTGATTTTCTCGGCGACCTTGGTGAGCGTGCCGGCGGTGTCCACCATGTCGTCCAAGATGAGCGCGGTCTTGCCGTCCACCTCGCCGATGATGTTGTAGACCGAGGCCTCGTTGGGCCGGGGCCGGCGCTTGTCGATGATGACCAGGTGCGCGCCCAGGCGCTTGGCGAACGCCCGCGCGCGCTCGACGCCGCCCACGTCCGGCGAGACCACGACCAGGTCCTGCAGGCCCTTCTTGCGGATGTAGTCCAAAATGATGGGCGCGGAATAGAGATGGTCGACCGGGATGTCGAAAAAGCCCTGAATCTGCGCGGCGTGCAGGTCCACCGTGATGACGCGGTGCGCGCCCGCCACGGTGATGAGGTTGGCCACGAGCTTGGAGGAGATGGGCACGCGGGGCGCGGTCTTGCGGTCGGCGCGCGCGTAGCCGAAATAGGGGATGACCGCGGTGATGCGCCCGGCCGAGGCCCGGCGCAGCGCGTCCATCATGATGAGCAGCTCCATCAAGTTCTCGTTGACCGGGCGGCAGGTGGGCTGGATGACGTAGCAGTCCATGCCGCGCACGTTCTCGTCTATCTGCACGTTGATCTCGCCGTCGGCGAATCGCGTGACGCGCACGCGGCCCGGGGGCGCGCCCAGGTAGCTGCAGATGTCCTCGGCCAGGGCCCGGTTGGCGTTGCCGGAAAAAATCTTGAAGCGCGGAAAAATCCGGATGGGCTCGGTCTTGGACGGCGCGGGCGCGGCCTTGGTCCTAGGCATGGTTTCCTCCGCTCTTGCGGCTGCCGTTTAAAAGCAGGCCGTCCT
Organism: Elusimicrobiota bacterium; assembly: GCA_035534315.1. GTDB lineage: Bacteria > Elusimicrobiota > Elusimicrobia > UBA1565 > UBA9628 > JAGWJU01. The sequence goes on from DATLSD010000043.1 coordinate 6,286, forward strand.
TGGCGCGGCCGGCCTTGTTCTCCTGGCGCGCGCGCCCGAAGGCCAGGGCCCCGGCGGGCACGTCTTCGTCGATGGTCGAGCCGGCGGCGACCAGGGCGCCGCGCCCCACGCGCAGCGGGGCCACGATGGTGGTGTTGGAGCCGATGAAGGCCTTGGCCTCGATGATGGTCTTGTTCTTGCCGCGGCCGTCGAAATTGCAGGTGATGGTCCCGGCGCCGATATTGACGTCCTCGCGCACGTCGGCGTCGCCCACGTAGCTCAAGTGATTGACCTTGGAGCCCGCGCCCACGCGCGAGGCCTTGATTTCGCTGAAGTTGCCCACGCGCGCCCGCGGGCCCACGACCGAGTCGGGGCGGATGTGGGAAAAGGGGCCGATTTTGGTTTTTTCCAGCACGCGGCAGCGCAGCAGCCGCGACATCTCGATTTCGCATTCGGCGCTTATCTCGGAGTCCTCGATGTGGCAGTGCGGGCCGATGACGCAGTCGCGGCCGATTTTGGTCTTGCCGCGCAGCACGACGCCCGGCCAGACCACGCTGTCCTTGCCGATTTCCACGTCCGCGTCCACGTAGACCGAGGCCGGGTCGATGACGGTCACGCCCGAGAGCATCAGGCGCTCCAAGGCGCGGCGGTTGAAGTGGCGCTGGGCCTCGGAGAGCTGCACGCGCGTGTTGACCCCGCCGATTTCCTCGGGCGAGGCCGAGAGGTGCGCGCCGATGCGGCCGCCCGAGCCGCGCGCGACCTCCAGGATGTCGGTGAGGAAAAATTCCTTCTTGGGGCCCTTGGGTCCGATGGCCTTTAGGCCCGCGGCCAGGGCGCCCGTCTCAAAACAGTAGACTCCCGAGTTGACCTCGGAGATGGCCAGCTCCTTGGCGGAGGCCACCGCGTCCTCGACGATGCGCAGCACTTCCCCCAGCGGGCTTCGCACCACGCGGCCGTAGCCGCGCGGGTTGCGCACGCGGGCGGTCAGGAAGGTGACCTGGTTTTTCTGCTCCTCGTGCAGGCGCAAAAGGGCGTAGAGGCTCTCGTAGGTGATCAAGGGCGCGTCGGCGCAAAGCACGATGGCGGTCTTGAACTTCTTCAAGAAGGAAAGCGAGGAGATGACCGCGTCGCCCGAGCCCTTGGGCTCTTTCTGGTGCACGAAGGACAAGGGGCGGCTCACGCCGCCTTCCTTGGCCATGGCCAGGCAGGCGGCCTTGACCGCGTCGCCCTGGTGGCCGACGACCACGCCGATTTCGCCGGGCTTCAAGGCATTGGCCGCGCGCAGCACGTGGAAAATCATGGGCCGCCCGCCGACGGGGTGGAGCACCTTGGGCGTGCTTGAGGCCATGCGCCGGCCCTCGCCCGCGGCCAACAGCAGCACGCCCAGCCCCCGCAAGTCGCCGCGCTTCATGAAAGCCTTGGTTCCCAGGCCTGGACTCGAACCAGGAATAGCGGATTCAAAGTCCGCTGTGTTACCATTACACCACCTGGGAGTCTCTTGCGCGGCGCCATCAGACAACGCCGCCGGCCGCCGCCGGGCCCGCGGGCGGCGCCTTCTTTTTGAGCTCTTCGTGATAGCAGGCCAAAACCTTGTCCTCCAGGACCTTGCGGAAGGCCATGGTCACGGGGTGCGCGACGTCCTGGTAGGTGCCGTCGGGAAGACGGCGCGACGGCATGCAGAGAATGAGCCCCTTATTGCTGGAGATAATCTTCATGTTTCGAACGGCGAAGCAGTCGTCGAAGGTCACGGTGGCGAAGGCCTTCAACTTGTCTTCTTCCCGCAGATGAACCCGAATTTCCGTTATTTGCAACGCGTCAGCCGCCCAAGGATGTCAAAAATATCTTCCAGGGGTATCCCGAGAGGCGCTTCAAGGCCCGGCGCCCGTCCTCGTGCGACGCCGCGAACCCGAACACCGACGACCCGGATCCGGACATGCGCACGCCCGAAAGCCCCGCCCGCTCGAGAATGGCCCTGGCCTGTTCCACCGTCCGCAGGGACGCGAGCCCGGCTTGCTCCATGCGATTAAAGAAAAGCCCCGCGAGCCGCTCGATGGGACGGCCTTTTTCCAGGCCTCGGGCCAGTTTATCAAGCTGGGACAGCCTTGTCAACACGTCGGAGCGGGAGGCTTTGGGGAGAGCTTTGTAGGACTCGGCCGTGGAGATGGCCACGCCTGGATAGGCCAGGATCATGTAGGGCAGCGTATGGCCCACCTTCAAGGGCTTCAAGCGGTCCCCGATGCCGCGGGCCAAGGCGAAGGCCGCGGGCTGCAGGAAAAAAGGCACGTCCGCGCCCAAGCTTCGGCCGATGTCGAAGAGCGTCTTGCGGGTTTGGGCGCCCTTGGGCATCTCGAAGAGCTTGGCCAGGCCCAAGAGCGCGCCGGCCGCGTCCGAGGAGCCTCCGCCCAGGCCCGCGCCCACCGGAATTTTCTTGGACAAGACCAGGCGCACGCCGCGCTTGACCCCTACGGCCTCGCACAGGCGCTTGGCGGCGCGAAAAACCAAGTTGTCGGGCCCGGCCGGGACCTCGGGAGCCCCTTCCTGCGGCGCGATTAAAAAAGTCAGCTCCCCGCCGGGCGCCCAGTCCAGATCCAGGACGTCGTAGAGGTGGATTTTGGCCATCAAGCTCGCGATGTTGTGGTAGCCGTCTTGCCGCTTGGAGACGATTTCCAAAAAAAGATTGACCTTGGCCGGGCACTGGATCTTCATGGCGCCGCGGCCGGCGCGGCCAGAGGGGAAAACTGCGCGTGGACCTGCGTGAGCGCGATGTCCAGGGTAAAGCCGCGGCCCGAGAACAAAAACTCCCGCGGCAGCGCGCGGCTTTTCTGGAAGGAGAACTTCTTCAAGGACAGGACCACGCCGGGCAGGCGCGGCGAGCTGATTTTCTCGACGAAGAGCCCGCCGCGGGAAAGCGTCAGGACCCAGGACGGGCTCTCCAGCCGCGGCTTAAAAAACCACGGCTTGACGTAGCGGACCGGGCCCGAGGCGTAAATCGCGCCGCTCAAATAGCCGCGCAAAAGCTCCAGCGCCGCCCGGGACGCGGACTTGACGGCCGCGGGATCAAGCCCGCCGGCCGCGGGGACGCCGGGCTTGAGGGAAAAGCCGTCTTGACCCATCTTCATGTCCACCAGGGGCGTGAAGAGCGGCCCCAGCCACTCCAAATCAAGGTTGTCGGGATTTTGGAACGAGATAAGGCCGGCGAAGGAAAAATCATGGCCAAGCACGGAGCCGCGGACCGCGCAGAGCCCCGAGACGCGCTCGATGCCGCCCTGGGCCGTGTTCAGGTATTTCAAGTAGAGCGGCCCCAGTTCTCCGGCCTTCAGATGCCGGCGCGCCGTCCGGGCGCGGCGGGCGCCTTGAGGCGGCTCGGCCAAGGACGCCGAACGCATGAGCGCCTTCCAGGCCGCGGGCCAATCGCCGCGGGCCGCCTCGGCTTCGCCCAGGTGCTCCCAAATGGTCTCGTCGTTGGGGATGAGCGAGACCGCCCGCTCGAGCGCGCTCGCGGCCTCGGTGGAGCGGCCCTCCTTGAAATACGCCCAGCCCAGGGAATCGACGTAGGCGCCGTTGTTGGGGTCGATCTTGACGGCCCGGCCGACCAGATCCACGGCCTTGGGCAGCTCCAAGCCCCGGTCGGCCAGGGAGTAGCCCAGATAGTTCAAGGCCGCGGCGTCGTTGGGATCGCGGGCCAGGAGCGCGTCGAACTCCTTTTCCGATTCGCCCATCTTGTTCTCGGTCTCAAGGAGGCTGGCCAGCTGGAAGCGCGCGTCGCGGAAATCCGGACGCGCCTTGACGATGGCGCGCAGGAGCGCCTCGGCCTGGGCGTTTTGGCCCGTGTCGCGGCAGCCCAAGGCCAGGAAATAGGACACCTCGACGTTGTCCGGCCAAAGCGCGTGGGCGCGCTCCAGGACTTTGACCGCCGCGGGCGTCCGGTCCTCCTGGGTCAAGTCGTAGCTCAGGCGCAAAGACAGCGCCGGGTCCTGGCCCAGCGCGGCGCTCGAATCGATGAAGGCCGCGGCCGAAGGAAAATCGTTTTGGCTTTCCGCCGCCGCGGCCAGGTAGTCGTCGGCCTCGGGGTCGGAAGGCGAGAGCGCGTGCGCGGCGGAAAAATTTTCTCCGGCGCTTTTTTCGTCGTTTTCTTCCAGGAACAAATCCCCCACGTGATCCAATAAGGGGGCGCTGGGACCGGCCTGGGCCAGGATGATTCGGTACTGGCCCAGCGCCGCCGGCGTGTCGGCCTTGACCTCGTAGGCCTGGGCCAGGGCGTAGCGGCCCTCCAAGGTGTCTATCTCCGGGTCTTGCGCCGCCGCGGATTCCAAATCGCTCTTGGCGGCGGGAAGATTTCCCGCCAGGATCTCGATTTTGGCCCGCTCGTAGCGCACGGCGGCGGCCTCGCCGGGATTGCGCTCGAGAAAGTCCTCGAGCAGGCGCCGGGCCTCGTCCGGGGACGACGCGGCCTCGATTTCAGCCTCGGAAAAAGCCGCGTCGGAAGAGGCGGGGTCTAGCGCCAGGGCCCGCTTGAAAGCGGAAAGCGCCGAGGTTTTGTCGCCCTGCGACCATTCGACTTGGCCCAACAGCAGGTAGGACTTCGCGCTTCCGGAATCCTCGGCCACGGCCTTTTGCGCCCACGCCTTGGCCTCGGAGGCGTCGTTGGCGTCCAAGGCCGTGGCCGCGGCCTGGCGCAGGAGATAAGGAGACAGGGGATCTTGCTCGAGGGCGGCCCGGTAGGCCTTGAGCGCGCCGGCGTTGTCCCCTTGATTTTGCAGCATCAGGGCCTTCAAGTAAAGGTCCATGGCGGGCGCCGCGGGCTTTTGAGACGGGGCCGGCGCGGCGCGGACGCCGCGCGGCGCGAACGCCAAAAGGCCGAGAGACAAAACCGCCAGTGCCGCGCGCCTATGCAGTGTCAAGGGAGAGATCCATCAAGAGGGCATCGGAGCCGTCATTATAGAACTTTGGCCGGCGGCCCACAACGCAAAAGCCGGAGGACTCGTAGAGCCTTATGGCCGCGGGGTTCTCCGCGCTGACCTCCAAGGTCACGCGGGAGAGCCCGCGCTCGCGGCAGCGCGCCAAAAGCGCGCGCAAGAGCCGGCGGCCCCGCCCCCGCCCCGCGGCCTCGGGCGCGACCGCGACGGTGGTCACCTGTCCCTCGGGCGGAATTTCCCACAAGCCCGCGTAGCCCAGGACCGCGCCGCCCTCCTCGAGCACCACGAAGTAGGCCCGCTCCCAGGACAGCTCCCTCTCGAACTGCGCGCGGCTCCAGCCGGGCGTGGTGGTCCAGCGGCCCTCGATGGCCAGGACGGCGCCCAGATCAGCAAGCCGGGCCGGGCGGATGCCGTTTTTTTTCATAGCCGGCGGTCTTAAGATAGAGCGGCGCGAAATCGGGAATCTTTTTTCCGGAAAGTTTCAGGGCCGCCAGGCCCAGGATGTCCCTGGCCTCGGGCGCGGCCATGAAAACCGAAAAGCCGCGCCGCTCCCAGGCGCTTTTGGCCCCTGGCCACTCCGCCGCCTCGGCCCAGGCGGGCTTGGCCGCCGCGCGGGGCGCGCGGCCCGCCGCTCCAAAAAAGCCCTGGTAAAAAACCTCGCCGCGCGGGCCCTCGACGGCCACGCAGCGCCGCCCGCCGCGCGAAAAAGCCGCGGCCTCCAGGCGCGAGACGGCCAAGGCCGGAATTTTCAAGGTCCCGGCGGTGACCGCGGCGTAGGCCATGCCGATGCGGATGCCGGTAAAGCGCCCGGGCCCGGCGGCGGCGGCCACGGCGTCCAAATCACGCAGCGAAATCCCGGCCCGGCGCAGGATTTCCGCCGCCGCGGGAAAAAGCGTCTCGTCGTGGGGGCGCGCGGATTTGCCGCGGCGCAACGCGTGGACCCGGCCGCGCGCTAAAAGCGCCAGGCTCAGGACCGGTCCCGAGGCGTCGACCGCGAGGATGTTCACGGCCTGCCCAGTTCCTTGACCACGGCGCGCGCGCGCGGCCCGCGGCCGCAAAAAGTCAGGCGGCGGCCGCGCGGGACGACCGAGATGGCCACCTCCAGGCGATCTTTGGGGCAGTACGCCTCGGCGGCGCGCGGCCACTCGATGAGGCACACGCCCGAGCCGTCGCCCAAGAAATCCTCCAGCCCGATGTCGCCGGACTGGTCCGCGGCCACGCGGTAGAGATCCAGATGATAGACGGGGCCGCGGCGCGCGCCATATGTGTGCGCCAAGGTGAAGGTCGGGCTAGCCACCAGGCCGCCAAAGCCCGCGCCCGCGGCGATGCCCTTGGCGAGAGTCGTCTTGCCGCTGCCCAAATCTCCCGAGAGCAGGACCACGTCGCCGCCGCGCAGGGCTTTTCCCAGCCGGCGGCCCAGAGCCACGGTTTCTTCCGCGCTCCGGGTCGTGAAGGTTCGCGAGCGGCCCGTCATAGCGCCTTGAAGGCCGCGGGGAATTCATCGATGAGCAGGGACGCGCTTGAGGCCCACGGCGTGGCCCGGCGCCCGGCGGCCTCGCCGGCCTTGCCGTGCAGCCACGCGGCCAGGGCGGCGGACTCAAGCGCCGCGTTCTTCGAGCCGCGGCCGGAGGCCAGGCGCTGGGCCCACAAGCCCGCCAGAAGCCCGGTCAGCACGTCGCCCGAGCCGCCCTTGGCCAGGGCCGGCCCGCCGGTCTGGTTCATCCAAATTTTTTGCCCGTCCGAAATCAAGGTGCGGCGCCCCTTGAGCAAAACCGCGCAGCCCCAGAGCCGCGCCAGCGTCAGAACCGCGGCCGGCCGGTCGGCCTGCACGCGGGCGGCGCTCATCTTAAGGCAGCGGCCCATCTCGCCCGGGTGCGGCGTCGCGACGCAGCCGCCCGGGCGCGAGAGCAGGCGCCGGGCCGCGGCCGGGCTTAGCCCCGCAAGGATATTGAGCGCGTCGGCGTCCAGGACGGCGGGGATTTTTATTTTTTTTAACGTCTCCAGGAGAAACTTCTTCGCGCCCGGATCCTGGGAAAGGCCCGGCCCGAGGGCCATGACCGCAAATTTTTTCTTGGCGGCGGCGCCAAAGAGCACCGCGGCCGCGGCCGGGGAAAAAGCGCCTTGCGCGTTCTGCGCGAGACCCAAGGTCATCGCCTCGGGCACATGGCCCGCGACCACGTCTTGAATCCCGCGCGGCACGGCCAAAGTGACCAAGCCCGCGCCGGAGCGCGCCGCGGCGCGGGCCGCCAAAATCGCCGCGCCCGCCATGCCGCGCGAGCCGGCCGCGATAAGCGCGTGCCCGAAGACGCCCTTGTGATCGCCGGCGCGCCGGGGCGCCAAGAACCGCCGCAGTTCCCGACGGGGCAAGGCCCGCGGGCGCGGCGCCGCGGCGCGGCTCACGACGTTCTCATCGCGACCGCGACGGCGTAGTCGCGGCTGTGCGAGAGGGAAATCGAGAGGCCCTGGGTTTTGCGCCCGCGGATGAGCGCCGAGGGCTTGCCCGCGCCGTCGCTCGCGACGGAGATGTCCTTTAAAAAAATCCCGGCCATGCCCGCCGCCTTCCACACCGCCTCCTTGGCCGCGAAGCGCACCGCGAAATGCGGCCACGGATCGCTCTTGGCCTGGCAGTAGGCGATTTCCTCGGGGGTGAAGACGCGGGATAAAAAACGCGGCCGGCGCCTGGCGGCGTCGCGGATGCGGCGGATGTCCACGATGTCGACGCCCAAGGACGCGGCCACGGCGCTACTCGACCGTGACGCTCTTGGCCAGGTTGCGCGGCTGGTCCACGTCGCAGCCGCGCAGATCCGCGATGTGGTAGGCCAAGAGCTGCAGGGGCACGATGTTGACCGCCGGAGCCAGGAACTCCGGCGCCAGCGGCACGAAAAGGGTCTCGGCGGCCTTGGGCGCGGCGTCGCCCTCGCTGGCCAAGGCGATGATTTGCGCGCCCCGGGCGCGAGCCTCCTCGATGTTGGAGTACATTTTCTCCCCCGTGCGCGAGCGGGTGGCCACGGCCACGACCGGCATGTCGCTGTCCAAAAGGGCGATGGGGCCGTGCTTGAGCTCGCCCGCGGCGTAGCCCTCGGCGTGGATGTAGGAAATTTCCTTGAGCTTAAGCGCCGCCTCCAGGGCGACGGGGTAGTTCAAGTTGCGGCCCATGAACAAGAAGTGCTCCTTCTTATGGTAGCGCTTGGCGATCTCAAGCACGCGGGCGTCGAGCTTGAGCGCGCGGCGCACCAGGCCCGGGAGCTTGACCAGATCGTCGATGAGCTCCTTGCCGCGGAAAGAATCGATGGTTTGGCGCGCGGCCGCGCAGTGGATGGCGAAGGAGGCCAGGGCCGAGAGTTGGCCCAGAAAGGCCTTGGTCGAGGCCACGCCGAACTCGGGCCCGCAGTGGGTGTACAAATTAAAGTCCGCGGCGCGGGTCAGGGCCGAGCCCACGCTGTTGCACACGGAAAGAATCTTGGCCCCCTTCTCGCGCGCGATTTTGGCCGCGGCCAAGGTGTCGGCGGTCTCGCCGGATTGGCTGATGGCCACCACCAAATCGCCGGGCTCGACCACGGCGCCGCGGTAGCGGAACTCGCTGGCGGGCTCGGCCTGCACGCTCACGCGCGCCAAGTCCTCGATCCAGTACTTGGCGATGAGGCCCGCGTTGAGCGCGGTGCCGCAGGCCACGACGTGGATGCGCCGGAGATCCTTCAAGGCCTGGGCCTTTAGGCCGCACTCGCGCTCCAGGACCCCGTCGCGCAGGGGCAAAAGGCGGCCGCGCAGGGTGTCCTCGCAGGCTTCCGGCTGCTCGTGGATTTCCTTCATCATGAAGTGGCGAAAGCCGCCTTTTTCCGCCGTGCGCCTATCCCACGGGATGTGGACGGGCTCCTTGGCCACCCGCTTGCCGGACAAATTAAAATACGTGCAGCCTTCTGGCTTCAAGACCGCCATCTCCCCGTCGTCCAAGAACACCGCCTCGCGGGTGTGCTCCAAGAAGGCCGGGACGTCCGAGCCCAAAAAATTCTCGCCCTTGCCCAGGCCGATGATGAGCGGGGACGCGGTCTTGGCCGCGATGAGCACGCCCGGGGCCTTGTCCCAGAGCACCGCCAGCGCGTAGGCGCCGCGCACCTCGGCCAGGGCCTGGCGCACGGCCTCGAAAAGAAGGGGCTCGGTCAGGTGCGGGGGCAGGGCCCCGCCCGGGCCGCGAAGATTCTTCAACTTCTCCTCGATGAGGTGCGCCGCGGTCTCGGTGTCGGTCTCCGACTCGAAGACGTGTCCCTTGGCCGAGAGCTTTTCCTTGATCTCGAGGTAGTTCTCGATGATGCCGTTGTGGATGACCACCAGGGACTTGCCGCAGTCCGCGTGGGGATGCGCGTTTTCCTCGGAGGGCTTGCCGTGCGTGGCCCAGCGGGTGTGCCCGAGCGCCGTGGTGCCCTTGGCCGGCGCCTCCTGCAAAAGGGCCTCCAGGTTGGCGAGCTTGCCGCTGGCGCGCCGGCGCTCGATGCGGCCCTTGTCCAGGACCGCGACGCCGGCCGAGTCGTAGCCCCGATACTCCAGGCGTTTTAATCCCTACAGCAAAAGAGGGACCGCCTGCCGGGGCCCGCTGTAGCCGACGATGCCGCACAAGCGCTTTCTAGGAGACCAGCTCCTTCATCTCCGAAACCGCGGCCTTCAAGCCCACGAACACGGAGCGGGCGACGATGGAAAATCCGATGTTGAGGCAGTCCAAGTGCGGGATGTCCGCGACGGGCTTGACGTTGTGGTAGCCCAGGCCGTGGCCCGCGTGGACGGAGAGCCCCATCTCGTAGGCCAAGTAGGAGGCCAGCTCCAGGCGCTCCAACTCCTGGGCCGCGGCTTTTTGCCCGCGCGCCGCGCAGTAGGCCGTGGTGCAGAACTCGACGGTGTCCGCCCCCAGGCTCTTGGCCGCGCGCACGCCGGCGGCCTCGGGGTCGATGAAGAGGCTCACGCCGATGCCCTTGGCTTTGAGGCGCTTGGCCGCCGCGGCGACGGCGCGGCCGCTCTTGGCGAGGTTCAGGCCCCCCTCGGTGGTGATTTCGCCCGGGCGCTCGGGCACCAAGCACACGGAGTCGGGACGGGCCTTCAGGGCGGCTTGGACCATCGCGGGCTCGGAGGAAATCTCCAGATGGACCGCGCCCTTGGCGGCGCAGAGCTTGCGCAAATCCTCGTCCTGGACGTGGCGCCGGTCCCGGCGCAGGTGCACGACGACGGCGCTGGCCCCGGCTTGGCGGCAGACCTGGGCCGCGGCTAGGATATCCGGGTCGGCCTCTTTGCGGGCCTGGCGCAGCGTGGCGACGTGATCGATGTTGACTCCCAACTTGACGCGGCTTGAAATCTTCATTGCTTTTCTCCCTCTTGTCCTGTTTCCCGGCGGTACGTTTCGGCCAGGCTTCGCGCCAGGGCCCGGACGCGGGCTTTGCTCGGGCCCTCGGCCAGGATGCGCAGGACCGGCTCGGTCCCTGAATAGCGAAGCAAAATTCGGCCCCGACCGCGAAGCTCCTTCTCGCCGCGGCGCAGAACTTTCTGCAGGCGGGGCAGATCCTCGAGCGGAATCTTGGAGTCGGTCTCCACGTTCTCCATGACCTGGGGAACCGCGCGGAAGGCGCGGCCAAGCGCGCTTAAAGGGCCGCCCGACTCGCGCAGCGCGGCCAAGGTCTGCAGCGCCGTCAAAAGCCCGTCGCCGGTGGCGGCGAAGCGCCGGAAGATGACGTGGCCCGAGGTCTCGCCGCCCAGGCTCAAGCCCTCTTTCTCGATGGCGTCGGTCACGTTGCGGTCGCCCACCGGCACGCAGACGCTCGCGATGCCCTGGGATTCCAGAAAGCGCAGCAGCGCGTAGTTGGACATGACCGTGAGCGCCACCTTGTTTTTGCGCAAAAGCCCCTGGCGCTTCAAGCGCAGGGCGGCCAGGCAGATGATGGCGTCGCCGTCCAAAAGCCGGCCTTTCTCATCGGTGAAGAGCGCGCGGTCCGCGTCGCCGTCGAAGGAAATGCCGCAGTCGGCCTTGCGGCGCAGGACGGTCCGGCGCACGGCTCCGGGGAAAAGCGCGCCGCAGCCGGCGTTGATGTTCCGGCCGTCGGGCGAGACGCCCAGGGGCGCGACTTTGGCGCCCAAATCCGAGAACAGCGCGGGCGCTATCTTGGCGGCGGCCCCGTTGGCGCAGTCCAAGGCGATGGTCATGCCGGACAAATCGAGGTGGGAGGGAAAGGTGCTGCGCAGAAAATCAATATAGAGGCCGGCCAAGTCCGGGCGGCGCTGGGGCGCCCCCGCCGAGCGCCGCGCGCGGACGGCACGCGCCGGCTCGGAGGCCTCCCTCTCAATGCGGCCCTCGGCCTCCGCCCCCAGCTTGAAGCCGGCCGCGTCGAAGAACTTGACGCCGTTAAAGCGCGCGGGATTGTGGCTGGCCGAGACCACGGCCCCGCCCGCGGCGCCGACGCGCGGGATGAGGCAGGAAATTCCCGGCGTGGGAATGACGCCCACGTCTTGGATGCGGCAGCCGGCCGCGGCAAAGCCCGCGGCCAGGTCCCGCGCCAAGGAGGGCCCGCTCTCCCGCGTGTCCCGGCCCATGAGCACGGCCGGCGCGCGGGCGCCCCGCGCCGCCTTTTCCGCCAGAATTTTTCCCGCCGAAAACGCGATGGCGCGCAAGGCCGCGGGCGTCAAGGGGTAGCGGCCCGGAATGCCGCGCACGCCGTCTGTTCCGAAGAGGGCGCCCATGGCTAGTTCGCGGCGCGCACGGCCCAGAAAGTCGAGAGCGCCTGGCGCGTCGCGGCCACGTCGTGGACGCGCACCACGGCCGCGCCCGCGGCGGCGGCGCACACGGCCGCGGCCAGGCTTCCCGGCAACCGATCCGAGGGGCCCTGGTCCGGAACGACGGCGCCCAGGAAGGACTTGCGCGACGCGCCCAGCGCCACGGGCGCCAGGCGCGAGAAGGCGTCCAAGTGCTTGAGCAGGGACAAATTGTGCGCCGGCGTCTTGCCAAAGCCGATGCCGGGGTCGACCAGCGCGCGGGCCTTGTCGCCTCCGGCTTGGGCGAAGAACTCCAGGCGCTCGGCCAGGAAATCCCGGACCTCGGCAACCACGTCCTTGTAGCGCGGGTCGTCCTGCATGGCCTTGGAACTGGAGCCCAGGCGGTGCATCAAGATGACCGCGTCGAACTTCACGGCCTCATGGACCAGGTCCGGCTCGGCGCGCAGGGCCGAGACGTCGTTTAAAATCGCGGCGCCGGCCAAACGCGCCAAGCGCGCGACCTCCGCCTTGTCCGTGTCCACCGAGATCGGCAGGCCCGTTTCTTCGGCCGCCGCGCGCACCGCCGGAACCACGCGGCTGATCTCCTCCTGGAGCGTCACCGGCAGGGAGCCCGGCCGCGTGGACTGCCCGCCGATGTCGATGATGTCCGCGCCCTCGTCCTTCATGCGCTTGGCGCAGGCGGCCGCTTCCTTGGCCGTGGCGGCTCGGGAGCCGGCGTAGAAGGAATCGGGCGTCACGTTGACCACGCCCATGACTTTGGGCGGGCCCTGCGTTCCGCCCCAGGCGCGCGGCTCAAGCCGCGGCGCCGGCTTGCTGAAGGATGGCATCGATGTCCTCTCCGTTCAAGACCTCGCGATCGAAAAGCTTGGCCGCCAAGGCGTCTAACGCGCGCTTGTGCGTGGAGAGGATCTCGCGGGCCTTGTTCTGCGCCTCGGTGACGATGCGCTTGACCTCCTCGTCGACCAGGCGCGCGGTATTGTCGGAATAGTTGGCCGGCTGGGCGATGTCCCGGCCCAGGAAAATTTCCTGATCCGGCTTCTTGAGGGAGAGCGGGCCTATTTTTTCGCTCATGCCGAACTCGGTGACCATGCGCAGGGCGTAGGCCGAGGCCTTGGCGATGTCGTCCGCGGCGCCGGTGGTGATGTCGGAGAAGATGATCTCCTCGGCGCAGCGGCCGCCGAAGAGCACGGCCAGGCGGTTTAAAATCTCGGACTTGGAAGTGAGGTATTTGTCCTCGGTCGGAAGCTGGAGCGTGTAGCCCAGGGCGTGGCCGCGCGAGATGATGGAGACCTTGTGCACGGGGTCGGTGCCGGGCAGAATCTTGGCCACCAGCGTGTGCCCGGACTCGTGGTAGGCCACGATGTGCTTTTCCTTGTCGGACATGAGGCTGGATTTTCTCTGCGGCCCGGCCATGACGCGCTCGATGGCCTCCTCCAAATCCACGGTTTCGATAGCTTCTTTTTTCTTGCGCGCGGCCAGAAGCGCGGCCTCGTTGACCACGTTGGCCAGGTCCGCGCCGGAAAACCCGGGCGTGCGGCGCGCGACCAGGGCCAGGTCCACCTCGGGCGCCATCTTCACGTCGCGGGAGTGGACCTTCAGTATTTCCTCGCGGCCCTTCAAGTGCGGCGCGGGAACGTTGATTTGGCGGTCAAAGCGCCCCGGGCGCAGGAGCGCGGGGTCGATGACGTCGGGGCGGTTGGTGGCGGCGATGAGCACGATGCCTTGGTTCTGCTCGAAGCCGTCCAATTCCACCAGCAGCTGGTTCAAGGTCTGCTCGCGCTCGTCGTGCCCGCCGCCGATGCCCGCGAAGCGGTGGCGCCCCACGGCGTCCAACTCATCGACGAAAATCACGGCCGGCGACGCCTTCTTGGCCTGGGCGAACAAGTCCCGCACGCGGGAGGCGCCCACGCCCACGAACATCTCCACGAACTCGGAGGCCGAGGCGGAGAAAAACGGCACGCCCGCCTCGCCGGCCACGGCGCGGGCCAAAAGCGTCTTGCCCGTGCCGGGAAGCCCGAAAAGCAGCACCCCGCGCGGCATCTTGCCGCCGAGTTTCTTGAACTGCTCGGGGTTCTTCAGGAAATCCACGATTTCTAGGAGCTCCTCCTTGGCCTCGTCGCAGCCGGCCACGTCGGCGAAGGTGGTCTTGTTCTTGGTCCCGTCGGAGAGCTTGGCCCGGCTGCGGCCGAAGGACATGGCCTGCTTGCCTCCTCCTTGGACCTGGCGGATGAAGAAGAGCCACCAAAACACGAAGAAAAGCACGATCCAACCCACGTTGACCGCCAGGCTCGTGATCCAGCTCCGGTCGGGCTCGCCCTCGAAGCGCGAGACGTGGTTGGTCTCCAGCTCCTGGACCAAATTCGCGTCGGGGAGAGGAATGGTCTCGAAGTCCACGCTTTGGCCGCCGGCGCCCTTGTATTTGCCCTCGATGAGATCCGGCTGGACCTTCACGCTAACGACCGCGCCGGCCTTGAGCTTGGCCTGGAACTCGGAGTAGGGGATCTTGATCTGCTGCTCGGGCGCCTTGACGTTGCGGAAGAGCGCGACCAGGAGGATGAACGCCAGGGCCCAGAGGGCCAGCTGCTTGAAATTCTTATTTTCCATGATTGATCGCGTCCTTTTTCAGAACGGCCACGTAGGGCAGGTTCCGGTAGCGCTCGTCGAAATCGAGCCCGTAGCCCACCACGAAATCGTTGGGGATGGCAAAGCCCACGTACTTGGCCTTGACCGGGATGCGCCGGCACTCCGGCTTGTCCAGGAGCGCGCAGACCTCCAGGCTCCGCGGCCCCCGGGTTCTCAAATTATCGAGCAGGTAATGCAGGGTCAGGCCCGTGTCCACGATGTCCTCCACCACGACAAGGTCCTTTCCCGCCGCGCTGGCCTTCAAGTCGAGGTTCACGCGCACCACGCCGGTGGAGTCCGCGGCCTCGTACGATGAGACGCTCATGAAGTCCACCGAGCAGTCCAGGCGCAGGCTGCGCATCAAGTCGGCCAGGAAGACCACGCTGCCCTTCAAGATGCCGATAAGCACGGGTTTTTTGCCCGCGTAATCGCGCGAAATTTGGCCGCCCAACTCCGCGACGCGGGCGCGCAGGGACCCCTCGTCCAAAAGGATGCGCTCGACTCCCGCGGGAATAGGATTTGACTCGGTCGGCATGAAAATTTTCGTTGCCCTTAAGAATAACTTTATTGCGCCGCGCAATCAAGGGTGGTAGAATAATTCAGGAAAAGGAAAATCCGGAAAATGCCCCCAGAAAAGCACGACCACGAGCTGCAGAACCACAAGAAGGAGTTCCTGGCCAGCGTTTCCCACGAGATGCGCACGCCGCTCTCGGTCATCATGGGCTACGTCCAAATCCTCAAGGAAGAGACTTTGGGCCCGCTGACCACGGAGCAGAAAAAATCCCTGGACACGATTTACGGCCGCGCCGAGGATTTGCTGCGCGTGATGACCCACCTTCTGGCGGCGCGGGAGATTCAGGAAGGCAAGAAGAACATCAAAATGGACGCCTTGGATCTGCGCGCGTTCTTGGCCGAGCGCCTGGGCCGCCCCCTTCGGGAAAAAACGCGCAAGGGCATGGCCTTGGAGCAGGATCTGGGCTCCGAGGAAATCTGGGTCAAGGCCGACGCGCAGAAATTGGGCGAGGTCATAGACAACCTAGTCTTGAACGCCTTTAAGTTCGGCCCCGAGAAAAGCGCCGTGCGCGTCAAGCTCTCCTCGGACGGCCGCGAAGCCCGCGTGAGCGTCCAGGACGCCGGCCCCGGGCTTTCGGACGAGGAGAAGCGCCGGCTCTTCGAGCCTTTTTCCGCGACCGAGCGCGGCTTGGCCCGCGAGCACGGCGGCCTGGGCCTGAGCCTGTTCCTGTGCCGGGAAATCCTGGAGCAGCACGGCGGAGGCATCTCCGTGAGCCGCCCGGAGGGGGCGCCCTCGGGCTGCCTGGCCCAGTTCACGCTGCCGCTCTCCGCCAAACCCGCGGCGAAAGGAGCCATCGGAACCGCCACGCGGCGAATCCTCGTGGTCGAGGACGACATGGATTTTTTGCAGCTCATGGTGATTTTCCTAAGCCGCCTGGGGGACAACATCGAGGTCACGGCCGCCGAGACCGGCGCCGCCGCCCTCGCGGAGATCGCCAAGCGCGCGCCGGATCTCGTCATCCTCGACCTCATGCTCCCCGGCATGGACGGCATCTCGATCTTGGAGCGCCTCAAGAAAGACCGCAGGACCGCCGGAGTGCCCGTCCTCATCGTCAGCGGCTACGAGGCCGGCGCGCAGAAGGCGGGCCAAGCGGGCGCGGAGGACGTCCTCATCAAGCCTTTCGAAGAGGCCGTTTTCGCCGCCAAGATTTCCGCGCTGCTCTCCAAAAACGGCGCGGCTAAGGGCCTCTGACGCCCGAGCCCGCGCGGCCGCGCCATGAAAAAACTCCGGCTCTGGATTCTCTGCGGCGGCAAGTCGGCCGAGCACGACGTGTCCCTGGTCTCGGCCAAGTTCATTTACGAGACCCTCGATCGGGCGCGCTTTTCTCCCGAACTCGTCTACATCGATCCGCTCGGGCTTTGGCGCAAGGCCCCGCCGAAAATTCTGGCCTCCCGGGTGGCGCAGGCCGCGGCGCGGCCGCGCTTTTCGGGGCGCCCCCTGGAGATCGCGCGCGAGCTGGGCGACGCCCGGCGGCGCCCGGACGCGGTTTTTCCCGTCCTGCACGGGCCCCACGGCGAGGACGGCACGCTGCAGGGGCTCCTGGATATTTTCGGCGTTCCCTACGTCGGCTGCGGGGTGTTCGCCTCCGCCGCGGGCATGGACAAGGAGATGGC